>NZ_CEEDDZ010000001.1:0-448672 GCF_979253585.1 Pseudomonas sp. AC463 | reverse complement strand
CTGCGCACCGCCGTCACCGGGTTAGAAACCAACTGCTCCCCAGCCTTCAACTGCGCAGCCGGCACGGACTTGATCGCGGTTGGCGCGCTTCCCAGCAATAAAGGTTTAGCCGCTTCGACATGCGGTTCCAACTTCGGCCCGACCAATTGTTTGGCAAGTAACTCCAACAGATCCCGCGCGCGCCCGGACTTGATGGAACCAAGCACCTGAGTCCCCAGTCGCACCGCAATCCCCATGCCACGTGTTGCCCAAATCAGCAACAAGTTGATCAACACCTCGCCGGTGATTTCCCCCATCAACTCATTCATTTGCGGCGGCGGCAGCAAGCGCATCCAACTGACCATCGCCGTCACATGGATAAACAACAACGGTTCATCGCTCAGCGTCAGCAAACCCAGCGCGATCTTGTCGTTGCCCAGCTTCAACAGTTCATCGAGTTCGGTTTGGGAGATGTATTGCAGCAACTTTTCGCTGTTAGCCTTGAGGTCCGCCAGCAGCTCATACAGCTGTGAGATATTGTCCCAAAGGCTGTTAAGCGCTTTACCCATGCCGCTCAGAAACGCCGTCTCGGCCATCCGGCGACGGTCCAGCGGGGTGGCGTCGACATAGTCGTCCCACTCGGCCTTGAAGGTGTCGGTCCATTCTTGGCGCAGGCGTGTTTCCAGCTCCGCAATCACCGACTGATAAGACGCATACAGCGTCTTGACGTGATCCTTGGAAACGTTGGGGTAGAAGTTGATCCGGTATTTCTGGTTGCGATCACACTCGGTGATTTCCAGAATGCCGCTGGGCCCGATGGTTTTATGAATCGGCTCACCCAGCGGGCCGCCGTTGGGGTCGATGCGTTGCAGCACCACCGGCGTATCGCCAATGGGCACAAATCGCGAACTCTGGAACATATGCACCAGGGTCAGTGTGCCGTCAGCTTTGCACTGTGCGGTCGTGCTGCTGGGAAACAGGGAGCGGTTGATCGGCGCAACCAACTGCACCTCATCCCCGACCTTGAACACCTGCTCGACGTCCAGCGCCGAAAAGCTCCAGAAGCTCTCCGCCCATTCGTCAAAGCTGTTCAGGCATTCACGAAAATCACGGAAGACGCCTTCGACATCCGGTTCCTTCACGTCCATGGGAGCCAGGGCCAAACGGCCGATGGCGGGGTTCAAGATATAACCCCATCAACCAAAACACCTTCCAGAAAAACCATCTGCAATCCCTCGCGCTGTGTGATCAGGCGAAGGACTTTGCAGAGGTTTTCCGGACGGGTCTGTAGTGCTTATCCGGCAGTTATGTGGGATTGATCGACAACTTTTGTCTTCTCTCGCCCAAGCACCAAACTGCACAGCGCCGGCAGGAACAACAGTGTCAACAGCGTGCCCACCAGCACCCCGCCAATCAGCACAAAGGCCAGCGACGACCAGAATACCGACAGCGTCAACGGGATAAACGCCAACGCCGCCGCCAGTGCGGTCAAGATCACCGGCCGCGCACGGCGTACGGTGGCTTCGACGATTGCCTCGTGGATCGCCATGCCATGGTCCTGGTTCTGGCGGATCTGGTCGGTAAAGATCAGCGTGTTGCGCATCAGAATCCCGCCAATGCCGATCAGGCCCAAAATTGCGTTGAAGCCAAAGGGCTGGTTGAACAGCAGCAGCGTCGGCACCGCGCCAATCAGGCCCAACGGCGCGGTGGCGAAGACCATGAACATCACGCCGAAGGAGCGCACCTGGAACATGATCACCGTGAGGGTCAGCAAAATCATGATCGGGAACAGCGCCGCCAGCGCGACGTTGGCCTTGGCGCTTTCTTCCACCGGGCCGCCGATGTCGATCCGGTAACCGGCGGGCAGCTTGGCGATCAGCGGTTGCAGGTCTTTGTAAACAGCCATTTCCACGTCAGGCGGTTGCACGCCGTCGATGATGTCGGCACGCACTTCCACGGTGCTCGCGCGGTTGCGGCGCTTGAGGATCGGTTCTTCCATCACCGCCTGGAAATGCCCGACCTGGGCCAGCGGCACCGAAGTGCCGGCGCTGTTGGTCAGGGTCATGTTGTTGAGGTTGCCGAGGTTCTCGCGCTGGTTGCCCTGGGCGCGGGCGACCACCGACACGGTGCGGTTGCCTTCGCGCACTTCGGTGATCGGGTTGCCGCTGAGCAGGGCGTTGAGCTGGGATTTGACCTCGTTGGGTGTGAAACCCAGCAGGCGCAGGCGGTCCTGATCCAGCACCAGGCGATAACCGCTGGTGCGCTCGCCCCAGTCAAGGAAAGCGTCCTTGGTCAGTTTATTGGCCGCGACGACCTGGCGCACGTCCTCGGACAGCCCGCGCAGCACCTCCACATTCGGGCCGGAGACGCGGAACACTACCGGGAAGGGCACGGGCGGGCCGAACAGCAGTTGCGTCACGCGGACCCGCGCCGAGGGGAATTCACCTGCCGCAATTCGCTCGCCCATGCGTAGCTTGAGTGCGTCGCGGGCGTGGGAATCCGGAGTCTGCACGATCAGCTTGGCAAACGCCGGGTCTGGCAGCTCGGGGTTCAGCGACAGGAAGAAACGCGGCGCGCCGCCGCCCACATAGGTGTCAACCATGGTCGTTTGCGGCTCTTGCAACAGGGCCTTTTCCAGTTGCGCGGCCACCGCCTCGGTGCTTTTGAAGGCGCTGCCGGGCGGCATGTACACCTCAAGGATCAGCTCGGAGCGGTCGGAGTTGGGGAAAAACTGCTTCTTGACCACGCCCATGCCCACCACGCACAGCACAAACGCCGTCACCACCAGCCCGGTCACCAACCAGCGGCTACGCACGCAGGCTTGCACCAGGCTGCGCAATTTCTGGTAATAACGCCCGGCATAAATCGCATCGTGGCCGCCGGGCACCGGTTTGATATTCGGCAGCAGTTTCACCCCCAGGTACGGCGTGAACACCACGGCCACCAGCCAGGACGAGATCAGCGCAAAGCCGACGATCCAGAAGATATTGCCGGCATATTCGCCGGCGCCCGAGCGCGCAAAGCCCACCGGCAGAAAGCCGATGATGGTCACCAGCGTGCCGGTCAGCATCGGCGCGGCGGTGGAGCTCCAGGCAAAGGTGGCGGCGTGGATCCGGTCGAAGCCTTCTTCGAGTTTCACCACCATCATCTCAATGGCGATGATCGCGTCATCCACCAGCAACCCGAGGGAAATGATCAGCGCGCCGAGGGTGATGCGGTCGAACTCACGCCCGGTCATGAGCATGATCACAAACACCACCGACAAGGTCAGCGGCACCGCCGCCGCCACCACCAGCCCGACGCGAAAACCCAGGGCCAACAGGCTGATGACCATCACCACCGCCAGGGCGACGAAGAATTTGAGCATGAATTCATTCACCGCCAGGCTGATGTTTTTCGCCTGGTCGGAGACTTTGGCAAAGTTCACCCCCAGCGGCAGGTCCGCGTGGATTTTGGCTTCCTGGGCCTTGAGGCTCTTGTCCAGGTCCAGGCCGTTCCAGTGTTTCTCCATGATCACGCCGAGCATCAGCGCCGGGTCGCCCTGATGGCGGATGCGGTAGCTGGGCGGGTCTTCATAGCCACGGCTCACGGTCGCCACATCGGCGATGCGCAGCACGCGGCCGTTGACTTCCAGCGGCACGTTTTCGATCAGTGCGAGGCTGTCGAAGGCGCCATCGATGCGGATATAGGCCCGCGCGCCGGCGGTTTCGACAAAGCCCGAGGGCGCCACGGCGTTCTGGGCGGCGAGGGCGGCAAAGATCTGGTCCGGCTTGATGCCCAGGGTCGCCAGGCGCTCGTAGGAAAACTCGACAAAGATCCGCTGCGCCTGCTCGCCGAGGATATTGACCTTCTTCACCCCCGGCAGGTTGAGCAGGCCCTGGCGCAGTTCTTCGGCCATCTGCACCTGTTGCCGGTGGGGCAGGTGCTCGGCTTCAAATGCGTAAAGGGCAAAGTACACGTCGGAATATTCATCGTTGAAGAACGGCCCGATCACACCGTTGGGCAGCCTCGCCGCTTCATCGCTGAGCTTTTTGCGCGTTTGGTAGAACAGGTCCTGGATCTCGCTGGGGCGCGTGGATTCGAGAAACGTCATGCGCATCGACACAAAACCCGGCTGGGCGATGGTTTCGACGCGGTCGTAGTAGTCCAGCTCCTGCAGGCGTTTTTCCAGGCGGTCGGCGACTTGCTCCTGCATTTCCTCGGCGGTGGCGCCGGGCCAGGCGGCGGTGATGGTCATGACCTTGACGGTAAACGAGGGGTCTTCGGCGCGCCCCAGTTTGCCGAAGGAGAAGATCCCGGCGGCGAGGATCGCAATGATCAGGAACAGTGTGACCGCGCGATGCTTGACCGCCAATTCAGAGAGGTTGATACCGCGCATGCTCAGTTGTCCTGTTTGCGGTTGAGGGCCAGCGCCTGGGCGGGCAGCAGGCGTACCGCGTCACCGCTGTGCAGCAGGTGCGCGCCGAGGGCGACGATGGTTTGGCCGGGGGTTACGCCGCTGTGGAGCAGGGCGTCTTCCTGGCCGAGGCTGGCGACTTTGACCGGGGCGAAAGTGACCTTGTCATCGGCGCCGATCAGCCACACGCCGGTGCCTTGCCCGGCGTCCTGCAAGGCGCCGATGGGCACGCGGGTTTGCTGGGCCTGGCCGTTGCCTTGCAGGCGCACGGTGATGGTCGAACCGAGGGCGAAGCGATCGACAGCGCCGTGCAATACATAACGGGCGCGGTAGGTGCGGGTGGTGGGGTCGGCGCTGGCGGACAGCTCGCGCAGGGTGGCGGTTACCGCCTGGTCGGGCGCGCCGAAGGGGAAGGCCAGGGCTTTCTGCGCGGCCAGGTCGCGCTGGTTTTCCGGCAAGTTGACGATGGCTTCGCGGGCGCCGTCATGGGCCAGGCGCGCGACGATCTGCCCTTCGGCGACCACTTGGCCACGGTCCACACGCACGTCGGTGATGATGCCGTCGCCATCGGCCTTGAGCACCGAGTAGGTGCGGCGGTTTTCGATCTGGCTGGCATCCGATTGCGCCGAGGCCAGTTCGGCTTCGGCGACGCGCAGGTTGGTCGCCGACTGATCGAAGATCTGCCGCGACACCGCGCCGGTACTGGCCAGGCGCTGGTAGCGATTTTCATCGTCGCGACGCTGGCGCAGTTGGGCCTGGGCGGCGTTGACGCGGTTTTTTGCCGAGCGCAGGGCCAGCTCGAAGTCGCCGATGTCCAGCACCAGCAGGGTGTCGCCACGGGAAACGTGCTGGCCGGGGTCGACCTTGCGTTCGATGACTTTACCGCTGACGCGGAAGCCCAAATCGCTTTCGGTACGGGCCGCGACCACACCGGTATAGGCGCTTTGCTGGGTGCCGGCCGCTTCGACCTTGGCCGCGAGGACCGGGCGTGGTTGCGGCACTTGAGCGGCGGTATCGGCCTGGCTGTTGCAACCGTTGAGGACGATCAACAGCGCCAGGGGCGTGAGAAGACGCAGGGGAAGAGGGTGCATGGCGGGCTCCGGGGGGTGACCGTTGAGGAAAAAATTATGGACATAATTTTTTGCTCATATTATGGTCGAAATATAAATTAATCCAGCCCCCGGATAATCCCCATGTCGAACGCCCCGGCCCCCTCGCGAAACTTGCTGTTTTTACTGGTGGCCCTCACGGCGCTCGGTGAAGTCTCGACCCAACTGATCATCCCCGGCCTGGGTGCCATCGAGCAGGCGCTGTTGGCGCCGGCGGGTTCGGCGTTGATGGCACTGTCGGCGTTCGTGGCGGCATTTGGCCTCGGGCAGTTGCTGTTCGGGCCGCTGTCGGACCGCATCGGCCGCCGCCCGGTGCTGCTCGGCGGGTTGGCGTTGTACGTGCTGGCGACCTTGGCGATGCTGCTGGTCAGCGACATCCAGCAGTTTATCGCCGCCCGCGTGCTGCAAGGCCTGGGTGCCTGCGCCGCGCTGGTGTTGGCGCGCACCGTGGTGCGTGATGTGTGGAAGGCCGAGGCGGGGCCGGCCCTGGCGTTGACCATGATCGGCATGCTCTACGCCATTGTGGTGGCGCCGATGGTCGGCGGGCTGCTGATCAAGCTGCTGGGCTGGCGCGCGCCGATCATCCTCGCGTTGCTGATTGGCAGCGTGGTGCTCCTGCTGGCGCTGCTGTTTTTCCGCGAGAGCAACCACAACCTCGACCCCAAGGCCGGCCACTGGCGCACCCTGGGCGGGCAATACCTGGATTTGCTCAAGGGCCGCCAGTACCGCGCATTTGCCGTGGCCCTGGCGTGCACCTATGGCGCCATGTTTGCGGTGATCGCCGGTTCGTCGGCGGTGTTTATCAACCTGCTGGGCTTCAGCAGCCTGGAATACGGCATTAATTTCGGCGTGATTGTGTCGATGCTGATCGTCGGGTCCACCTACACCCGACGCAATATCCTGCGTCTGGGGCCGCAGCGGATCGTGGCGATGGGCGTGACGCTGGTGGCAATCGGCGGCGTTTCCGCACTGGTCATCTATAAGCTGTTTGGCCTGTCGGTACTCGGCCTGGACATCCCCGTGGCGCTGGTCACCCTCGGCGGCGGCCTGGTATTGCCCGGCTCGGTCACCGGCGGGGTGATGCCCAATGCACACCGCGCTGGCCTGGCGGCAGGCTTGATGGGTTTTGCGCAGATGTTTGGCGCCACCTGCAGCGGCGTGCTGTTGAGCCATCTGCGCGACGGCAGTGCCACGCCCATGATCACCATCCAGGCGTGTTTTGCGCTGAGCGCCTTTGTGGCATTTCACCTGTTGCGCGAGCGGCGCGTGGCGCTGGTGCCGGCGGCTTGAGTTGTCACACTTTGTCCAAGTTATTCGGGGCTGGATGATTACGATTCGCTTTTGAGACGAATCTTAAGGTCCACGCCCATGCTTCCTGCTTTTCGCTTCACACCCCTGGCCCTGCTGGTGGCCGCTAGCTTCAACGCCCATGCCGACGAGCCTTTGGCGCTCAATGATGTGGTGGTGACGGCCGCAGGTTTCGCCCAAAGTGTGGAAGATGCGCCGGCGTCGGTCACGGTGATTGATGGCGAGACGCTGCGGCGCAAGTCTTACCGTGACCTTGGCGATGCGGTGCGCGATGTGGAAGGCGTGACCGTCAACGGCGGCGCGAATGAAACCGACATCTCGATCCGGGGCATGCCGGCCGATTACACCCTGATCATGGTCGACGGCAAACGCCAGAGCGCGCGGGAATCGCGGGTCAATGGCAACAGTGGTTACGAGCAGAGCTTCGTGCCGCCGGCCGCCGCCATCGAGCGGATTGAAGTGGTGCGCGGGCCGATGTCGTCGCTGTACGGTTCGGACGCGATTGGCGGGGTAATCAACGTCATCACGCGCAAGGTCTCGCCGACCTGGGGCGGCTCGATTGGCTACGATTATTCGGCACGCCAGCACAGCGACCAGGGCAACGCGCGCCAGACCCAGTTCTACCTCAGCGGCCCGCTCAAGGAAGACTTCCTCGGCTTGCAGGTGTGGGGCCGTTACCTGGATCGCCAGGCGGACAACGACATCGAGCAGACCAATGGCTTCAGCAAAGCCGACCACCGCGACCTCACCGCGCGCCTGGCCTTCACCCCGACCCTCGACCACGACATCCTGCTGGAAGCCGGCGCCACGCGCCTGAAGAACGGCGACGGCATCAGCGCCAACTGGGCCACCCGCGAGCAGGAAAACAATCGCGATCACTGGTCGCTGTCGCACCAGGGCCGCTGGGGCTGGGCCACCTCCGACGTCGCGCTGTCCCAGGAAACCTCCAGCCGCGAAGGCAAGGCCACGCCTGCGCAAACCGATATCTACGGGCGCAAACCCGAAATCAAGAACACCGTGTTCGACGCCAAGCTGGTGGTGCCCACTGCGCACAACGTCAGCACCGTGGGCCTGCAATGGAATGAAAGCGAGCTGACCGACTGGAACCAGGGCCTGGGGGATCGCGTCGACTATAAGTTCTCGGTGGTGCAAAAGGCGCTGTTCGCCGAAAACGAATGGTCGGTCACCGACAGCTTCGCGCTGACCACCGGCCTGCGCCTGGATGAGCACGAGGAGTACGGCGCCCACTTCAGCCCACGGGTCTATGGCGTGTGGCGCGCCACCGAACAGTGGACCCTCAAGGGCGGCATCGCCCGTGGCTTCAAGGCGCCGGAGTTGCGTGCGGTGGTCGAGGACTACGCCTACCTGCGCCGTAATCGCTTCGTGATGTTCGGCAACCCCGACCTCAAACCCGAAACCAGCACCAACTATGAAGTGTCGGCGCTGTGGAGCAACCGCGATAACCTGTCGGGCGGCGTGACGCTGTTCTACAACGACTTCCAGGACAAGCTCTCCACCGTCACCACCGACCGGCGCTGGAACAACTACATCATCATGGAGCGGGTCAACGTCGACAAAGCGATCATCCAGGGCGTGGAGCTGAACGGCCAATGGGACATCAACCCCAGCGTGCTGCTCAAGGCCAACTACACCTATACCGATTCCGAGCAGAAAAGCGGCGCCAACAAAGGTGCGCCCCTGGCCCTCACGCCAGAGCAAAAGGCCAATGTGCGCACGGAGTGGACCATCAACGACCGCACCCAGGCCTGGGCGTCGCTGAGCTATTACGGTGAAGAAACCGGCAACACGATCACCGACGAACCGGCCCCGGGCTACACCACCGCCGACCTCGGCGGCTCCTTTGATGTGACCGATTCGCTGACCCTCAACGCCTCCCTCAACAACCTCACCGACAAGCGCCTGGACGATGAAACCTACGGCACCGTGAACTACGGTCGCACGTTGTGGATGGGCGCCACGCTGAACTTCTAAAGCGCTGCGGGCAAGCGCACCACTGCGCACAGGCCGGCCGGTGCGCGATTCTCCAACACCAGCTCGCCGCCATGGGCCTGGATGCACGAACGTGCAATCGCCAGGCCCAACCCCACGCCGCCGTCACCGACGCCGCGCTGCACAAAGGGTTCGAAGACTTTGTGCAGCCAGTCTTCGGGCAAGCCCTGGCCGTGGTCGAGAATCTCGATGCGCAGCCAGCCGCTGTCCTCGCGCAACACACTCAGGTGGGCGTCGCCGCCGTGGTGCAGGGCGTTGTCGATCAGGTTGGTCAGCGCGCGTTTGAGCGCCAATGGACGGCAGGTCAGCAGCAGCGCTGGAGCACCGGACCAGGTGACGGGCTGTTGCAGGCGCTGGTAACGCTTGGCCAAGTCATCCAGCAGGTTGCTCAGGGATACCGTGGCGGTGGCTTCCTGCACCGCATCGTCACGTACGAAGTTCAGGGTTTCGCGCACCATCGCGCTCAACTCGGCGAGACTTTCGAGCATGTCATCGCGGGTGGCGCCGGGCTCCAGCAACTCCACTTGCAGGCGCAATTCGGTGATCGGCGTGTTCAGGTCATGGCTGACCGCGGCGAGCATCCGCGTGCGGCCTTCCACATGCCGGGCGAGGTTGGCCTGCATGGTGTTGAAGGCCGCGGTGAGGTGCCGGGCTTCCTGCGGGCCGCGCTCGGGCAGCGGCGCGATCCATTCACCACGGCTCACGCGTTCGGTGGCCTGGGCCAGGGTC
Organism: Pseudomonas sp. AC463; assembly: GCF_979253585.1. Lineage (NCBI taxonomy): Bacteria > Pseudomonadati > Pseudomonadota > Gammaproteobacteria > Pseudomonadales > Pseudomonadaceae > Pseudomonas > Pseudomonas sp. AC463. The sequence goes on along the minus strand of NZ_CEEDDZ010000001.1, from coordinate 439,141 downwards.
CTGACCGGGCGCACCACGCGGGCGATGAAAAACATCACGATCAGCAACACCGGCAGGGTAGTCACCGGCAGGCTGTAGGCGAGCACGCGGCTCCATTCATAGGCGCCGGCGGGAAATTGCACGGCGTTCAGGTACATCCCGCCGGGCAGCGCGATGCTGCTGCGCAGGCGCAACGGCGCCCAGCCGGCGGGGCTGAACACATGGGTACGGGCATCGGCGCCGCTGATGCGCTCAAGCTGCATGCCGATGGCGGTGGCGTTATCCAGTTGCAGACGGTTGCGCAGTTCGCCGGCCAGGCGGCGTTCTTCGGGGCGCAGCTCAAATGGCGCGACGTCCGGCGTGGGGGCCATCCAGAAACGCGCACCGTCGGTGCTCATGGCGGCCAGCAGGTGCGCGGTTTCAACCGGGGTCAGGTCCAGCGCGGTGTGATGGGCGATGCTCAAGCGCTCCAGGCTGAAACTGCGCGACAGCGGGTGGATCAGGCTGCCGGTACGCTGCAGAAACAGCATGGCGATGGCGTTTGAGGCGAGCAGCGCCAGCAGCAGCAACAGGCTCAGCTGGCCCGCCAGGGTGCGCGGCCACAGCCGGCTCAAGGCGCGCATTCACTGACCTCGGCGGCCAGCAGGTAACCGCCGCCCCAGATGGTGCGCAGCAGGTCCAGCGTGGGATCGCCCTGGGCCAGCTTGCGGCGCAGGCGACTGACCTGGCGGTCGATGGCGCGGTCGCTCACATCGCTGTCGGCGGCGGCGGTGAGGTCGATCAAGCGTTCGCGCGGCAGCAACGTGTTGGGGTGGGCGAGGAAGACTTGCAGCAATCGGCTTTCTACTGTGCTGAGCTGGACCGCCGGGCTGGCGTCACGGGTTAACGTTGCACTGCATACGCTGAAATGCCAGCCGGCAAACCGGTACGCCTGCGGGCCACCGCTGGGGGCGGCGGGCCCGGTATTGCGGCCCTGGCGGCGCAACACGCTGTTGATGCGCGCCACCAGTTCGCGCGGTTCGAAGGGTTTTGTCACGTAGTCGTCGGCGCCCAGGTCGAGGCCGCGCACGCGGTCGGCGGCGGTGTCGCGGGCAGTCAACAGGATCACCGGGGTGTTGCTGCGTCGATGCAACTGGTTGCACAACTCAAAGCCGTCGCCGTCCGGCAACAGCACGTCGAGGATCACCACGTCGAACGCTTGGGTCTTGAGCAATTGCCACATGCCGGCGGCGTCTTCGGCGGTGCGTACCTCGAAGGTGTGGCGGCGCAGGTAGGTAGCCAAAGGCTCGCGGATTTTGCGGTGGTCATCCACCACCAGTACGCGCGGCGCGACAGGCGCAGAGGCAAACGGCATTGCAGCCCTCGAAGGGTTGAGCGGGAGAGGGCGGATACTACTACGAGTCATTATCATTAACGTTGTTTTTGTGGCGATGGGTCGGCATACCGTTCCATGAGTGGGACGCTCAGGGCTGTTTTTGCCGGCTAGCGCCAGATTGTTATCGGTTTTATGGTGTATGCACTTTGGAGGACCACCATGAAAAAACTCATCGGCATTTACACCAGCCCACGCGGCCATTGGGTCGGCGACGGTTTCCCGGTGCGCACGCTGTTTTCCTACGACAACCTGGGCAAACACATCAGCCCGTTCCTGTTGCTGGACCACGCCGGCCCGGCCGATTTCACCCCGACAGATCAGCGTCGCGGTGTTGGCCAGCACCCGCATCGCGGCTTTGAAACCGTGACCATCGTCTACGCCGGCGAAGTCGAACACCGCGATTCCACCGGCGGTGGCGGCAAGATCGGCCCCGGCGATGTGCAATGGATGACCGCCGCCAAGGGCATCCTGCACGAGGAATTTCATTCCGAAGCCTTCGCCCGCAAAGGCGGCGCGCTGGAGATGGTGCAGCTGTGGGTCAACCTGCCGGCCAAGGACAAAATGGCCGACGCGGGTTACCAGACCCTCGTCGACGCGGACATCCCCGTGCTGCCGCTGGCCAACGACGCCGGGCACGTGCGCCTGATCGCCGGTGAATTCGCCGGCGCCCAGGGGCCTGCACGCACCTTCACGCCAATAGACGTGTGGGACCTGCGCCTCAACGCCGGCAAGCCGGTAACCCTCGACCTGCACGCTGGGCGCAACACCGCCCTGGTGATCCTGCAAGGCACGGTGCTGGTCAACGGCGAAGAGGTCGCGCGGCCTGGGCAATTGGCGCTGTTCGAGCGCGATGGCAGCCAGCTCACCCTGGAGTCCAGCGACGACGCCAAGGTGCTGCTGCTCAGTGGTGAGCCGATCGATGAGCCTATCGTCGGCCATGGCCCGTTTGTGATGAATACCGAGCAGGAGATTCATCAGGCGTTTGCCGACTTCCAGTCTGGCCGTTTCGGGCAGATGTAAGCACACCGGCTATACCCTGCGGGGGCATTTCATGCGATCTTCTCGGCATTCGCCCTGGAGTCGCCTGGATGCCCTCATTTATCGCTGAACACCCGATGCTGTGCGCCCTGGCGTTGATCTTTATCGACATCGCCGTGTGGCGCCTGATCTCCGCCAATCTCGCCAACTGGAAGCTGGCGGCGCGGTTGGTGATCTTTGCAGTGTTCAGTGCCGTGCTGTTCAACGACGGCATGAACCCCATGCAGCTCGCGCCCTATGCCGACAACACCGCCTTGCACCTGGCCGCCACGGCCTTGCAGATCGGCTGGTGGCTGTTCGCGGCGCGCACCCTCACGGTGTTGCTCGGCGCGCTGATGATGCAGCGGGTCGGCCATACCGGCCGGCTGTTGCAGGACCTGATGGGCGCGGTGATCTTTCTGATTGCGATCATCGCCGCCCTGGCCTACGTGCTCGATCTGCCGGTCAAGGGCGTGCTCGCCACCTCCGGCGCGGTGGCAATCATCGTCGGCCTGGCGTTGCAAAGCACCCTCAGCGATGTGTTTTCCGGGATCGTGCTCAACACCACCAAGCCTTACCAACTGGATGACTGGATCTCCATCGACGGCACCGAAGGCCGCGTCACCGACATCGACTGGCGCGCCACACGCCTGCAAACCTCCCAGGGCAGCATGGCGGTGATCCCCAACTCGCTGGCAGCGAAGGCCAAGATCATCAACTTTTCGCGCCCGGCGGACATGTTCGGCCTGGCGGTGAGCCTGCAGGTCAGCCCCCATGCGCGGCCGCAAACCGTGATCGAAGCGCTGGAGCGTGCCATGCAGGGTTGCCGGCCACTGCTGGCCAAGCCGCCGCCCAGTGTGGCGTTCAAGACTTCGGCCAGTGGCGGTGTGGAGTATGAAATCAGCGGCTTCGTGCCGGCCATGGCGCTCAAGCGCGAGGTGCGCAACCAGCTTTACGATCTGGCCTTCCGGCATTTGCAGGCGGCGGGCGTGGGCGTGTTGTCGGCCACCGAAAGCGGCGCGCCGCCGGCCATGTCCGCCGCGCGGGCGTTGCTGGAGCGTTCGTCGATTTTCTCGACCCTGCGCCAGGAAGAAAAAGACACCTTCAGCCAGAACATGAGCCTGCACAGCTACCGCGCCGGCGAGATGATCCTGCCGGCCGGCGAGGTCAGCGATCATTTGTTCATCGTCGAGTCCGGCGTGGTGTCGGTGATGCTGGTCAAGGGCGGCCACACGTTCGAGGCCGGCCGCATGGGGCCGGGCGAGGTGATTGGCGAGGCGGGGATTCTGTCGGATGAAGCCACCTTGGCGGATTTTTCCGCGAAGACCTTTTGCACCCTGTACCGCATCGAGAAGGAATACTTGAAGCCGTGCCTGGATGCGCGCCACGACATCAGCGAAGCGATGAAGGCGCTGTTGGATTTTCGCGTGCACGCCGCGCAGGCCTTGACTCAGGACGCACCGGTGGTGCCGGTCAAGAAGGGCTTCCTGCAGTGGCTGCGCAAGCGCGGTCTTTGAGTGCCCAGCCGACCAATCCAATTTGCAGAGGGTTTCACCGTGATCCGACTTTACGATTACATCGCACACATTGCCCAATCCCCGCTCGCGCCCTGGGCTGACCTGGCCCCCTGGGCGCTGGTCAGCCAGGCCCCGGCGATTGTGCGCCAGCTTCTCACGCAACTGCCCGCCGACGATTACCGCATCGACGATGAAGTCGCCGTCCACCGCACCGCCACCGTTGAAGCCGGCGCCTTGCTCAAGGGCCCGCTGATCATCGGCCCTGAATGTTTTATCGCCGCCGGCTCGCTGCTGCGCGGTGGTTGCTGGGTGGACGCGCGCTGCATCATCGGCCCCGGCGCGGAGCTTAAAACCACCTTTATGTTCAGTGGCAGCAAGCTGGCGCACTTCAACTTTGTCGGCGATTCGGTGTTGGGCCACGGCATCAACCTGGAGGCCGGCAGCATCGTCGCCAACTACCGCAACGAGCGCGTGGACAAGGAGGTGCTGGTGCGCGTCGACGGGGCATTGCAGCGTACCGGTTGCGACAAGTTCGGCGCGCTGCTCGGTGACCAGTGCCGCATTGGCGCCAATGCGGTGCTCGCGCCGGGGGCGGTGCTGGCACCTGCCAGCATCGTGCGACGCGGGCAGGTGTTTGATGGCGAGGAAGGCTAGAAGTCGGCGATAAACTGCACGCCACCGACCACGGCACCGTTGGTCTGCGTGAGCCCGCCCGGGTATTTCACGTATTGCAGGTTGGGCCGCACCATCAGCCAGGGGGTGGCCTGTACGCCGTAGTTGACCTCGTAGCTGTACTCGCGGCGTTGTTCGGGCACATACAGCGGGTCATCGATCGCCGTCACGCCATTGGCGGCGTTGAGCATTTGCGTGTTGCGCGTATAGCGGTCGCTGACCTGCAGTTTCGACGCGCCGATGCCGAAGGTGTCGGCAGGCCGTGAGTCGAACGGGCCACGGTAGATCAGGCCAACCTGGATCAGGTTTTTAATCACGCTCTTGTCGGGATCGTTGACCGTCAGGTTGGCGAACACGTTGAGCCCGCGTTTGTTGTCGCCGTCCACCGTGGTCAGTTGCTGTTGGCCCGACAACCACCAACCGCTGTTGCTGGAATACATCCGATAAGGCTTCTGTGAACTGGCGGCAAAGTTGCCGTCGGCGTCCTTGAGCATGTCCTTGGTGTCGGCGTTGGCGTAGTAGTAACCGGCGTGGTATTCCGAACTCAGGCCGTCGATGCGCCCCTTCCAGATCGCTTCGATGGGGAAACTGGTGCCCTGGGAGCCGCTGATAAAGGGCTTGAAGCCGTTGCTGGCTTCGGCGTTGCCGGGGTTCTTGTCGTAGGCGCCGACCTGCATCGCGAACTCATCGGTGAACTGGTACTTGGCGCGCACCGCCCACTGGCTGATCGGGAAGCTGTTCCACACGCCGTTCCAGTTGCCTTCCTGGGAACCGCACAGGGTCACGTTCTGGAATTCGCAGGGGAACTGGTCAAAGTCTTCGCCGTGGCCGAAGCGCCCGAGTTTGAGGGCCAGCTTGCGCTCGAAGAATTTCTGCTCATACCAGAACTGCGAAAGCCGCCAGGCATTGCCGCCGCCGAACACTTCCATGGTCGACGTCAGGCCGGTGGCGTTGGGCTGGTGCACGCGGTCGTTGGTGATGTCCTTGCCATGGCGCTCGCCGATGCCGATGCGAAAGGTTGCGTCCTGCCAGCCGAGGAGTTTTTGCAGGTCCATGTCCACGCCGAGAATCAGCTGGTCGCTCCAGCGTGCGGTGGTGTGGGAGTTGTAGCCGCCACCGAGGTTGCTGCCGACTTCGCCGACATACTTGAGCGTGAAATCGTAGCCCTGTTCGGCCAACTGCGGGCGCAGGCCGTTCCAGTCGCCGAGCATCGCGGGGGCGCTGTAGGCGCAGGTGGACAGGGCGCTGCAGAGCAGGGCCAGGGGGTAGGTAGTGCGCATGGGATGCTCCTTGGATTGTTGTTTTTATTAGGGACTGCACAAATTTCAGGCACACAGAGATCCCTTGTGGGAGGGGACTTGCCCCCGATAGCGGTGTACCAGCCACAGCTGCACTGACTGACACTCTGCTATCGGGGGCAAGCCCCCTCTCGCATTGGAATTGTGGTGTTGGAGGGGGCGGGGTTACTGCAGGTTGACGAACAACCCGCCGTCCACCAGCAACGACGCGCCGGTCACATAGCGCGCCATGTCCGAGGCCAGGAACACGATCGGCCCGGCCACGTCATCTGGCTCACCCAGGCGACCCAGTGGCGTGCGGGCGGTCATGTAGGCGAGTTTTTCCGTGTCGGCCAGGTCTTCCTTGTTGATGTCGGTGGCGATGGTGCCCGGCAGCACCGAGTTGCAGCGAATGCCATACGGCCCCAATGCAATCGCGCAAGACTGCATCAACGAATGCAGGCCGGCCTTGGTCGGCGTGTAGTGGGTTTGCATGCCGCCGCCCACCAGGGCGCTGATGGAACTGACGGCGATGATCGCGCCGCCGCGGCCCTGGTTCTTCATCTGGTTGGCCGCCGCCTGCACGGCGAAATACGCGCCGTTGAGGTTGGTGTTGACGGTTTTCAGGTAGACCTCGCGGGGCATGTCGAGGAACGAGTGGAACGGGCAGATGCCGGCGTTGTTGACGAACACGTCGACACTGCCAAAGGCCTTCACCGCGCCCGCCACCAGCTTGTCGCCGGTGTCCGGGTCGGCAGCATCGCCGCCCACTTCGATGGCCTGGCCGCCAAAGGCCTGGATCTCTTCGATCAGTGACAAGGCGGCGGTTGTGCCCTGGCCGCTGCCGCTGTGGCCGATGACCACACGGGCGCCCTGGCGTGCACATTCACGCGCGGCGGCGCGGCCGATGCCACGGGAGGCGCCGGTGATGATCACGGTTTTGTCTGCAAGCAACATAAAAATACTCCTTCAAAAATGAGCGGCTTCAGCCGAGGTAATTGCCGTAACCGACCATGGCGATGGCGCCGAGGATCACCGCGATGCCGGCGACCAGCACGCCCTTGTTGGCGGCGCTGGTGCCGTGCCATTCGCGGAAATACAGGCCCCAGCAGTTGGACACGATGATGATGAACGACATATGCAGCACCCACGAACTGGCGTCGTTCTGCAGGCGGCTTTCGCCCATGCCGTAGAAGAAAAACTGCAGGAACCACAGGGTGCCGGCGATGGCCACCAGCAAGTAGTTGCCCAGCAGCGGGGTGCTGCGGTCGAGGTAGTTATGGAAGGTGCGGTTGCGCCAGTTCAGCCACAGGCACCAGATGCCGTTGGTGGTCAGGCCGCCCCACATGATCACCATAAAGGTCACGTTGTTCTGGAACAGGCTGTTGGCGCCGTGTTCCACCGCCGCCGCAGCAAGCGGCCGGCCGGCGGAAATGCCGTAGCTGAAACACGCACTGAGCACGCCGGAAATCACCGCCACCAGCATGCCCTTGCCCAGGGAAAACTCGCTGACACTGGCGAACTTCACCGCCTCGGACACTTCCCGTTCCTTGATCAGCCCGGCCTTGCCGCACACCGCGATCCCGACCAGCGACACCGCCACACCCCACAACACCCAATGCCCGCCCTGGGAGGCCAGCATTGAGGTCAAGGTGCCTTCGGTGGCATCGGTGAACAGGTCGCGGTACAGCGCCGGCATCAACGCACCGAGCGCCGAGGTGAGGCCCATGATCAGGGACATGCCCAGGGACAGGCCAAGGTAGCGCATGGTCAGGCCGAAGGTTAGCCCGCCAATGCCCCACAGCACGCCGAACAGATAGGTCCACAGCAAGGTTGAGGTGTCGGCGTTGCGCAGGATGTCGACCCAACCCGGCACGGTCAATTGCGCGGCAATCAGCGGCACGATCAGCCAGGACACCAGGCCGCCGGTGATCCAGTAGCTTTCCCAGGCCCAGCCGCGGACCTTCTTGTAAGGGATGTAGAAACTGCCGGAAGCGAAGCCGCCGATAAAGTGCAGAATCACACCAAGGAGAATGATTTCCACGTAGTCGAATCCTTTTTATTGTTGTTGTGGGTCAATGGGCTCAGGGGCGAGCCAGGTGGAACATGGGCACCAGGTCGACGCTGACCGGCGAAGCGTCCGCGTGGCTGGGCATGATGTCTTGCATGTAGTGCCACCAGCGTTGCATCAACGCGGTGCCGGGCAGGGCATCCAGGCCATGGTCGTCCGTGTGGGTGAGTACGGCGAACAGCGAGTGGGTGGCTTCATCGAGGAAAATCCGGTAATCCACCACCCCGGCATCCAGCAAGGCTTGGGCCAGTTCCGGCCAGATGTGCGCGTGGCGCCGGCGATACTCATCGGCCTGCCCGGGGTTGAGGTTCATGCGAAAGGCACGGGTCGGCATCACTGCGCTCCCTTGGCCGATGTGTAGATACGCAGCGCGTTGTGCCGGAAAAACTTGGCCTGCACGGCCTCGGGCTTGTCGGCCAGGCAGCGTTTTACCAGGCCCAGGGTGGTGGCGAAGTCGGCCAGGTGATCGCTGTTGGGCCAGTCGCTGCCGAAGAAGCAGCGGTCTTCGCCAAAGGCTTCCCACAACACCGCCAGGCGGTCGTTGTAGAACGCCGTGTCGGTGATCAGGCCCTGCGGCCCGAGCTGGGGAATCTCCGCCAGCTTGGCGAATACATTCGGCCGTTCGGCCAGGCGCAGCAGGTCGGCGTGGTAAGCGGCCTCTTCGCCGGCGGGGACCTGGGCGTTCGGCAGGTGGTCGACGATGATGCGCAACTGCGGCAGGGCATCGCTCAGGTGCAGCAGGCCCTTGATCAAGCGCGGGTTGGGGTTGGCACTGTCCAGGCCACGGCCGCAGGCGGCCAGTTGGCGCAGGCCGTCGATAAACCCGGGGCGCGTCTGGTCCAGCAGCAGGTCGCGGTCCCACAGGTTGCCATAGCGCAGGCCGAGGAACAGCGGCTCGTCGGCCCACGCTGCAAGGTCAGCGGCGAAGTCTGCGTGCAACGGGTCCAGGTTGCCGACAAACCCGAGCATGCGCGGCTCACCACGCAGGGCTTGCAGCAGCCAGCGATTGTCGTCGCGCCACGGGCTGGCTTCCACCGCGATGGCGCCGACCACGTTGTGTGGGGCGGCGAGGGTCCAGTAGTCGGCCGGCAAATGCGCGGCATACAACGCGTTGCCGGGCTCGGGCCACGGGATGCCTTGGGGGCGACGCGGATCGAACAGGTGCAGATGGCTGTCGATGATCGGGCCACTATAGGGAATCAGGGGCATGGGGCAGTCCTTATCAGAAGCACATTTGGAAGGGCCAGCACGCTACCGCGCGACGGCCCGTTTCACCACCTCAGCTCTGCAGGTACACCACGTGTGTGTGGGTGTATTCGTACAGGCCGTGCTTACCATCGGCGCCGCCGACTCCGGATTTGCGCACCCCGGCATGGAAGCCTTGCATGGCCTCGAAGTTTTCGCGGTTGACGTAGGTTTCGCCAAAGTCGATTTCGCGCACCGCGTGCATGGCCTTGCCCAGGTCGCGGGTGTAGATCGACGAGGTCAGCCCGTAGTCGCAGTCGTTGGCCAGGGCGATAGCTTCGTCGAGGTCATCGACAATCTGGATCGGCAGCACCGGGCCGAAGATCTCTTCACGCATGATCTCCATGTCGGCGCGGCAGCCGGCCAGTACCGTCGGCTGGAAGTGAAAGCCCGCGCCAAGGTCGGCGATCTGCCCGCCGCTGACCAGGCTCGCGCCCTGGCTGAGCGCGGTGCGTACCTTGCGGTTGACGCTCTCCAGGCCCTGGCGATTGATCAGCGGGCCCATTTCCGCATCGGCCATGGCCAGCGGGTCGCCGTAGCGCGTGGCCGTCATCGCCGCACTGATGCGCTCGATAAACTGATCGGCGACTGTGCGCTCCACATACACCCGCTCGGCGCAGTTGCAGACCTGGCCGGTGTTGATGATGCGCGAGTCGCGTATGGCTTTGACCGCCAGGTCCAGGTCGGCATCCGCCAACACGATGGCCGGCGCCTTGCCGCCCAATTCCAGGTTGAGCTTGGTGATGTTCGGCGCGGCAGCGGTCATGATTCGCGAGCCAGTGGCGACGCTGCCGGTGAAGCTGATCATGTCCACGCCTTTATGCGCGGTGAGGGCGCCGCCGACCTGGCCGTCGCCGCAGACCACGTTGAACACGCCGGCGGGCAGGTCGGTGGCGGCCACCAGCTTGGCGAATTCAAAGCAGTTGTTCGGGGTTTCTTCGCTGGGCTTGATCACGATGGTGTTGCCGGTCAGTAGCGCCGGCGCCATTTTGCGGGCGATCAGAAAGAACGGGAAATTCCACGGCAGGATGCCCGCCACCACGCCCAGGGGCTTGCGGAACAGAAAGATATTTTCGTTGGGACGGTCGCTGGTGATGATCTCGCCTTCGATGCGGCGCGCCCACTCGGCCATGTAGTCGAGGTAGTCGGCGGTGAAATTCACCTCGACCTCGGCCAGGCCCGTAACCTTGCCTTGCTCCAGGGTAATGGTGCGGGCCAGGTGCGCGACGTTTTCGCGCAGCTTGGCGGCGATGCGCCGCAGGTGCCCGGCGCGTTCGATAGCCGGCTTGCGGGCCCAGTCTTTTTGCGCACCGCGTGCAGCGGCGAGGGCCTGTTCGACATCGGCGGCGGTGGAGGCGGGCACCTTGGACAGCAACGCACCGGTGGCCGGGTTGAGCACATCGAGATGCGCTTCACTGCTGACGAAACGGCCGTTGATAAAGTTCTGGTACACGGGAACGGATGACATGGGCTGCTCCTCAGTAAGTACGTGATTGCGGTTTTGCATCGGCATCGGGCCGATAGCGGGCGAGGGTGGCCAGGGCGCTCTGGCGCAGCAGGCTGATGTCGATGGCCACGGCGATAAAGCGGCAACCCCAGGCCTGGTAGCGGCGGGCGTCTTCTTCATTGGGCGCGAGGATGCCGCAGGCCTTGCCGGCGGCGAGGGTGGCGTCCACCGCCTGCTTGATGCGCTCCTGCACCTCGGGGTGGCCAGGGTTGCCGGCGTGGCCGAGGCCGATGGACAGGTCGGCGGGGCCGATAAAGACCGCATCCACGCCCTCGACGGCAGCAATCGCCGCGACGTTTTCCACACCCAGGCGCGATTCCACCTGCACGATCAGGCACAGCTCTTCATGGGCGGTGTGCAGGTAGTTCGCCACGCCATCCCAGCGCGTGGCGCGGGTCAGGCCGCCGCCGACGCCACGAATGCCATGCGGTGGATAACGCATGGCGCGCACCAGGGCCTGGGCCTGTTCGGCGGTTTCCACCATGGGAATCATCAAGGTCTGGGCGCCAACGTCGAGCAGTTGCTTGATCAGGCTCGCGTCGCCATTCACCGCGCGCACCACCGGCGCCGTGGCGTAGGGCGCTACGGTCTGCAATTGATTGAGCACGCTGGGCACGGTGTTGGGCGCGTGCTCGCCGTCGATCAGCATCCAGTCGTAGCCGAGGCCGGCGACGATTTCGGCGGCGTAGCCGGTGGCGAAACCGGCCCAGATGCCGTACTGGGTGGCGTCTTGCGCCAGGGCGGCCTTGAAGCCATTGCGGGGCATAGTCATGACGGCGTTCCTCAGCGGTTGTAGGGACGGTGCAGTTGGCAATCCGGGTTCAGGTCCACGCCGAAGCCGGGTTTGTCGAGTGCCGACAGGCGCATGCGGCCATTCACCGGCACCGGCTCACCGAGCAATTGCGGATGGAACATCGGCACCACTTCGTCAGCCTTGGGCGCCATCATCAGGAACTCGGCGAACGGGCTGTTATGGCGGGTGGCGACGAAGTGATAGCTGTACACCGACGAGCCGTGGGGCACGACCATGGCGTTGTGCGCGTCGGCCAGGGCGGAGATTTTCACCAGTTCGGTCAGGCCGCCGCACCAGCCGACGTCGGGCTGGATGATGTCGCAGCAGCCCATTTCCAGGAGCATACGAAAGCCCCAGCGCGTGGCTTCGTGTTCGCCGGTGGTCACCAGCATGCCTTTGGGCACCTTGTTGCGCAGCGCGGCGTAGCCCCAGTAATCGTCGGGGCTCAGGGCTTCTTCGATCCACTTGAGCCCGTGTTCATGGGCGCCGATCGCCAGTTTGGTGGCGTAGTTGAGGTCCAGGCTCATCCAGCAATCGAGCATCAGCCAGAAATCCGGGCCGACCCGTTCACGCATGGTGGCCAGCGCTTCGAGGTTTTTGCGCAGGCCTTCTTCGCCTTCGCTGGGGCCGTGGTGCAGGGGCATCTTGCCGCCGATAAAACCCATCTTCTGCGCCAGGTCGGGGCGCGCGCCGGTGGCGTAGAACTGCAGTTCGTCGCGTACCGCGCCGCCGAGCAATTGGTGCACCGGCTCCTGGCGGAGCTTGCCGAGCAGGTCCCACAGCGCCAGGTCGACGCCGGAAATCGTATTGATGACCAGCCCCTTGCGACCGTAGTAGAGGGTGGACTGGTACATCTGGTCCCAGATTTTTTCGATGTCGGTGACTCGCGCGCCTTCGATAAAGCGCGCCAGGTGTTTTTCGACGATATACGCCGCCGGCTCGCCGCCGGTGGTCACGGCAAACCCGACGGTGCCGTCGCTGGCTTCGATTTCCACCACCAGGGTGCCCAGCACGTTGATGCCGAAACTGCGGCGGCTCTGGCGGTACTCGGGGTATTTGCTCATGGGTGTGGAGATGTGGTCGTCGATCCAATGGCCGTCGGCCTGGTCGTGGTAGTCGGCGCCGCCGCCTCGCAGTACAAAGGCGCGCACGTGTTTGATGGTGAGATGACCCATGGTAAGACTCCTGACGTTAAACGGTGGCCGGCGTGTTCGACGCGTTGCGGCCGGGTGAATGGATGCCCAGCACCAGCAATGCAGCCAGTACGGTGGTGGCGGACAGCAGGTACAAACCGGCCGCCGGAGAGTGGAAGGCGCCTTCGGCCCAATGCTTGATGACCGGCGCGATAAAGCCGCCGAGGGCCCCGAAGGAGTTGATCAGTGCAATGCCCGCCGCCGCAGCGCTGCCGGCCAGGTAACTGGAGGGAAAGGTCCAGAACACCGGCTGCACGGCGATAAACCCCGAGGCGGCAAAACACAGCGCGAGCATGCCCAGCAACGGGTTGGCGAAGGTCACCGAGCAGGCGATGCCGGCGGCGGCCATCAATAGGGTCAGGCACGCGGTCTGGCGACGCAGGCCGGTGCGGTCGGAATAGGCCGGGATCCACCAGGCGGCGAACAGCGCACACAGCCACGGGATCGCCGAGACCAGGCCGACCATCAAGCCGACCTTGGTGCCAAGCAGATCGCCGACCTGGGTGGGCAGGTAAAACACCACGCCGTATACGCTGGCCTGGATCAGCAAGTACACCAGGCACAGGTACAGCACCGATGGCTGGCACAACAGTGTCAACAGGCTGCGGCCGTGTGAGGTTTTGTGCTGGTCTTCCTGGTCGAGCAGGCGCTGGATCTGCTGGCGCTCATCGGTCGTTAACCATTTGGCATCGGCAGGGCGGTTGTCCAGGTACCAGTAGGCCCAAATGCCCACGGCGGTGGCCATCAGGCCTTCCACCGCGAACAGCCATTGCCAGCCGTGCAGGCCCTGGAAGCCGTCCATTTCCAGCAGCAAACCGGACAACGGGCTGCCGAAGATAAACGCCAGCGGCGCGCCGAAATAGAAGAAGCCCATGGCCTTGCCGCGCACGGCTTGGGGGAACCAATAGGTGAGGTAGAGGATGACGCCGGGGAAGAAGCCGGCTTCGGCCACGCCGAGCAAAAAGCGCAACACATAGAAGCTGGTTTCGTTATGGGCGAAGACCATCGCCGCCGAGATCAGGCCCCAACTGACCATGATGCGGCACATCCACAGGCGGGCGCCGACACGGTGCAGGATCAGGTTGCTGGGTACTTCGAGCAGCGCGTAGCCGACAAAGAACACCCCGGCGCCAAAGGCGAAGGCGGCATCGCTTAAGCCGGTATCGGCCTGGAAGGCTTGCTTGGCGAAGCCGACGTTGGCGCGGTCGAGGAACGCCATGATGTACATCAACAGCAGAAAGGGCAGCAGCCGCCAGGAAATCTTGGCGAGCAGGGGCGCAGGCAGCGTTTTCATAGTGGAGTCCGATGTTTTGTTCTTATGGGGCGGACTGTACGGCGGCCGAGCAATGCGCTACAAATCGAATCTAGCTTACAAGTGATACCCTCAGGGTATCGATAAAAAGGAGTTCCATGAGTAGCCCGGTCATCTCCCGCAGCCTGTTCAACCGCCTGCGTTACAAGCACCTGCATATGCTGGTGGCGTTGAGTTCCAGCCAGAACCTGCACCGCGCCTCCCAGGCGCTGAACATGTCGCAACCGGCGGCCACGCGCATGCTGCGCGAGATCGAGGACATGTTCGGCTGCGACCTGTTCGAGCGCCTGCCACGGGGCATGCGCCCCACGGCGCTGGGCCAGGAGCTGATCCGCTTTGCCGAATCGGCCCTGAGCGGCCTCGACCGCTGCGCCGAGGATTTGATGGCGCGCCAGCAGGGCGGCTACGGGTATCTGTCCATCGGCACCATCATGGGCGCCGCGCCGGACCTGGTGATGGACTGCATCGCGCAGATCAAGTCGCTGAACCCGCAACTGCGCATCCGCATCATGGGCGACACCAGCGACCAGGTGATCCAGCTGCTTGAGCAGGGGCGTATCGACCTGGCCATTACCCGGCGCAATGCCGCCACCGACGCCGAGCACTACAGCTTCGAACCCCTGGGCAACGAACGCATGCTGGTGGTGGTGCACGCCGGCCACCCGCTGGCGCAACGTGAACAGTTGGAACTGGCCGAGCTGGTGCGCGACTGGCCGTGGATCCTGCAACCGCAAACCAGCCCGGCGCGTATCGGCTTTGACCAGGCGTTGCAGGACCTGGCCTTGCCCAGCCCGGCGGACATCATCGAGTGCAGCTCGGTGTATTCGATGCAGCAACTGATCCAGCTGACCGACGCGGTGATGGTGCTGTCGGAAAGCGCCCTGCGCGATTACCTGAAAATGGGCCTGGTGGTGGCGCTGCCCATCGCCCTGGATGTGCGACTCGCACCCTTTGGCCTGTTACTGCGTAAAGGCGAGGGCGTCAGCCGTGAGCTGGGCTTGTTTATCGACCTGCTGCGACAGAAAGCGGCGATGCTTTGAACGCAATGTTGAAAAGAGCATGGTGTCGCGGCGGGATATTAAATAGAATGAATCTCATTTGAGACTCACTCGCGCCGCGCAGGTTGCTTGCCATGAATGATGCCGTTGTCCCGACCCACGCCCCCGAGCTGACGTTATCGAGCCTGTACCGCGACCATCGCAGCTGGCTGGAAAGCTGGCTGCGGCGGCGCCTGGGCAATGCCTGGGATGCGGCCGACCTGAGCCAGGACACGTTCCTGCGCGTGCTGGCCAGTGCCCAGCCGTTGGCGCAGATGCAGGAGCCACGGGCGTACCTGGTCACCGTCGGCAAGCGCTTGCTGGTGAATTTCCATCAGCGCCGCAGCCTTGAACAGGCCTACCTGAATGCCCTGGCCAGCTTGCCCGAAGCCAGTGTGCCGTCGCCGGAACAGCGCTGGCTGGTGCTCGAAACCCTGCAGGCCCTGGACGAGCTGCTCGATGGTTTGCCGGTGCTGGTACGCCGCGCGTTCCTCTGGAGCCAACTGGAAGGGCTGGGCTACCGCGAGATCGCCGAGCGTCTCGACGTTTCCGAGCGCACGGTAAAACGCTATATGGCCCAGGCCTATGAACATTGTTTGCTGGTGGACCTGTGAGCCGCGACGTCGCCCGCGCTGCTGCCCAGTGGCTGGCGCTGCTGGAATCCGGCGCGGCCACGGAGCGCGACCACGCTGCCTTGCAGCACTGGCGTGACAGCCATCCCCAGCACGAACAGACCTGGCAGAAAGCCCAATCCCTGCGCCAGCGTTTCAGCGCCTTGCCCCAGGCTTTGGCCATGGCCAGCCTCGACCGCCCGCAACCCGGCCGTCGCGCCGTACTCAAACGTGCCCTCGGCGTGGCCGCGCTGGTGCCGGCCGCGTGGCTGCTTAGCCGCCAGTTGCCCCTCGACGCCTGGCGCGCCGACCTGCACACCGCCACCGGCGAGCGTAAACGCCTGTCGCTGGCCGAGGGCGCCAGCCTGCAACTCAACACTGCGACGGCGGTGGACGTGGACCTGGCGCAGCGGCGCATCACCCTGGTGGATGGTGAACTGGCGCTGAACGTACCGGGCACCACGGCCATGACCGTGTACACCCGTTACGGCCAGTTGCGTGTCAGCCAGGCTGAGGTGTGCGTGCGGCAACAGGCGAGCGGCTGCCTGGTGTCGGTGCTCAAGGGCGCGGTGCAGGTGCGTGATTTGAACGGGCAATTGGCGACGCTGCAGGGCGGCCAGCAGGCGCCGTTGAAAGCCAGCGGGCTTGGCGCCTGGGCAGCGTTTGATGTGCTGCAACTGGGCTGGCGTGACGGCGTGCTGACGGCGCAGAACCAACCGCTGGGGGATTTCCTGCGGGAGTTGGAGCGCTACCGGCCGGGTGTGCTGCGTTGGGACCCAAGCCTGGAGGCGTTGCGGGTGACCGGCAGTTTCCGCCTCGACGATACCGACCGCATCCTCCACCTATTGGCCCAAACCCATGGCTTTAAAGTGCAGGCTCGCACCAAGTACTGGGTAACACTTTCCTGAACACACCAGAGAGCCAATGTGGGAGGGGGCTTGCCCCCTCCCACATTTGCACAGCATTGTTCTCAGATCACATGCGCGCGCTGCAACTCGGTCAACGACAACGCCTTGAGCTGCGCCAGCCGCGGATCACGCCGGTCCCTCGGATGCGGTAAATCCACCGTCAGTTCCTGGCGAATGCTGCTCGGCCGGTTATCCATCACCAGCACCCGATCACTCAGGTACAGCGCTTCGTCCACATCATGGGTCACCAGCAGCAGGGCGATGGCATGGTGGGCGGCCAGTTGCAGCAGCAAATCCTGCAGCTTCATGCGGGTAAAGGCATCCACCGCGCTGAAGGGTTCATCGAGCAACAGCACCTGCGGGCGTGAATACAGGCCCCGCGCGATCGCCACCCGTTGCGCCATGCCACCGGACAAGGCCTTGGGCAACGCCTGGGCAAAGCCCTTGAGGCCGACTTCCTCGATCAACTGCGTGACCCAGGCCTTGTCATAGTGGCTGTCGTC
Organism: Pseudomonas sp. AC463; assembly: GCF_979253585.1. Taxonomy (NCBI): domain Bacteria; kingdom Pseudomonadati; phylum Pseudomonadota; class Gammaproteobacteria; order Pseudomonadales; family Pseudomonadaceae; genus Pseudomonas; species Pseudomonas sp. AC463. Next base: position 422,124 of record NZ_CEEDDZ010000001.1, on the reverse strand, counting down.
GCTGAAACCGATGTTCTGTTCCACCGTGAGCCAGGGCATCAGCCGGGGTTCCTGGAACACAAAGGCGACTTCGCCGTCGGGGCTGCGCAGTTCGCCCTGAAAGTCCTTTTCCAGCCCGGCGACGATGCGCAGCAAGGTGCTTTTGCCGCAACCGCTGGGCCCTAACAGGCTCACGGCTTCGCGCGGTTGCAACGCCAGGCGCACGTTTTGCAGCACGGTGGTGCTGGCAAAGCTTTTGCGCGCCACGTGAATATCCAGCAAAGGCTGCGCGCTCATTGTTCGGCCCCCTGAAAGGTATCGCGCCACGCCAGGCAGCGTTTCTCCAGCGCGGCGAGCAGGCCATCGCTGACCTTGCCCAACAACGCCAGCACGATAATTGCCGCCAGCACGATGTCCGGGCGCGAGGTTTCGCGCCCGTCGCTGAGCAGGTAGCCCAAGCCCTTGGTGGCCGCAATCAGCTCGGCCGCCACCAGGAACATCCACGCCAGGCTCAAGCCGCTGCGCAACCCGGTGAACAGGCCGGGCAGGGCGGCAGGCAACAGAATGCGGCGCACCAGGCGCCAGCGGCTGAAGCCGTACATTTGCCCGACCTCCACCAGCTTGCGGTCGATATCGCGGATGGCCGCGACGCCATTGAGGTACACCGGGAAAAACGCGCCAATCGCGATCAGCACGATTTTCGAGGTTTCATCAATGCCCAGCCACAACAGCAACAGAGGCACCCAGGCCAGGCTCGGAATTGAGCGCAGCCCGGCGAACGTCGGCTCAAGATACGCCTCGGCCTCGCGGCTCAAACCGACCCAGGCAGCGAACACCAGGGCCAGGCTGGCACCGATGGCAAAGCCGAGCAGCACACGGCCGAGGCTGGCGCCGATGTGCTTCCACAGCGCGCCTTGGGCCAGGTCGGCGAGGGTCACGGCGATCTCGCTCGGCGCCGGCATCTGGTAGGACGGCAACCAGCCCACGCGCACCACCACTTCCAGCACCAGCAGGATCAGCACCGGCAAGGCCAGGCCCTTGAGCCGCCGCGGCCAGGCGCTACGGTTGGCCGCCAGCGGTACGGGCAGCGGCAATGCTTGGCTTTTGCTGCTCATCACGGGCTCCTTACTGGCCGAACGAGGTGTCGATCAACTGGTCGATCACCTGGTCCACATTCACGCCCTTGCGCACCAGCTCTTCGGACACCAGGATCGGTGCGGCCGCCTTGGACGCCACCACGTCCTTGCTGCTCAGGAACGGGGTGCTCAGGTCAGTGCGCGACAGTTGCAGCTTGGCCACTTCCAGCGGCAGGCCGGATTCATCGGCGAGCAGCTTGGCGAACTCATCCGGGTGTTTTACCGCCCAGTCGCGGGCTTTTTCATAGGCGCCGAGCACCTTGGCGATGGTTTGCGGGTGGGCCTTGGCGAACTTTTCGGTGACGCTGACCACGCCATAGCTGTTGAAGTCTTTATTGCGGTACAACAGGCGCGAACCGGCCTGGATTTGACTGGCGGCCATGTGCGGGTCGAGGCCGGCCCAGGCGTCCACGTCACCTTTTTCCAGCGCGGTACGGCCGTCCGGGTGTTGCAGGTGGACGAGTTCGACGTCGTCCTTTTTCAGCCCGGCCAGTTGCAGGCTGCGCAGGGTGAACAGGTACGGGTCGGTGCCTTTGGTGGCGGCGATTTTCTTGCCCTTGAGGTCGGTGACGCTCTTGAACGGCGAGTCCTTGCGAACCACCAGGGCGGTCCACTCGGCGCGGCTGTAGACGTACACCGACTTGATCGGGCTGCCGTTGGCACGGCTCAGCACGGCGGACAGGCTGGCCGAAGAGGCGAAGTCCACGCCGCCGCTATTGAGGTATTCCAGGGAACGGTTGCTGCCCTGGCTCAGCACCCAGCCGACCTTGCTCTGGGGCAGGGCCTGCTCCAGCCAGCCGAAATGCTTGAGCACCAGGCTCACGGGCGAATAGTAGGCGTAGTCGAGGTTGACTTCGGCGGGGTCGGTTTCGGCAGCGAAGGCTTGCGGTTGCAGGCACAGGGCGAGGGCGCAGGCGCCGAGTAAACGTTGGGCGAAGGGTTTCATGGAACAGCTCCGGCAAGGCGTGTGAGAGAAGTCTTTTCTTATATTCAGAAAATTGAGTTGGCATGTTCCATCATGCTTTATAGGAATATGCAGTCTCTGTGCCATCTGCTGCGGCGCCGGTTTTGCTGGGGTTTGCGTGTTTCGAGTTGTTGTCGAGGAAGGCAGATTGTTGAACCACTGTTGGCTGGGCAACAGTTGATATATATCCGTATCGAATAAATAAAGAGTTATATATTCCTTTTAATGTTCGTTGCGATAGCGCATTTTGAGGGCCTGCGCATTCGTGCGGATTGACCCAACAGCCAAAAGGAAACCCGACATGACCATTAAAGCGATCAACGTGCGCAACCAGTTCAAGGGCGTGATCAAGGAAATTCTGCTGGGCGAAGTGGTGTCCGAAATCGACGTGCAAACCGCGTCCGGCATCGTCACCTCGGTGATCACCACCCGTTCGGTGCGTGATCTGGAATTGAAAGTGGGCAGTGAAGTGATTGCCTTTGTGAAGTCCACCGAAGTGTCCATCGCCAAGCTGTAAACCCGGTCCACATGCAGGAGGGGGCTTGCCCCCGATGGCGTTGTGTCAGTCAGCTGATCTTTATCTGACCCACCGCTATCGGGGCAAGCCCCTTTCCGCATCAAGCCTGGCGGTGGCGCAGGGCGCGCTCCATGCGGTGCAGGCCGTCTTCGAGCATCGCCCGTGGGCAGCCGAAGTTCAGGCGCACGAATTGCTGGCTGTCGTCGCCAAACTCGATGCCCGCGCTCAGGCCGACCTTGGCCTGTTCGAGAAAGAACTGCTGCGGGTCGTCCAGGCCCAGGGCGCTGCAATCGAGCCAGGCCAGGAAGGTGCCTTGCGGCGCATGCATCACCACGCCGGGCAGGCGGGTGTGCACGGCGTCGAGCAGGTAGTCGCGGTTGGCTTGCAGGTACTCTTTGAGCGCGTCGAGCCATTCGCCGCACTCGCTGTAGGCGGCGCGGGTGGCTTCCAGGCCCAGGGGGCTGACGCTGTCGACCATGCCGCAGCGCGCCTGGTTGAAGCGCTCGCGGATCTCGGCGTTCTGCACCACCGCAAAGCAGGTCTTCAGGCCGGCCACGTTATAGGCCTTGCTCGCCGACATCAGGGTGATGGTGCGCTGGGCGATTTCGGCGCTGAGGCTCGCGGTGGGAATGTGGCGGCGGCCGTCGAAGCACAGCTCGGCGTGGATTTCATCACTGATGATCAACGCGCCGTGCTCCAGGCAGGCGTTGGCCACGGCCAGCAATTCTTCGCGCGGGAACACCTTGCCGATCGGGTTGTGCGGGTTGCTCAACAGCAACGCGCCGGCGCCGGTCAGTGCCTGGTGCAAGGCAGGCAGTGGGGTCAGGTATTCGCCGTTGACCAATTCGAACGGCACTTCGATACGCGGCAGGTTCCAATGCGCGGGCGCCAGGCGGATCGGCCGATAGTTGGGAGTTTGCAGTACCACCGGCTGGCCCGGTTGCACGAAGGCATGCAGCGCCATGTTGAAACCCGGTTCTACGCCAGGCAGAAACAGCAGGTCTTCCGGCTGCACCCGCCACGCGTATTTGGCCCACAGGTCGGCAATGATCGCCTCGCGCACATCCGGCCCGGCCACGCTGTAGCCGAGGATCTGCTGGTCCAGGCGCGCATGCAGGGCCTGCAGCACGGCGGGCGGCGCGGCGATGTCCATGTCGGCGATCCACATTGGCAGCACGTCGGCGGGATAGCGGTTCCACTTGGTGCTGCCGGTGCCGTGGCGGGGGTGGATCGTGTCGAAATCAAAGCGCATGGGGGGCTCGTATCAGGGGAGGCGGGCAAATAATGGCGCCGATTCTAGCTGATGGGGCAGGTGTATGGAGATCAAAAATGTGGGAGGGGGCTTGCCCCCTCCCACAGGTTGATTGCTATAAGCCCTGGCTGGCGCGGATCAGGTCGTAGGCCTTGCGGGCAATCGGGTTGGCGGTGTTGGGTCGTATCCACAGGTAATACGTGACATCCGGCAGCCTTGGCAGGCCGTCCGTTTCACCCAGCACGCGCATATCCGGCCCAAGCATTTCCATGCTGCGCGGGGTCACACCCAGCCCCGCACGGGTGGCGGCCTTGATGCCGATCAGGTTGGACGCCAAATACGCCTGGCGCCAGGGAATATTCGCCCGCTCCAATGCCTCCAGCGCATAGCGCCGGTAGATGCTCGGCTCGTCCACCAGGATCAGCGGCAGCGGCTCGCTCGGCGAGTGGATGTACTGCGCCGAGCAGATCCACCACACCGGTGAGGTGCGCAGTGCAAAGCCTTCCAGGTTTGGGTCGCTGCGGGTGGAAATCACCATGTCGACCTTGCCGCGGTGCAGGTCGTCCATCAGGAACGGGCTGCGGCCCACGTCGATTTCCAGGCGCAGGCGTGGCGCGGAGCGGGCGATGTGGCTGAGGATCGGCGGCAGGATGGTGTCGGCGATGTCGTGGGGCGAGCCGATGCGCAGCATGCCGCTCAGGCTGCTTTCACGCAGGGAATTCAACGCGTCGTCGTTCAGCGAGAGCATTTGCCGGGCGTGGCGCAGCAGCTGCATGCCCGGCTCGGTCAGCTGTTTTTGCCGCCCGCGTTTTTCGAACAGGCTTACGCCGACCTGTTGCTCCAGGCGCTGCATATGCTGGGTCACGGACGACTGCGTACGCGCCAGGTGAGTGCCGGCTTCGGCGAAGCTGTGGTGGTCGACCACGGCAATAAAGGTGCGCAGCAGTTCTAGGTCGAGGGTCGACATGGCCATTTCCAGGGGCGGTTTTACATCAAGGGTGCGAAGTTAAACATTACAGATATTTATGTATTGGTGAAGCGGATTTTTGCGCAGCCCAACAAATCATGGGTTATATCCAAATAGCAGGTGGCTCAGACACCACAAGTTATAACGATATGAGATATTTGCATTTCCGTTGGCCCCGCACTCTCCCTAGCATGCCCCTCCATCAGGTCGGGGTACGCCGATCATCAGCCAGGGGGAAGTCCAATGAAATTCAAGAAATGGTTGCCGGTGGCCCTGGGGTCGATGCTCGCCCTGGGCGGCAGTGTGGCGGCGCAGGCCGATGCGACCCTGGACAAGATCGAGCAGCGCCATGTGCTGGTGGTCGGCGTGTTGTTGTCCGGCGGGCCGTTTGGCAGCATCGACCCGGCCACGCAGCAGCCCAAGGGCTTGAATGTGGACCTGGCCAACGAGCTGGGGCGCCAGCTCAAGGCCCAGGTGCAACTGGTGCCGGTGCTGCCGGCCAACCGCGTGCAGTTCCTGCAACAGGGCAAGGTCGATTTGCTGATCGCCAATATGGAATGGACCGCCGAGCGTGGTGAGATCCTCGGCTTCGTGCCAACCCCGTTCTACCGCATCGGTGGCGCCGCCGCCGTGCTCAAGGACAGCAAGATCGCGCGCTGGGAAGACCTCAAGGACCAGCCCGTATGCACCTCCCAGGGCAGCAGCTACGTCAAGCCGCTGACCGAGTTCGGCGCCCAGCTCAAGGCCTTCAAGAGTTCCTCCGAATCGCTGCTGGCCCTGCGCGGCAACAACTGCGTAGCGGCGGTGCATGACTCGACGCTGATCAACCCGCTGATCAATGACAGCGCCGAATGGAAGGACTACCGCGTACTGGGCCCGGAACTCAACCCGGCACCGTCGGTGATCTGGACCCGTCGCGGCGAAAGCGACACCCAGGCCAAACTCGACCCGATCGTCAAGGAGCTGCACCGCAGCGGCTGGCTGATCGACGCCCAGACCCGCAACCGCATCAGCCCGGCCTCACCGGCCCTGGTGGAATTGCAACAACAGTTCAAGGGCGCCTGAGCATGCATTTGAAAACCCTTGCCGCACTCGGCCTGGCCCTGTGCACCGGCTTCGCCCAGGCGGACGCCACCCTCGACAAGATCCAGCAGCGCCACGCCATCAGCGTCGGCGTGATCCTCAGCGGCCCGCCGTTCGGCACCATTGATCCCACGACCGGTGAACACCTGGGCTACAACGTCGAACTGGCCAAGGGCATCGGCCAGGCGCTGGGGGTCGAGGCCAAGACCGTCTCGGTGCTGGCGCCCAACCGCGTGCAGTTTTTGCAGCAGGGCAAGGTCGACATCCTGATCGCCAATATGCAGTTCACCGAAGAGCGCGCCGAAATCCTCGACTACGTGCCCACGCCGTACGAGGAAGTCGGCGGCGCGGCGTTGATTCGCAAGGGCGCGGGTATCACCCAATGGGCCGACCTCAAGGACAAGCCGGTGTGCGTGTCCCAGGGCAGCAACTTTATCAAGCCGCTGCAGGAGACCTACGGCGCGCAGATCAAGGCGTTCCGCAGCCAGTCCGAATCGCTGCTGTCGCTGCGTGGCAATGGCTGCGTGGCGGCGGTGCACGTCAGCCCGACCATGCATGCGCTGCTTGGCGATGCCGAATGGGCCGGGTATGAAATCCCGCTGCCGGGTGACTTGATCCCGTCCAAATCGGTGATCTGGATTCGCAAGGGCGAGCACGACACCCAGGCCAAGCTCGATGCCATCGTGCGCGAGTGGCATAAAAGCGGTTTCCTGATCGCCCTCGGCGAGCGCACCGGCATGGCGCCGTCCCAGGCCCTGCGTGACCTGCACGAGCAGTACAGCCATGAGTGACGCGTTGTTCGCCACCTTGCAACAACTGCTCGGCGCGGCCCATGTACAGACCAGTGAGGAGGCGGCGCACTGCCTTACCGACAAACAGGGCCGCTACACCGGCCAGGTGGTCGCGGCGGTGCACCCGGCCAACACCGAGGAAGTGGCGGCGGTGGTGCGCGCCTGTGTGGCCTTGAAGGCGCCGATCGTGGTGCAGGGCGGCAACACCGGGCTGATGGCTGGCGCCACACCAGACGCCAGCGGGCGCGCGGTGTTGCTGCTGCTCGACCGCATGAACCGCGTGCGCACTGTCGATACCGACAACGACACGCTCACGGTGGAAGCCGGCTGCATCCTGCAGAATGTCCAGGACGTCGCCCGCGAGGCCGACCGCCTGTTCCCGCTGAGCCTGGGCGCGCAGGGCAGTTGCACCATTGGCGGCAACCTCGGCACCAACGCCGGCGGTACCGCCGTGCTGCGTTATGGCAACACCCGTGAGTTGACCCTTGGCCTCGAAGTGGTGACCGCTGAAGGCGAGATCTGGCACGGCCTGCGCGGTTTGCGCAAGGACAACACCGGCTACGACCTGCGCGATTTGTACATCGGCAGCGAAGGCACCCTTGGCATTATCACCGCCGCCACCCTGAAGCTGTTCCCGCTGCCCAAGGCCCAGACCACCGCGCTGTTGGCCTTTGACGAGCTGGCGCAAGCGGTGGCCTTTCTGTCCCATGCCCGCGCCGGTTTTGGCGCCAGCCTTACTGCGTTTGAGTTGCTGACCGCCGACTGCCTGGCGTTGCTGCGCGAGCAGTTTCCGGATGGCCCGCAGCCATTCAAGGCGGCACAGCAGCCGTGGTTTGCGTTGATCGAACTCTCGGACAACCACAGCGAAAGCCATGCCCGCGAAGCCTTCGAGCGCGTACTCGGCGAGGCCTTCGAACAGCAACTGATCAGTGATGCGCTGGTCGCCGAAAGCCTGGCGCAAAGCGAAGCCCTGTGGCTGCTGCGCGAGAACATGAGCGAGGCGCAGAAACGCGCCGGGCGCAATATGAAGCACGACATCTCGGTGCCGATTTCCCAGGTGGTGGCCTTCGTTGCCCACACCGACGCGTTGCTCCAGCAGCATTTCCCTGGCGTGCGCAACTTCACCTTTGGCCACCTGGGCGACGGCAACCTGCATTACAACGTGGCCCATCCGCTGGGTTCGACGGTGGAGGCGCATATGGCCCACTACGCCGAACTGAGCGCGCTGGTGCACGACAGCGCCCATGCCCACGGCGGTTCGATCAGCGCCGAACACGGCATCGGCCAGCGCAAGGTCGGCCTGCTCGGTCGCTATAAAAGCGCGGTGGAGCTGGACCTGATGCGCCGCATCAAGCGGGCCCTCGACCCGCACTACCTGCTCAACCCCGGCAAAGTCCTTGAGGTAAAGCCATGACCGTCCGCCTGTCCCGGCGCGTGCAGCGGGTGTCGCTGTCGGCCAACGCCGCGGCCAAATCCCGCGCCACTGAACTGCGTGAAGCCGGTCGCGATATCCTCGACCTCACCACCGGCGAGCCGGATTTCGACACCCCCGAACACATCAAGCAAGCCGCGTATGCCGCCATCGCCGGCGGTGCCACCAAGTACACCCCGACGCCCGGCGTCAAAGCCTTGCGCCTGGCGGTGCAACGCAAACTGGCCGAGGAAAACCGGCTGGATTACCCGCTGGCATCCATCGTGATCGCCAACGGCGCCAAGCAGATTATCTTCAATGCGTTTGCCGCCACCCTGGATGACGGCGATCAAGTGCTGGTGCCGACGCCGTACTGGCCGTCGTTCCCGGACAGCGTGCGCTTCAACGGCGGCGAGCCGGTGTTTATCGAATGCGGCCTGGAGCAGGGTTGCAAGCTGCTGCCGGCGCAATTGGAACAGCACATCACCGCGCGCACGCGCTGGCTGATCCTCAATGGCCCCGGCAACCCGAGCGGCGCGGTGTACAGCGCGGCCGAGTTGCAGGCGCTGGCCGAGGTGCTGCGCCGCCACCCCCAGGTGCTGGTGCTGCTCGACGAGCTGTACGAACACATCCGTTTCGACGGCCGCCCGGCCCAGAGTTTGCTCAATGTTGCCCCGGATTTGCAGGCGCGTTGCCTGCTGGTGGGCGGTGTGTCCAAGACCTACGCCATGACCGGCTGGCGCATCGGCTTCGGCGCAGGGCCCAAAACCCTCACCGATGCGATGGCGGTGGTGCAATCGCAATCCACTTCCGGCGCGTCATCGGTCGGCCAGGCGGCGGCGTTGGCGGCGTATAACGGCGGGCTGGGGTTCCTCGCGGAGCAGGTTGCGGCGTATCAATTACGGCGGGATATTTTGGTCGCGGCGCTCAAAAACGTCCACGGTCTGGAAGTTCTGGAGCCCCAAGGCGGCTTCTTCGTGTTCGTACGTTGCGCCGGGTTGCTCGGGCGCCAGCGTCCGGACGGCCAGCGCATCGCGGATGACGCCGACGTGGTCGCCTGGCTGCTGGAGGCGGGCGTGGCCGGTGTGGCGGGCAGTGCCTATGGCTTGTCGCCGTGGTTTCGCCTGTCCATCGCCACCGCGACTGACAGCGTGGCCGAGGCCGGGCGGCGGATCGCAGCCGCCTGCGGGCAACTGCAATGATGGAACTGTTCGTGCACTGGGCCGCGAGTATCGGCCTTAATTACAACTTTCTGCTCGACGCCTACCAGCGTGGCAGCCTGGTACAGGGTGCGCTGACCACGGGCCTGCTGTGTCTGTTCACCATCATCGGCAGCCTGCTCGCCGGGATCAGCCTGGCGGCAATGCTGACCTCGGGCAACCCGTGGCTGGCCAAGCCGGCACGGGTGTTTATCGAAGTCACGCGCAACACGCCGACCCTGGTGCAGCTGTACTGCGCGTTCCTGGTGCTGAACATGCTGCTGACCCAGGCCGTCGGCGCGGCCAACCCGCTCACGCCGTTTGCCTGGGTGGTCATCGTGATTTCCCTGCACAAGGGTGCGTTCCATGCCGAGGCCTTGCGCGCCGGCATCGAAGCGGTGCCGGCCGTGACCCTGGAGGCCGCCAGTTCCCTGGCCTTCAGCAATCGTCAATTGCTCTGGCATGTGCAGCTGCCGCTGGCGTTGCGTTTTGCCTTGCCGTCGCTGATCAACAACCTGATCGACCTGGTGAAGATGACCGCCGTGGCGTCGGCCATTGCGGTGGGCGACATCACCTACGCGGCGATCATGATCTGGACCCAGAGCGACAACGTGCTGGAGCTGATGCTGCTGATCCTGAGCTTCTTCGGCCTGCTGAGTTTTATCGTCAATTGTGTGGGGCGCTGGCTGGAAGCGCGCCTGAGGATGCCCGGCTATGGCCATTGAATCATTCCCGGTGCTGTCGGCCTTGTGGCAGTGGTCGCCGGCGCTGGTCGCCGGTTTCGGCCAGAACATACTGATCAGCCTGTTGGCGATCGGCATCGGCTCGGTGCTCGGCCTGCTGATCGGCGCGCTGGCGCTGTCGCCCCTGGGCTTTATTGCGCGGCTGTGGGTCCAGGTGTTTCGCAACGCGCCGTGGCTGGTGTTGATCTACTTCACCACCTATGTGTTCCCGTTCGAGATTCATATCGGCAACAGCTACGTGTCGTTCCCGGACTGGGTCAAGGTCACTATCGGCCTGGCCTTGCCGGCGAGTGCCAACGTGGCGGAGATCTTCCGTGGCGCCATCGGTTCGATCCCCAGCACCCAGTGGGAGGCCGCGCGTTCGCTGGCGTTTACCCGTGGCCAGCTGTTCCGTTCGATCATCCTGCCGCAGTGTTTCAAGCGCATGTTGCCGCCGTGGATGAACCTCTACGCGGTGGTCACCATGGGCACCGCGCTGGCTTCGCTGGTGGGCGTGCATGACGTGATCGACACCGCGCAGATCGCCAGCAACACCGTGAACATGACCGGCTTTACCGTGCTGATCTACCTGAGCCTGCTGGTGCTGTTCTTTGCCTACTGCTACCCGATTTCCCGCCTGACCCAACACCTGGAGCGTCGTTATGCCTTCTACTGAACCGCTGGTGAGCCTGCGCGATGTGCATCTGGCATTCGGTGCCAACCCGGTGCTCAAGGGCATCGACCTCGACGTGCTGCGCGGCCAGGCCGTGTCGATCATCGGCCCGTCGGGCTCGGGCAAATCCACGATCCTGCGCTGCATCACCGGGCTGTTGCAGCCCCAGCGCGGCAGCATCCGTGTGGGCCAGACCCAGGTCGATACCTTGGCCGGGGAGGCCCAGCGCATCGAGCTGCGCAAGCGCGTGGGCTTTGTGTTCCAGCAATACAACCTGTTCCCGCATTTGTCGGTGCTGGAAAACCTGGTGATCGCGCCGCGCAAGGTGCTCGGCCGCAACCGCGCCGACGCGGAACAAGACGCACGGGCGCTGCTGGCCAAGGTGCGCATGGAACACAAGGCGGACGCCTACCCCGGCCAACTCTCCGGCGGCCAGCAGCAACGCGTGGCGATTGCCCGCGCCCTGGCGATGCGCCCGGAGTTGATCCTGTTCGACGAAGTGACCTCGGCGCTGGACCCGGAAACCGTCGGCGAAGTGCTGACGGTGATCCGCGAACTCACCGAAGAGGGCATGACCTGCGTGCTGGTCACCCACGAAATGCGCTTCGCCGAAGAGATCAGCGACGTCGTGTACTTCACCGAAAACGGCGTGATTGTCGAGCAGGGCAGCGCCGCGCAGATCTTCCAGAACCCGACCAGCGAACGCACCCAGACGTTCCTGCGCCATGCCCTGGGCGATTCGGGGCGCCGTGGCCCCAGCGCCCATGACCCGTACCTGTTGACCAATTTGAGCCGCTACAGCCTGTCTGTCTGATAAGAGGAAACCCGTGATGAGTACCGAAAACCGTGCCGCCGTTATCGAAACGTTCTTGCAGCAGATTCGCGTCATCAACCAGCGCGGCGTAGACCGTGCGGCCCTGGTGGACATCGTTGGCCTGCTGGAGCAGTTGGCCGAACGCCGCGACCTGTTCAACTTCGAAGCTTTCCCCGCGCCGGTGCCGGGGCAGGGCAGCACTGCCTTTCGCTATCGCCTTAACGACGACGGTGACACACCGACCCTGTATCTGAACTCGCTGCTGCCGGGCAAAAGCACCTTGGCGCACAACCATGAGACGTGGGCGATTATCAGCGCCGTTGAAGGCCAGGAGATCAACTACGTCTATGCCCGCGATGATGAGGGCCGCGAGCCGGGCTTCACCACCTTGAGTTTGGAGAAGGAAGTGATTGTGCAGCCGGGGACTTCGATTTCGTTTCTCGGGGAAGACCTGCATGGCATCAAGGTTGAGGGCGAGCAGGCGACGTTGCATTTCCACCTGTACGGCTTGCCGCTGGAATCCCTCAACGGCCGCTACGGCGTGGACACCGACGGGCGCATCCTCAACTACAACGCCTCGCAGATGGCCCCCTCCATCAAGGCTTATTCCTGACACACCACATTTGAGTCGTGCTCATCCATGGGTTTTTTATGATTGATCTGTATTACTGGCCAACCGGCAACGGCTTGAAAGTCGGCATTTTGCTCGAAGAATTGGCTGTGGAATACCGACTCGTGCCGGTCAACATCCGCGAAGGCGAGCAAAAGCACGCGAGCTTCCAACGCATCAGCGCCAACGGCCGCATCCCGGCAATTGTCGACCATCGCCCCGCAGCCCCGCTGAGCCTGTTCGAATCCGGCGCGATCCTCAATTACCTGGCCGACAGCGCCGGGCAATTCCTGCCGCCGGCCGGCACTGCCGAGCGGCAGAAGGTCCAGGAATGGCTGTTCTGGCAAGTGGGGCATATCACCCCGTACCTGAGCCAGTTGCAGCTGTTCAAGGAAAAGGCGCCGGAGCCGATTGCCTTCGCCCTCGACCTGTTGAATGCCGAGGCCACGCGCCTGTACCGCGTGCTGGAGCAGCGCCTTGGCGAGGTGGCGTATGTGGCCGGCGAGTACTCGGTGGCGGATATGGCGATTTTCCCGTGGATTCAACCGCAACGCCAAGGCCAGGACCTGGCGCACTACCCGCATATCCACGCCTGGCGTGAGCGCATCAAGGCGCGGCCGGCGGTGCAGCGCGCCTATGCCAAGGGCCGCGAAGTGGCACCGGGCGAACGTTCGTTGGCGTTGCAGTAACTCTTTTCTTACTTTGTTGGGACTTCCATGAGCCAGACCATCACCCCAAGTCAACTGCAGCAGTGGCTGTTCGACGGGCAGGAAATCGCCGTGTTCGACGTGCGCGAACACGGGCAATACGGCGAGGCGCACCTGTTCCATGGGGTGAACCTGCCCTACAGCCGCCTGGAGCTGGAGGTACGCCGCCTGGCGCCCAACCCGCAGGTGCGTCTGGTGATCTACGACCAGGACGGCGGGGCGGTGGCGACGCTGACGGCTGCGCGTCTGCATGCGCTGGGCTACACCCATGTGCATGTATTGGCGGGTGGGGCGGACGGCTGGCAGGCGGCAGGCTTGCAGCTGTTTGCCGGTGTGCATGTGCCGTCCAAGGCGTTTGGCGAGTTGGTCGAAGAAGCCAGCCACACGCCGCACGTCACCGCGCGGCAACTGGCCGAGTGGCAAGCCCGTGGCGAACCGCTGGTGGTGCTGGATGGGCGGCCGTTCGACGAATACCGCAAGATGACCATCCCCGGTTCCATCTGCTGCCCGAATGGCGAACTGGGCTACCGCGTGCACGACCTGGTGGCGGATGACAGCACGCCCATCGTGGTCAACTGTGCCGGGCGCACCCGCAGCATTATCGGCGCGCAGACCCTGATCAACCTGGGGTTGAAGAACCCGATTTACGCGCTGGAAAACGGCACCCAGGGCTGGTACCTGGAAGACTTGCAACTGGAGCACGGCAGCGCCCGGCGGTATGCCGAGCGCGTCAGCGGCGACCTGACCTCGCAACGCCAGGCCGCACAGCAACTGGCCGAGCGGGCAGGGGTGGTGACGGTGGCGGCGGAGCAGGTGCGCCAATGGGCCGCTGACCGCCAACGCAGTCTGTTCCTGTGTGACGTACGCACCGCCGAGGAGTTTGCCCTCGGCACACTGCCCGGCGCGCAACATACCCCGGGCGGGCAGTTGATTCAGTCCACCGACCTGTATATCGGTGTGCGCCAGGCGCGCATCGTGCTGGTGGACAGCGATGGCGTGCGCGCGCCGATTGTCGCCAGTTGGCTGCGCCAGCTGGGGCATGCAGCCTATGTGTTGCGCGATGGCATCGACAGCGGCCTGGCCTTGCCGGTGCTGCAACCGGTGGCGTTTGAGGCGCTGCCACTGATCAGCGTTGCGGCGCTGGCGCGGGAGCTGAACGATGTGAACCTGATCGACCTGCGCCCGAGCATGCTGTACCGCAAGGGGCATATTGCCGGGTCGCGCTGGTCGATCCGCTCGCTGCTCAAACCCGATCATCGCCCGTTGGTGCTGGTGGCGGATGATCCGGCGTTGGCCGCTTTTGCCGCCGAGGGCCTGTCGGCGCGTTTGCTCGACGGCGGCTTTGCGGCCTGGGCCGCTGCCGGCCTGCCGGTCAACGCGGGCGCAGACACGCTGCCCGACGCGCAGTGCATCGACTTCCTGTTCTTCACCCACGACCGCCACAGCGGCAACAAGGACGCCGCGCGTCAGTACCTGGCCTGGGAAATCGGCCTGCTCGCGCAAATGAACGAGGCGGAAATCGCCAGCCTCAAACCCCTGGCGCCGCCGTCGCGGGTGCGCACGCGATTGATTCATGCCGCGCGTACCGAGAAGGGCCAAGGCGGCCGCGCGGTCAACGTGCCGATCACGCGCCTGAGCACCGTGCTGTTCGACAACCTGGCGCAAATGCGCGACGCCCGCGCGCGCCGTGACAGTGAGCGCGTGCTGACCTACGGCGCGCGTGGCAACCCGACATCTCATGCGCTGGAAGACCTGGTGACCGAGCTGGAAGGCGGCTTTCGCACGCGTCTCTACGGCACCGGCCTCGCCGCCGCCGCCCAGGTGTTCCTGGCCTACTTGCGCCCCGGCGATCATGTGCTGATCACCGACGCGGTGTATTCGCCGGTGCGCAAGCTGGCCCGCGAATTCCTGCAGCCGTTCGGCATCGAGGTCAGCTACTTCGCACCGGATGGCCAGGGCCTGGAAGCGCAACTGCAAGCCAACACCAAACTGGTCTACGCCGAAGTGCCGGGCTCGCTGCTGTATGAACTGTGCGACCTGCCGGCCATCGCTGCGTTGTGCAAACCGCGCAATATCCTGCTGGCCGTGGACAACACCTGGGGCTCGGGTTACCTGTACCGGCCACTGGCATTGGGCGCGGATATTTCGATCATGGCCCTGACCAAATACCTCGGCGGTCACAGCGACGTGATGATGGGCAGCGTGTGCACCAGCGCAGCGGCCTGGCCGGCGCTGGGCAGGATGAGCGACACCTTCGGCAATGCGGTGAGCGCCGACGATGCCTACCTGATCCTGCGCGGCGCCCGCACCCTGGCCGCGCGCCTGGACGTGCACGAACGCCAGGCCGTGGATATCGCCCTGTGGTTGCAGGCGCAGCCCCAGGTCAAACGCGTGTTCCATCCGGCCTTGCCCGAGCATCCGGGGCATGCGCTGTGGCGGCGGGATTTCGCTGGCAGCA
This sequence comes from Pseudomonas sp. AC463, assembly GCF_979253585.1. Classification (NCBI taxonomy): domain Bacteria; kingdom Pseudomonadati; phylum Pseudomonadota; class Gammaproteobacteria; order Pseudomonadales; family Pseudomonadaceae; genus Pseudomonas; species Pseudomonas sp. AC463. The sequence continues at coordinate 406,841 of NZ_CEEDDZ010000001.1, read as the reverse complement.
ATGGGTTGTTGTCGTTCGAATTGGCGAATGCCGACGCCGGCTACCTCGAACGCTTTATCGACGCCTTGCAGCTGTTCGGCCTGGGCGCTTCGTGGGGAGGGTATGAAAGCCTGGTGACGGTGGCGGATACCCAGGACCGTGACAACGCAGCGGACCGGGGGTTAAACCCGGTGGTGCGCCTGCATATCGGCTTGGAGGATGTGGCGGCGTTGATCGAGGATTTGCAGCGCGGGCTTGCTGTCGCGGGCTAAGGCTTGAACGCTCCCACGCAACGTGGAAGCGCTCGACCGGTCAGTGCTTGACCGGGGTTGGCAGCGTCACGAGGTTGACGTAGCCGTCCCAGAATTTCTTTTGATCCACGCCAAACACCACCTTGGCCTTTTGCGTGCCAAGCGGCGCACCTTTCTTGTAGCCCAGTGCGCGGCCGTAGTCGGCGCCGAACGTGGCGTCGACATCCACCCACATATCCCGCGCTTCGGTGACGATCTGCGGGCTGACCAGATACAGCGCCGGCAGGCTGTCCCAGGTAAAGCTGTGGTAGCTCGGGTCCTTGTCGAACAGCGGGCCGAACTCGTGTTTGTACAGCTCGGCAATCGCGCCTTTCTGCGCAATCACGCGCTGGTACACCGACTTGTCGAAGGTGACTTTCTCGCACACGTCGTTGGGGAAAATCACGTGTTCGATGGGCGAGCGCAACACGATCTTCGCCGCCTCCGGGTCGAACCACCAGTTGAATTCCGCCGCCGGCGTGGTGTTGCCCGGGATCTCCAGGGCGCCGCCCATGTACACGATGCGCTTGATCAGCGGCACGATGTCCGGTGCCGAACGAATCGCCAGGGCGACGTTGGTGAGGGGGCCGACGGCGAGGATCGTCACCTGGTGCGGGTTGGCGCGCACGCTGTCGACGATGAACTGCGCGGCGGTTTCCTTGCGCAATTGTGTGTGCGTGGCCAGGCCGTCCGGCGGTGCAACCAACTGCGACGGCGAAGTCGGTCGCGGGTTCTTGAACGCCCCCGGCCAGCCTGAACCGAACAGGGCTTTTTCCGCCTCGTAGGTGGCGTAGTCATGCAGCAGCGGGTAGGCGGCGCCGGAGTAGACGCCGACTTCCTTCTCCACACCCATGCGTTCCACCGCCTTGAGGGCGTCGACCTGTTCCTGGTCGACCCAGGCATTGCCGCTGACCAACGTCATGCCCAGCAGCTCGATGCGTTTTTGCCCATGCAGCTGGGCGAGCATGATAAAGGCCTGGCCGTCATCGTTGAGGACGTTGAAATCGGTGTCGAAGATGACTTTTTCCGCCGCCTGGGCGGTACCGGCACACAGGCCGACCGCCACCAGCAACGCACAGCTTTTAAACAAACCTTGCATGGTGATTCATCCGCAAAAGTTAGGGTTGTTAACGGTTCACCAGTTTCGCCGGCAAGGCGATGACCAGGAAGCTGCTGAGGATCAGGCAGCCGGCAAAAAACCACAATGCGCCCGCGCTGCTGCCGGTTACGTCGATTGCAACGCCCATCAACGAGTTGCTCACCAGGCCGGCGATATTCGCCACCGAACAAGCCAGGGCAAAACCGGTGGCTGCTGCGGTGCCTTTGAGGAAGGTCGCCGGCAGGCTGAAAAACACCGGCACCGCACCGATGATCGCCGCCGAGGCAATCGCGAACAGCGCCACGGTGGCCGCCACGTTGTGGGTGAAGAAGGTGCTGGTGGCCATCGCCGCTGCGCCGATGAAAAACGGCACGATGATGTGCCAGCGGCGTTCGCGGTGTTTGTCCGAGCTGGCGCCGATCAGCAGCATGCCGAGCAGGGCGGCGACGCTGGGCAGGGCGGTGAGGATGCCGATATGGAAGGTGTCGGTGACCCCGGCGTTGCGGATGAACGTCGGCATCCAGAAGCCCATGGCGTAGGCGCTGAGCAGGATCGAGAAATCGATACCGCCAAGCATCCACACTTTGAGGTTGAAGAAGCCGTCGCGAAAGCTGTGCTTGCTGCCGGCGCCATCGGCGTCGTCCTTGCGCAGTTCGGTTTCGAGCAGGGCCTTTTCTTCGTCCGACAGCCATTTGGCTTGCTGGTAGCTGTTGGGCAAGGCCCAGAAGGTCAGGATGCCGAGCAATACGCTGGGCACCGCCTCGATCAGGAACAGCCACTGCCAGCCGCGCAGGCCGCCGACGTGATCAAAGTGGCCCATGATCCACCCGGACAGCGGGCCGCCGATCACGCTGGACAGCGGCAGGCCGATCATGAACAGCGCGATGATGCGCCCGCGTCGGTGGGTGGGGAACCAGGTGGTCAGGTAATACAGCACGCCCGGCAAAAAGCCGGCTTCGGCGGCGCCGAGCAGAAAGCGCAGGATGTAGAACTGGGTGGTGGAGGTGACCAGCATGGTGCAGGCCGAGAGCAGGCCCCAGGTGATCATGATGCGCGCGATCCAGATTTTCGCGCCCACCCGTTCCAGCACCAGGTTGCTCGGTACTTCAAAGATGATGTAGCCGACAAAGAACAGCCCGGCGCCAAGGCCGAACGCGGTTTCGCTGAACTGCAACTGGTCGAGCATCTGCAGTTTGGCGAAGCCGATGTTGATGCGGTCCAGGTAGGCGGCCAGATAGCAGAAGCACAGGAACGGAATCAGCTTCCAGGTGATCTTGTGGTAAAGCGTGTTGACCGGGTCGGCGACCGTGGTCGCGGGCGCTGCATTCGCAATGGGCATGGGGTGTCTCCTGGCGGTGACTTATGGTTTTTATGTTGCCGCTGTGTTCCAGCACTTCGGAGTGCTGTGGCAGCGACTTCCAAAGGCAGTGTCAGAAGATGTAGCGCTGACCGCGCTCTGTGGCGCGGTTCTTGGTAAAACCTTATTGCTCCCTGAACTTGCGCATTGCCTCCTGCTTGCTCACCACGTCGCCATACTTGCTGTCGATATCGAACAGGTTGGCTTCATGGGGCGCCGGGTGCCGGTCGCCGACGCATTCGCGCACGACGATGGTCCGAAAGCCGTGTTGCACTGCGTCCACTGCCGTGGCGCGGATACAGCCGCTGGTGGAACAGCCGGCCAGCACCACGGTGTCGATGCCTTGTGCGTGCAGCATCGGTGCCAGGCTGCTGCCGAAAAACGCACTGGCGTATTGTTTGGTGATCACCACTTCATCGGCCTGGGGCAGCACTTCAACGCAGAACGCGGCGAGTGGGTTGCCTTCGACCATGTCCTTCATCACCGGGGCCTTTTTCACCCAGATTCCGCCATCGACGAAATGGCCGGGATGGTAGCGGATATTGGTGTGCACCACCGCAATCCCGTGTTGCCGTGCGCAGGCCAGCAGCTCGACGCTTTCGGCCACGGCGCTGACCACGCCGGGCGCAAACAGCGGCGCGCCTTCGGTGGTGTAGCCCTGCATGAAGTCGATCATCAGCAGCGCGGCCTTTTTGCCGAAGCCGATGCGGTTGCCCCAGACGCCCTGGTAGTTGGCGTCGGCGGATTGGTTGGTCATCTTCTCAACCCTCTTAGTAAGCGCCAGAGAGCAGGGCACCGGCACCGGGCACGATCGGCTCCAGGTCCAGCGCCTTGAGCATCGCGTAGGTGGTGGCAATGGCCGCCGTGAGCACCGGCTTGCCGGTTTGCGCCTCCACCTTGGCCACCACCGGCAGCGACTGCATCTGCACGCAGGCCGACAGCACGATCACATCCACGCCTTGCAGGTTCATGCCGGCGACGATGGCCGGCAGGTTGGCCGGGTCGTGGCGGGCCACGGCGAGGTTGTCGGGGATTTCCAGCGCGCGCCAGTCCACCACGTCAAAGCCTTCTTCGCGGATGTAGTTCACCACCAGTTCGGTCAGCGGCTTCATATACGGCGCGACGATGGCGATGCGTTTGGCGCCCATCACCTTGAGGCCTTCGATCAAGGCGCCGGCGCTGGTGATCACCGGGGCGTTGGCGTCGTTATCGGCAGTGGCCTTGCGCAGGCGCTGTTCGGAGTTGCGGTGGTAGCCCAGGCCCATGGCCATGATCGCCACCAGGCAGGCGTAACCCAGCACGTCCACCTTGGCGTCGGACAGCTCGATGGCGCAGCGGTCGGACTCGCCGTCCATGGCCGCCAGTTCTTCCTTGCGCACTTGCTTCATGCGCATGCGGCTGGAGTGAAAGGTAAAGCGTTCGGGGCGGATCGCCTGGCGCGCGGTGAGCATCGCCGGGATCTCGGTTTCCATGGTGGTGTTGGAACTGGGCACGATCTGGCCGATGCGGTAGAGCTTCTGCATGGTGGTCTCCGTTCTTATTGTGTGAGGAAGTCGCCGAGGGCGTTGAAGAAGCCGTCGAGGTCGTCCCACGGGATCATGTGGCCGGCGTTGGGCACGCGGGCGACCTGGATGCCGGGCTGCAGCGCCTGGATTTCGGCGATGTCTTCATCGAGGATCACCCCGCCACGCCCGGCGACCATCAACAGGGCAGGGGCCTTGAGGTGGGGCAGGTGCTGGTGGAAGTCCACCGCATGGAAGTCATTGAAGGCGCGCACGATGGCCGGCTCGTAACAGGTGTGCAGCCATTCGGCGCGCAGTTGCAGTTGCTCCGGCGTCCAGGTGGCGCAGAAGGCGCGCATCGCCTCTGCATCCATGCCGACCAGCGCTTGGCGGATCGAGTCGACGTACCACGGCAACTTGCTCGGGTATTCACGACGGCCCGGGCCGGAGACCGGCGGGTCGATCAGCACCACGCGGTTCACGCCCTGGGGATGCTTGACCGCACTGTGCACGGCAAAGCGCGCGCCCATGGAATGGCCCATCAGGTGATAGCTGCCCAGGCCCAGCGCGTCGGCGAACGCACCGATGTCGCCGGCGCAAGTGTCCGCGCTGTAATCCAGCTCGGGGCCGGTCGAGGACAAGCCGCGCCCGCGCACATCCAGCACATACGTGTCGAACTGCGCGCCAAGGCGCTCGGCCACAAAGCCCCAGGTGATCGCCGGGCTGGTGATGCCCGGGATCAGGATCAGCGCCGGGCCCTTGCCGCCGTAGCGCAAGTAGTGCTGGCGAATGCCGTTGGCCTGCACGTTGCCGCCATACAAGAAGGTGCTCACGCGGCCACCCCCGATTTCAATTCCTGGGCGTAGAGGTCATAGCCATACACCCACGCCGGGTCTTCCTGGGTGCGCAGCCAGGTGTTGGCGTTGGATACCGCCTGCACGCGGGATGCGCGTTCCTTGCGGTTGGCTTCGTAGAGTTCGAAGGCGGTGCGGTAGTCGCTGATGCCGGTTTCCTGCAGGCAGCGGGTCAGCATCGCGGCGTCTTCGATGGCCATGCCGGCGCCCTGGGCCATGTGCGGCTTCATCGGGTGGCAGGCGTCGCCCAGCAATACCAGGCGGCCCCGGCTCCACAGCGGCAACGGGTTGCGGTTGCGCAGCGGCCATTTGGTCACGCTTTCGGTGGACTCGATCAAGGCTTGCACGGTGGGGTGGTAACCCTTGAACGCGTCGAACATCTCCTCGCGGCTGCTGTCGACGAAGGCGCCCTGGAAGTCCCATTCGGCGTGGGGTACGCCGGTCACGTAGTAGTACTCGTCACGTTTGCCGGTGGTGTAATACACCATCATGTGGCGGTCTTCGGTCCACCACTTGATGCAGTCTTCGAACTTCAAGTCGTACTTGGCCAGCTGGTCGCCACGGATCAGCGCGCGGTGCGCGACCCAGCCGCTGTACAGCGGTTTTTCCACGCCGAGCAGTTCTTCGCGGATCTTCGAATTGATGCCGTCGGCACCGATCACGATATCGGCGTAGGTCACTTCGCCGTCGGCGAAGGTCAGGCGCACCTGGGTGTCGGTTTCTTCGAGGGTTTCCAGGCGCTTGTTGAAGTGCAGGGTGCCGGGCTTGAGGGTCGACATCTGCAGCGCGTGCAGGTCGCCACGGTGCACGGTGACGTAGGACGCGCCGTAGCCGGTGAGCGGGATGCGCGAAAGGTAGTCGCCGGTTTCGCCGCAACGGCTGAACCAGTGCTCGGGGTGCGAGCCCATCAGGTCCAGCTGCTTTTCGATGCCCATGCGGCGGAAGATTTTCATGATATTGGGCCCCATGTGGATGCCCGCGCCCAGCCGGGAAAACTCCGGCGCCTGCTCGTAGATGTCCACGTCGAAGCCAGCTTGTTGCAGCAGGGTGGCCGCAGCGGCGCCGCCCAGGCCGGCACCGACGATGGCGATTTTCTGTGTGCTTCCCATGGGGCGTGATCCTCTCTCTGCTTGATTTTCGGCGGCGTCTGTCCGCAAGGTTTTTAAAGTGTATACGCTCATTTTTTGAAATGGGAAGACTATCTTTGAAATTTTATCTTCTAGCCATGAGCGTTCTGTGTAACCCGGTATTGCCAGTAAATACGGGTTATGTGTGGATTGGTAACGTTCTGGCGCGGCGCTTGCAGTCCGCCTGAAATTCAGGTCTTATCGTTAGTAATTGGCGTATACGCTATATAAATGCACTAAGGTGAAGCGCGACGCCTGAACTTGGTGCAGCCCCACAGGAGACAGGAAGATGCCGGTAAGCGATTGCGAACTCACCCAGATGTTTGAACACGTGTTGAAGCTGTCGAAGGTCGACCCGACCCAGAGCGTCGCCGTGCTCAAGAGCCATTACTCCGACCCGCGCACCGTGCGTGCCGCCATGGACGCCGCGCAGCGCCTGGGAGCCAAGGTGTATGCGGTAGAGCTGCCGGCGTTCAACCATCCCAAGGCGATGGGCAATGACATGACCGCCTACTGCGGCGACACCGCGCTCACCGGCAATATCGCCGCGCAGCGTGCGCTGGAAGCGGCCGACCTGATCGTCGACACCATGATGCTGCTGCACTCACCGGAGCAGGAGCAGATCCTCAAGACCGGCACGCGCATCCTGCTGGCCGTGGAACCGCCGGAAGTGCTGGCGCGCATGCTGCCCACCGAGGCAGACAAAGTACGCGTGCTCGCCGCCGAACAGTTGCTGAAGAAGGCCCGTTCGATCCATGTGAAATCCCGCGCCGGCAGTGATTTTCGCGCCGCGCTGGGGCAATACCCGTCGGTGACCGAATACGGTTTTGCCGATGAGCCGGGGCGCTGGGACCACTGGCCAAGCGGCTTCCTGTTCTCCTGGCCCAACGAAGAAACCGCCGAGGGCGTGCTGGTGCTGGACATTGGCGACATTCTGCTGCCGTTCAAGACCTATACCCGCGAGAAGATCACCCTGGAAATCGAGAAGGGTTTCATCACCGGGATTCACGGCGGGTTCGAGGCCGAGTACCTGCGTGATTACATGAAGTATTTCAATGACCCCGAGGTGTACGGCATCTCCCATATCGGTTGGGGTTTGCAGCCAAAGGCGCAGTGGACGGCCATGGGGCTGCATGACAAGAACGACGGCATGTGCATGGATGCGCGGGCGTTCTATGGCAATTTCCTGTTTTCTACCGGCCCGAATACTGAAGTGGGCGGGACGCGCAAGACGCCGTGTCATATGGATATTCCGCTGCGCAATTGTGATGTGTACCTGGATGATGAGGCGGTGGTGATTGGTGGCGATGTGGTAGCCCCCGCTGAGTCCCTGGCACACTAAATATCCAAATGTGGGAGGGGGCTTGCCCCCGATAGCGGTGGGTCAGCAATAGATAAGCTGGCTGATACACCGCAATCGGGGGCAAGCCCCCTCCCACATTTAGCCTGTGTGCACCTTGAGATCATTCACCAAGCCCGCCATCATGCCTTCCCATCGCTAACCACCCACCGAGCCTCGCCGTGCCTGATTCCTACGTTTTTTCTGAACAAGTTGGCCACCTGTTGCGCAAGGCCTACCAGCGCCACCTGGCGATCTTTCAGCAGAATGTCGGCGACTCCCAGCTCACCGCCGTGCAGTTCGTGACCCTGTGCGCGCTGCGCGATCACGGTGCAAGTTCGCTCACCGAGCTGGTCAAGGCCACGGCCGTTGACCAGGCGACCATTCGCGGGATTGTCGAGCGACTCAAGGCCAAAGAGTTGATCAGCCTGGAGCCCGACCCCCAGGACAAGCGCAAGGTGGTGGTCGACCTGTCCCCGGCCGGCGCCGAGCTGGTCGCGCAAACCGCCCCGCGCGCCGCGCAGATCAGTGAGTTGACCATGAGCAACCTCAACCCCGCCGAGCGCGTGGCGGTGCTGTTTCTGCTGCGCAAGATGATCGACGATCCGCAGGAGTAATGCGGGCTGGCATTGAATTTGCTCTAGTTTGATGTAGTCGCCACTTCACCAATCAAGTGTGTCGCGAGGCCCCAGGTCCGCGACGCTTTTTTTTGACTTGTTCGTGTAGTAGCCACTTCACCAACTGTTATAGGCGAAGCGAATGATCAGCCAGCACATCACGGTAACGCTTGAGGTCAATGGGCAAAAAAGCCAAGTCAGCGCCATGGCGGACACCCCGCTTTTACTGGTGCTGCGCAATGACCTGCACCTCAACGGCCCCAAATACGGTTGCGGCCTGGGCGAGTGCGGCGCGTGCACGGTGATCATCGACGGCGTGGCCGCCCGCGCCTGCGTATTTCCCCTGGCCGGCGCGGCAGGGCGCGAGATCGTCACCCTCGAAGGCCTGGGCACACGCCAGGCGCCGCACCCGGTGCAGCAAGCCTTTATCGATGAGCAGGCGGCGCAATGCGGCTATTGCCTCAACGGCATGATCATGACCACCAAGGCCCTACTCGACCGCAACCCCAACCCCAGCGAAGCCGAGGTGCGCAACGAGCTGTCGGGCAACCTCTGCCGCTGCGGCACCCATATCGAAATCCTCCGGGCGGTGCTGCGTGCCGCTCGCCTGATGAGCATGGATTGATGACCATGAACCTTTCCCGAGACCAATGGCTGGCCAAGGCCGGTGTTCTGTTGATTGTCGATGACGTGCTGCCGCCTTCGGGCCCGGTGGCCAAGGGCGGCACGCCGACGGTAAAGCCCAGGGAGCTAAGCCTGTTTATCGCCGTCAACGACGACGGCCTGGTGTATGCGTTCAACGGCCATGTGGATTTGGGCACTGGCATTCGCACCTCCCTGGCGCAGATTGTCGCCGAAGAGCTCGACCTTACGCTGGAGCAGGTGAACATGGTGCTCGGCGACACCGAGCGCGTCCCCAACCAGGGCGCGACCATTGCCAGTGCCACCTTGCAGATTTCCGCCGTGCCCCTGCGCAATGCGGCGGCCGAAGCGCGGCGCTTTCTGCTGGCGCGAGCGGCGGGGCGCTGGGGCGTGAGCACCGCCAGCCTCAAGATTGAAGCCGGGGTTATCCATGCAGCAGACGGGCGCAGCAGCACCTATGCCGAATTGGTCAGCGGCCAGCACGACCAGCTGCGCATCAGCGGCGACGCACCGCTGAAGGCCATCGAAGATTATCGCCTGGTGGGCAAGGGCGCCGCGCGCGTGGATATCCCCGGCAAGGCCACCGGCGAGCTGACCTACGTGCACGACATGCGCGTGCCCGACATGCTCCACGGCCGCGTGGTGCGCCCGCCGTATGCCGGGCTGGATTGCGGTGAGTTTGTCGGCAATAGCCTGCTGAGCGTGGATGAAGCGTCCATCGCGCATATCCCCGGGATTGTCGCGGTGGTGGTTATCCGTGATTTTGTCGGCGTGGTGGCGCTGCGCGAAGAGCAGGCAATCAAGGCCGCTCACGAACTGCAAGTGCATTGGAAACCTTGGAATAACGCACTGCCGGACATGAGCGATGTGGAGCAGGCCATCCGCGACAACCCACGGGTTCGGCGCACGGTGCTCGACCAGGGCAATGTCGACGCGGCCCTGGTCGGCGCGGCCCAGCGCATGCCGCGCAGTTATCTGTGGCCGTACCAGATGCACGGTTCGATAGGCCCGTCTTGTGGCGTGGCGGATTACCAGGCGGCGGGCAGTCGTGTGTGGTCGGGCAGCCAGAACCCGCACCTGTTGCGCGCGGACCTTGCCTGGCTGCTGGAATGCGACGAAAGCCTGATCGACGTGATCCGCATGGAAGCCGCCGGCTGCTACGGGCGCAATTGCGCCGACGACGTGTGCGCCGACGCCTTGCTGCTCTCGCGCGCTGTGGGCAAGCCGGTGCGCGTGCAACTGACCCGCGAACAGGAGCACCTGTGGGAACCCAAGGGCACCGCGCAGTTGATGGACGTAGACGGCGGCCTCAACGCCGACGGCAGCATTGCCGCCTACGACTTTGAAACCAGCTACCCGTCCAACGGCGCGCCAACCCTGGCGCTTTTGCTGACCGGCCGGGTCGAGCCGGTGGCGGCGATGTTCGAGATGGGCGACCGCACCTCGATCCCGCCGTATGCCATCGACAACATTCGCGTGACCATCAATGACATGGCGCCCATCGTGCGCGCGTCGTGGATGCGCGGTGTGTCGGCGTTGCCCAACACCTTTGCCCATGAATCCTATATCGACGAACTGGCGTTTGCCGCCGGCGTCGACCCGGTGGAATACCGTCTGCGCTACCTCAAGGACGAGCGCGCCATCGAGCTGGTCAAGTCCACCGCCGAACGCGCCAACTGGACGCCGCGCACCGCGCCGATGCAAACCGCCAATGAAGACCACCTGCTGCGCGGTCGCGGCTTTGCCTACGCGCGCTACATCCACAGCAAGTTCCCTGGGTTCGGCGCCGCGTGGGCGGCCTGGGTGGCGGATGTGGCCATCGACAAACACACCGGCGACGTGTCGGTGACGCGGGTGGTGATCGGGCATGACGCGGGGATGATGATCAACCCGGCCGGGGTGCAGCATCAGATCCACGGCAATGTGATCCAGTCCACCAGCCGCGTGCTCAAGGAGCGCGTGACCTTTGAAGAGTCGACGGTGGCGAGCAAGGAGTGGGGCGGTTACCCGATATTGACCTTCCCCGAGGTGCCGCAGATCGACGTGATGATGATGCCGCGCCAGGACCAGCCGCCCATGGGCGCCGGCGAGTCGGCCTCGGTGCCGAGTGCGGCGGCGATTGCCAACGCGATCTACGACGCTACCGGGATTCGTTTTCGCGAGTTGCCGATCACCCCCGAACGGGTGCTGGCGGCACTGAATGCCGGCACCTTGGGCGAGCCGGCCAAGTCGCCGGAAAAACGCCGCAAGTGGTGGTTTGGTGCGTTGTTCGCGACCTTGGGCGCACTGCTGGCAACGGCCTGGCCGTTTCACAACGAAATCGCACCCATCGCGCCGCCCAGCGCCGGCACTTGGTCCAAGGCCACCCTGGAGCGCGGGCGTCTGCTCGCTGCGGTGGGCGATTGCGCGGTGTGCCACACCGCGCCCGGTGGCGCGCCGAATGCCGGCGGGCTGGCGATGCAGACGCCATTCGGCACGCTGTACAGCAGCAATATCACCCCGGATGTGAACACGGGGATTGGTGCCTGGTCGTACCCGTCGTTTGAACGGGCGATGCGTGACGGCATTGGTCGCGATGGGCGCAACCTGTACCCGGCATTTCCCTACACGGCGTTTCGCAATATCAACGACGCGGACATGCAGGCGCTGTACGCCTACCTGATGTCCCAGGCGCCGGTGAGCCAGGCGCCGACGCCGAATGCGATGAAGTTTCCGTTCAATGTCCGGCCGTTGATGGCGGGGTGGAATGCACTGAACTTAAGGCGCGGCGAAATCACCCCGCAACCCGAGCAAAGTGCGCAATGGAACCGGGGGAATTACCTGGTCAATAGCCTGGGCCACTGCGCCGCGTGCCATTCGCCGCGCAACTTGATGGGGGCGGAGAAGGGCGGCAAGGCGTTTCTGGCCGGCGGCAGCGTGGATGGCTGGGAAGCGCCGGCGCTGACGGGCTTGTCCAAGGCGCCGACGCCGTGGACCGAGGATCAGCTGTTTACCTATTTGAGCACCGGTTATTCCGACGCCCACGGTGTGGCGGCGGGCCCGATGGGGCCAGTGGTGAGTGAGCTGTCGAAATTGCCCAAGGCGGATATCCGCGCGATGGCGGTGTACCTGGCGTCGTTGAATGGCGAGGCGGCTGCCCAGGTGCAGGTGGCGGCTACGGTGCCAAACCCCAATGGCCGACGCGTGTTTGAAGGGTCGTGCAAGGCCTGTCATGCCGATGGCCTGGGGCCGAAGCTGTTTGGAGTGAGCCCGTCGCTGGCGACCAACACCAATGTGTTCAGCGATCAGCCGGACAATTTGATCAAGGTGATCCTGCAAGGCATCAGCAATCCGGCGACTAAGGATCTGGGGTATATGCCGGGGTTCAAGGACAGTTTGTCCAATGGCCAGGTGGCGGATTTGGTCGCGTATCTGCGCGGCAAATTTGCGCCGAATGCGCCGGTTTGGAAGGGCCTGGAACAAAAGGTGGCGCACCTGCGCGCCAACCCCGGCACCCACTGACACAGCTGGGGTAAAAAAATGTGGGAGGGGGCAAGCCCCCTCCCACATTTTGATTCGGTTTCTACAGTGAGGGAGTGACGCCCCGCAGCACCAGATCGCTGATAAACACCAACCAATCCTGCTGCTGGCCTTTGGTCGACAAATCCTCATCCAGAAACGAGCTGAGGGTATGCCGGTTGGAGTTATAGAAGTAGCACAGCGACGCAATCATCAAGTACACATGCTTGAGGTCCACATCCGCGCGGAACACACCCTGGGCCTGGCCTGCCTCGATGATCGGGCGCAGCACGCCGACCGCTTCCCCCGACAGTCTGCGCATCTCGCCGGACTGTTTGGCGTGCTTGCCCTGGTGCAGGTTCTCGATGCTCAGGATCGCCACGAACTCCGGGTGCTTGACGTAGTAGTGCCAGATAAACCCTACCAGCTCGCGTAGGGCTTGTACGGGGGAGTCCAGGTCCAGCTTGAGCTTGCTTTCGGCTTGGTTGAATTGCTCGTAGGTGTGTTCCAGCACGCAGACGAACAGGTGTTCCTTGCTGCCGAAATAGTAATAAAGCATGCGGTCGTTGGAGTCGGCTTCCTTGGAGATGGTGTCGACCCGCCCGCCGGAATAGCCGTCGCGGGTAAACACCTTGACCGCTGCCTGCAGGATGCGCGCACGCGTCTGGTCGGCCTGTTGGGCGCGGATCCCGGTCTTTTTGATCGCCATGTCAAAGTGCCTTACACGACAGTGTGGGCGCGAAATATAACATGGGCTTTTTCGCGGCCGTTCTGTGACCGACAAGTTCTGTAATAAAAACGCCATTGCGCTGGGGATTAATTCCCGGGCGGGCTATTTTGGTGCGTCTCAATAACTAGAGTAGCCATGGATGAAATACCAACCCTTCAGCCGTACCTTGATTGCCACTGCGCTGGTGTTGACGGTCAGCGGTGTGCACGCCGCGTCCCAGGCCCCGGTGGCCGGTGAAAATGGCATGGTGGTCACGGCCCAGCATTTGGCAACTCACGTCGGCGTGGATGTACTCAAGGCCGGCGGCAATGCGGTGGATGCGGCCGTCGCCGTGGGCTACGCGCTGGCCGTGGTGTACCCGGCGGCGGGTAACCTGGGCGGCGGCGGCTTCATGACCGTGCAATTGGCAGACGGGCGCAAGACCTTCCTCGACTTCCGCGAAAAAGCCCCGCTGGCGGCCACCGCCAATATGTACCTGGACAAGGACGGCAACGTCATCGAGGGACTGAGCGCCAAGGGCCATTTGGCCGTGGGCGTGCCTGGCACCGTCTCCGGCATGGAACTGGCCCTGAGCAAATACGGGACCCTCAAGCGCGCCCAGGTGATTGCCCCGGCGATCAAGCTGGCCGAAAACGGCTTCGCCCTGGAGCAGGGTGATATCGACCTGCTGCACACCGCCACCGGCGAGTTCGAAAAAGACCAGGACCTGCGCGGGATCTTCCTGCACAACGGCCAGCCGATGCAGGTCGGCCAGAAACTGGTGCAGAAAGACCTGGCCAAGACCCTCAAGGAAATCTCCGCCAAGGGCAGCGACGGCTTCTATAAAGGCTGGGTCGCCAAGGCGCTGGTAGATTCCAGCCAGGCCGGCAAGGGCATCATCACCCAGGCGGACCTGGACAAATACAAGACCCGCGAACTGGCGCCCATCGAGTGCGACTACCGTGGCTACCATGTAGTCTCCGCGCCGCCACCGAGTTCGGGCGGGGTGGTGATCTGCCAGATCATGAACATCCTCGAAGGCTACCCGATGGCCGACCTGGGCTATCACTCGGCCCAGGGCCTGCACTACCAGATCGAAGCCATGCGCCACGCCTACGTGGACCGTAACAGCTACCTCGGCGACCCGGATTTCGTCAAGAACCCGATCGAGCATTTGCTGGACAAGGACTACGCGGCCAAGCTGCGTGCCGCCATCGAACCGCAAAAGGCCGGGGATTCCCAGGCGATCAAGCCGGGTGTGTCGCCGCACGAAGGCAATAACACCACCCACTACTCCATCGTCGACAAGTGGGGCAACGCGGTCTCCGTCACCTACACCCTCAATGACTGGTTCGGTGCGGGCGTGATGGCGAGCAAGACCGGGGTGATCCTCAACGATGAAATGGACGACTTCACCGTCAAGGTCGGCGTGCCGAACATGTACGGCCTGGTGCAGGGTGAAGCCAACGCCATCGCACCGGGCAAGGCGCCGCTGTCGTCGATGAGCCCGACCATCGTCACCAAGGATGGCAAGGCCGTGATGGTGGTGGGCACGCCGGGTGGCAGCCGCATCATTACCGCGACCTTGCTGACCATCCTCAACGTGATCGACTACAAGATGAACATCCAAGAAGCCGTGGACGCGCCGCGTTTCCACCAGCAGTGGATGCCGGACACCACTAACCTTGAGACCTTCGCGGTCAGCCCGGATACCCAGAAGATTCTCGAAAGCTGGGGCCACAAGTTTGCCGGTCCGCAGGACGCCAACCACTTGGCGGCGATCCTGGTGGGCGCACCTGCATTGGGTGGCAAGCCGGTCGGCAATAACCGCTTCTATGGCGCGAATGACCCGCGTCGCAACACGGGGCTTTCCCTGGGCTACTAAGGCAAAACGGGCGGCTGCTCAGGGTTGAGCAGCCGCTTCACCGCAGCAAACGCCGCCGTGCGGCGCTCCTCCCAACTCCCGCGAATCACCACCACTGGCTGTTGATGCTGTTGCATCCAGTCCAGGCTGCCCTGGAAAAATGCCCGGCGGTCCGCCAGCTCCGGTTGGCAGCGTTGGCCATCGGCCGTCCATTCCACGTCCTCGGGCGACAGCAACAGATGCAGGTCGTAGTGGCGGGCGAGGAGTTCATCGTCGAGCCAGGCCGGGTAGTCGCCGAACAGGGTCTGGCTCCATAGTTGGTTGGTCAGCAGGTGGGTGTCGAGGATCAGCAGCGCGGGCTGTTCAGCACGGGCGGCATCTTCCCAGGCCAGTTGGCCATGGGCGATGGCGGGAATATCCGCCAGGCAGGTATCGCGCTGATGCTGATCGATGAAATAGCGCACATATTCACCCACCATCAGCCCGCCAAAGTGCGCGTGCAACTCGGCGGCCAGCCAGCTTTTGCCGCTGGATTCAGGCCCCGCCAGTACCACCACCTTCATGCGTGCAGCGCCGGGTCGGCGCGCCATTCGCGCCAGCCTTGCACGGCGATCACGGTGAACAGCGCGTAGAGCGCGGCGGTGAGGTACAGGCCTTTATAGAGGAACAGCCCGACGAAGATCACATCCACGGCAATCCACAGCGGCCAGCATTGCACACGTTTTTGCGCCATCCACATTTGCGCCACCAGGCTGAAGCCGGTGAGGGCGGCGTCGAGCCACGGCTGGGCGGCGTCCGTCCAATGGGCCATGGCGGCGCCGAGCAACAGGCTGAACACGGCGCCGACGGCGAGGCTGAGCATGATCGCCGGCACGCCCAGGCTGGTGACCTGGCGGCCTTGCTTGACCTGGCCGGCGCGGGTCCATTGCCACCAGCCGTACAGTTGCAATACGGCGTAGACCACTTGCAGCAGCATGTCGGAATAGAGCTTCACGTCGAAGAACACCCAGGTGTAGAGCAGCACCATCACCAGGCCGATGGGCCAGCACCAGGGGTTCTGCTTGACGGTCAACCACACGGCAATCACCCCCAGGGCAGCGGCGAACAGTTCAAGCCCGGACATGGCGGTTCCTTGGGGAAGTGGGAGAGGGCGGTGATTGTACCCAGAGGCAAGCCATCTACAAAACACCGCCCCTCCCACATTTTTTAATCGCGTCAGACTTTGAATTGGCGCAGTAGCCCGTCGAGTTGTTCGCTCAGGCCACGCAGTTGCATGCTGGCCACGCTCGATTGCTCGGCCGCCAACGCGGTGCTGTGGGACAAGCCCGCCGCCTGGGTCACGTTCTGGTTGATGTCTTCCACTACATGCGCCTGTTGCAGGGTGGCGCTGGCAATCGAGGCGTTCAGGCCGTTGAGGTTGCGCAGCGCCTGGCCGATGGCGGTGAGGCTCGCGCCGGCCTGGCCGGCTTGTTCGATGGTCAGCTGCGAGGCGCTGTGGCTGTCGCTGATTACCTTGACTGCGGCTTCCGAATGGCCTTGCAGGCGCTCGATCATCACCTGGATTTCGGCGGTGGATTTCTGCGTGCGCTGGGCCAGCAGGCGCACTTCGTCGGCCACCACGGCAAACCCACGGCCTTGTTCACCGGCGCGGGCGGCTTCAATCGCCGCGTTGAGGGCGAGCAGGTTGGTCTGATCGGCGATGGAGCGGATCACTTCGAGTACGCCGCCGATCTGCGTGCTTTCGCTGGACAGCGTGCGGATCACCTCAACAGCCTGGTTGATGGTGCTGGACAGTTGGTCGATCTGTTGCAGGCTGCCGTCGATATTGACCTGACCCTGCTGCGCCTGGGCCTGGGCGTCGCGCATTTCACTGGCGGCGTGCTCGGCGTTCTTGGCCACGTCCTGCACGCCGTAGGTGACTTCATTGATGGCGGTGGCCACCAGCTCCATCTGCTGCGACTGTTGCTGGCTGCGGTCGTGGGCCTGGGTAGCGTTGGTGCCCAGTTCCAGCGAGGACTGGCCCAACGCATTGGCGCACACCTGCAACTGGCCGACCACCTGGCGCAGTTTGGCGGTAAAACTGTTGAAGTGCTGGGACAGTTGGGTGACCTCATCGCGGCCATGGGTGTCGAGGCTGCGGGTCAGGTCGCTTTCACCACTGGCGATATTGCCCATGGCATTCACCGCCGCCTGCAATGGCCGCACGATGCTGCGGGCGATCAGCGCCACCAGCAAACCCATCACCAGCGCGATGCCGAGGCCCATGAACGAGGCTTTCCACACCTGGCCACTGAATTCGGTTTGCACGTCGTCCACATACACGCCGGAGCCGATGATCCAGCCCCACGGCTCGAACAGCTGGATATACGAGGTTTTCGCCACCGGTGCGTCGGCGCCGGGCTTGGGCCAGCGGTAGTTGACGATGCCGGCGCCCTTGGCCTTGGCCAGGATCACGAATTCGTTGAACACGGCAAACCCGTCGGGGTCGCGGATTGCCGAGAGGTTCTGGCCATCGAGCTTGGGGTTGGCCGGGTGCATGATCATCACGGGCGTGAGGTCGTTGATCCAGAAATAGTCGTCATGGTCATAACGCAAGCCGCGCACGGCACTAAGGGCCTGCTTCTGCGCGGCTTCGCGGGTCATCACGCCGGTGGTTTCGAGGCCGTGATAAAACGTCAGGATCCCGCTGGCGGTCTGCACCACGTGTTGGGTTTGCTGGCGCTTGGCCTGGTACAGGTCGTCGTGGATCTGCTTGAGCATCAGCAAACCCAGGGCCAGCAGCATCAGCACGGCGACTATCAGGATCAGCCAGAGGCGTCGGCTGATCGACATATTGCGCAAACTGTTCATCGTCCTGTCACTCCGTGCTTTTTATAATTGTGGGCGCTGCATCGACTTTTGCGGCTTGTCTGATAGGCTTTCGGCCTGAAATCGCAAAACCTGAGTTCTGCCTGATTTTTCACGCAATTTTTGCAGGCCTGCGTTGAATATGAACGCCAGGCCTTGCCGTCAGTGAACCACTAAAAAAGATCAATAAGGCATGCCATCGAGCATGACCTTTGGGGGAAGTATGGATTTGTGGACCGCCATTCAGGCGTTGATTCTGGGCGTTGTGGAGGGGCTGACGGAGTTCTTGCCGATCTCCAGCACCGGCCACCAGATTATCGTCGCCGACTTGCTGGACTTCACCGGCGACCGTTTCAACGCGTTCAATATCATCATCCAGCTCGGCGCCATCCTGGCGGTGGTCTGGGAGTTTCGCGGCAAGATTTTCGAAGTGGTCACCGGCCTGCCAACGCAGCGCAAGGCCCAGCGTTTTACCGTAAACCTGCTGATCGCCTTTCTGCCGGCCGTGGTGCTGGGGGTGATTTTCGCCGACCTGATTCACCATTACCTGTTCAACCCGATCACCGTGGCCACGGCCCTGGTGGTGGGCGGCGTGATCATGCTCTGGGCCGAACGCCGCGAGCATGAGGTGCACGCCGAAACGGTGGATGACATCACCTGGAAGGACGCGCTCAAGGTCGGGTTTGCCCAGTGCCTGGCGATGATCCCGGGCACCTCGCGCTCGGGCTCGACCATCATCGGTGGCCTGCTCTTTGGCCTGTCGCGCAAGACCGCCACCGAGTTCTCGTTCTTCCTGGCGATGCCAACGATGGTCGGTGCGGCGGTGTATTCGGGCTACAAATACCGCGACCTGTTCCAGCCGGCCGACCTGCCGGTGTTTGCCATTGGTTTTGTGACCTCGTTCATCTTCGCGATGATCGCGGTCAAGGGCCTGCTCAAGTTCATTGCCAGCCACAGTTATGCGGCGTTTGCCTGGTACCGCATCGGCTTCGGCCTGCTGATCCTGGCCACCTGGCAGTTCGGCTGGATCGACTGGGCAGCGGCCAAGGCATGATGATCCAGCGCCCACGCCTCAAGGCCGCACTGTTTGTGCTGTTGTGCGCCGCACCGCTGCTGGGCTCGGTACTGGTCTGGCAGCGCGGCGAAACCGTGATCCCGCTGGTGGCCTATGGCGTGGTCAGCGTGATCGCGTTATTCCTCTACTGGAGCGACAAGCGCAAGGCCCGCACCGACAGTTGGCGCACCCCGGAAAACATACTGCACGCCGTGGAGCTGGCGGGCGGTTGGCCGGGGGCGCTGATTGCCCAACAGGTGTTCCGGCACAAGACGCGCAAGGTGTCGTACCAGGTGCTGTTCTGGGTGATTGTGCTGCTGCACCAGGTGTTCTGGCTGGATCAGCTGTTTCTCGGCGGTACGCTGGTTTCAATCCTCTAGCAGCAAGCCGATTTGCGTGCGCTTGGGCAGCTTGCTCACCACCAGTTGGTGGGAACGCTGCAACAAGCCACGCAGCTCCTCGGCGCCCAGCGGGTAGGGCGCGTTCATGATGATCCACTGCGCGCGCGCCAGGTACGGCGCCGGGTGGATGCCCGGGCGGTCGACATGGCCAAGGAACAGCTCCTTGTCGACCTTGAACGCCAGCGAATCGCCGCGCAGGTTCTGCAGGGCAAACATCTTGTTGCCGGCAATCGAAAATACCCGCACGCCGCCCCATTTGTAGTCTTCCCGCGCGCCGGGCAGTCCCAGGCAGAATTGCGCGACTTGTGCTTCGGTCATCTTCATAACAAACGGTCTCCACAGCCCTTGAAACCTTCTTCCAGGTAGTCGATCCAGGCGCGAATCGCCGGCAGCACACCGTGTCGGTGCGGGTACACAGCCTGCAGCCAGCCGCCAGGCAACGACCACTGCGGCAGTAATTGCACCAGGCGCCCGCTGGCCAGCTCCTCCTCGCAATACATCATCGGCAGCACGGTGAAGCCCAGGCCCATGATGGCGCTGGCCTTGCGCACGATGAAATCTTCGATGCCCAGGCGCGCCTCCATCACCAGTTCGTGGGCGTTGCCCTGCGGGTCGAGAATGCGTTGATGCACCATGCGGTCGGGTTCGAGCGCGCCGAGAATCGGCAGCTGTTTAAGGTCTTCGAGGGTTTCGACCCGCCGATCGCGCATGAACCCGGGGCTGGCGACCAGTACGGTGTGCGCCTGGCGCAGGCGCTTGGTGACCAGCAGCGGGTCTTCATCGCCCAGTTCGCGCACGCGCAACGCGACGTCGATGCCTTCGGCGACCAGGTCGACGCGGCGGTTTACCAAGGTCATCTCCAGCTGCACGTGCGGGTGCGCCGCCAGAAACCCGGCGACCATTTCCGGCAGCATGTGCTGGGCCAACCCCACCGGGCAACTGACCCGCAGGCGCCCGCGCGGTTCGCTGGACATGCTCGCCACCGCTTCGTCGGCCATTTCCGCCTCCAGCAGCATCGCCTGGCAATGGCGCAGGTAGCGCTCGCCGACGGCGGTGAGGGTCAGTTGCCGCGTGGTGCGTTGCAGCAGGCGCGCACCCAGGCGTTCTTCCAGCTCGGCAATGCGTCGCGACAGCCGCGATTTGGGAATGCCCAGCAAGCGCCCGGCCGCGGCGAAACCACCGGCTTCGACAACTTTGGCGAAATAGTAGAGGTCGTTGAGGTCTTGCATGGTCGGCCTATTGTCCTGTCAGTGGGACAAACTATCGCATTTCAGGCGGCTTATCGACTATTGGTTTCATGCGTAGCATCACCACCATCTGATCGCCACTGACGATCCCTCATCGGAGATCCACCATGAAACTGTTGCACATCGATTCCAGCATCCTCGGCGACAACTCGGCTTCCCGTCAGCTCAGCGCCGGTGTGGTGAAAGCCTGGCAAGCGGCCGAGCCGGGTGTAGAAGTGACCTACCGCGACCTGGCCAGCGAAGGCATCAACCACTTTTCCGGCGCCACCCTGGGTGCATTGGGCACTGCCGCGGAACTGCGCGACGCCGCGCAAAAGCACGAAGCCGAGTTGAGCGCATCGTCGCTGGCTGAATTCCTCGCCGCCGATGCCATCGTGGTCGGCGCACCGATGTACAACTTCACCATCCCTACGCAGCTGAAAGCCTGGATCGACCGCATCGCCGTCGCCGGCCAAACGTTCCGCTACACCGAAGCCGGCCCGGAAGGCCTGTGCGGCAACAAGAAAGTCATCATCGTCTCCACCGCCGGTGGCCTGCATGCCGGCCAGGCGTCGGGCGCAGCCCATGAAGGCTACTTGAAACTGTTGTTCGGTTTCCTCGGCATCACCGACATCGAAATCGTCCGCGCCGAAGGCCTGGCCTATGGGGATGAAGTGCGCAGCAAGTCCCTGAACGATGCCAACATGCAGATCAACGAGCAGTTGTTCGCCGCTGCGTAATGCTTGTGTAAAGTTCGCTTGCTCTCGGTTTCAATCTGAAGCCGAGCGCCTAAACTCTGTATTCTGGTCGCCTCAAAATGACCGGAGTACGGAGTTTTTTCGTTTGCCCGCTGTCTTGTTCAATGTGGCCCAGGTTGTGCAAGCATGGGTTCAATACCCTGGATTTTCATTCGATATGTCGGTTCTCACGCAGCAAAGGTGGACATCCCCATGATGCGTCTTTGTGCTGTTATGGTTCTTTCCCTGCTCGGCAGCCTGATTTCAGTGCACGCCGCGCCCGCACCGCACCCCCATTGGAGTGTGGGCTTTCATCGCATGACGTTTCTCGACCCGCTGGACCTGCAGCCGATGAAGGCGGTTGCGTTCTATCCGTCCACCGGCGACGAGCACAGTACCCAATTAGGCGCCTACCATGTCGCCGCCACCGAAGACTCCAAAATTGCCATCGGGCGTTTCCCGATGCTGATGCTGTCCCACGGCAATACCGGCACGCCGCTGGCCCTGCATGACCTGGCCACGTCCCTGGCACGCAAGGGGTTTGTGGTGGTTGCGGTGCTGCACCCTGGCGACAACTACAAGGACCATAGCCGCCTTGGCACGGTGAGCAACCTGTATGGCCGGCCGATCCAGATTTCCGAAGCGATCACGGCCACCCTCGGTGACCCGATGCTGTCGCCGTTCGTCAACATCGACCAAGTGGGCGTGATCGGTTATTCGGCCGGCGGCGAAACCGCGTTGATCCTGGCAGGCGCCAAGCCGGATTTCGACCGCCTGCGCCGCTATTGCCAGGAACGCCCGGAGGACCGCGATGCGTGCACCACCAAAGGTGAACTGGTGGTGGACCGTGACGACCTGCAGCCACAATCCGACCCGCGCATTCACGCACTGATGCTGATGGCGCCGCTGAGCCTGATGTTCGGCCGCCACACCCTGGCCGACGTACACGTGCCGGTGTTGCTCTACAGCGGCGACGGCGACAAGCTGGTGGCGGTGGACAAGAACGCCGCCGCGCTGGCGCGCAAGCTGCCGGAACCGCCGGACTTCAAGCTGCTGGCCGGAGCCGGGCACTTTGTGTTCATGGCGCCGTGCGACAGCGACCAGTTAGCCGCGATGCCGGCGATCTGCACGGACGCCGATGGCGTCGACCGCGAAGGCATTCACCGTGATTTGATCTCAGAAGCCGGTCGCTTCTTCAGCCACACCCTCGGGCAATCCACCCGCGCCGGTTTGCAGACGGCCGATCAGTAAGCGCGCCGCTTGAGCAGCAGCGTCACGCCCAGCGCCGTGACCGACAGCAGGGCGGCGCAAAAGAAAATCCAGCCGTAGCCCAGGTTCAGGGCGACAAACCCCATCAACGGCCCGGCAATCGCCAGGGCCAAATCAAAAAACACTGCATATGCACTCAGCCCCGCGCCGCGGCTGCTGTTGGGCACTTGCTTGATCGCTTCTACGCCCAGCGCCGGGTACACCAGCGACAAGCCAAAGCCGGTCAGCCCGGCGCCAATCAACGCCACGCCGGTAGACGGCGCCAGCCACAGCAGGGTCAGGCCCAGCGTCTCGATGGTCATGCAGGCAATCGCCGCGCGAAAGCCGCCGAAGCGGCTGATCGCCGAGATGAATAGCAGCCGCGAGAGGATAAAGCACACGCCAAACACGGTCAGGCAGTACGCCGCGCCGGCCCAGCCGCGATTGAGGTAGTACAGGGTGATAAAGGTGGTCAGCGTGCCGTAGCCGATGGACGCCAGGCACAGGCTGGCGCCAAACGGTGCGATGCGCCCGAATACCGCCCAGAACGGCAGGCGCTCGCCGCGCACCACCGGCACCGAGGGCTTGTTGCGGATCAGCACCAGGCCCAGCGCCGCCAGCACCGTCAGGGCAATGCCCAGGCTGTTGTAGCCGTATTCGGCAACCATCACCACGCCCAGCGGCGCACCGATGGCGATGGCGCCGTAGGAAGCAATACCGTTCCAGGAAATCGAGCGCGCCGTGTGTTCGGCGCCCACCGCGCCCATGCACCAGCTGATGGTGCCCACGCCGATCAACCCCTGGGCCACGCCAAGCAGCAGTCGCGCAACGATCAGAATGCCCAGGCTCAGGCTCGGCATGCTCTGCATCAGTGTGGCAATGAACGTCAGCACGCCACTCACCAGAATCCCCGCCAGCCCCAGCACGATCGCACGCTTGGTGCCCACGTTGTCGGACATGCGCCCGGCCATGGGGCGGCTGAGCAAGGTGGCCAGGTATTGCGAGCCGATGGTCACCCCAGCCACCACCGCGCTGAAGCCCAGTTGCTCATGTACATAGCCCGGGATCACCGCAATCGGCAGGCCGATGCAGATAAAGGCGATGAAGGTGTAGAAGACGATGGAAACGATCTGCAGGGTGATCGACAGGGAGGAGGGGGCGGCTTGGGACATGGGCACTCGTTCGCGGGCGGGCGGTGAGGGCATCATGGCAAGGGCTTGGGGGAAAAGAAAGCAGGCTAACTACTTTTACAGCCCGCAGCCCGTCTGCCATTGACCGCAAGATGCAAAAAAGCCCCGTCACAGTGGACGGGGCTTTTGCGTGCAGCAGGGCGTGTTTAGAACACTACGCCCTGGCTACGCAGGTAGTCGTCATAGGTGCCGCTGAAGTCGATCACGCCGTCGGCGCTCAACTCGATGATGCGGGTGGCCAGGGACGATACGAACTCACGGTCGTGGCTGACGAAGATCAGCGTGCCCGGGTAGTTTTCCAGCGCCAGGTTCAGCGCCTCGATGGATTCCATGTCCAAGTGGTTGGTCGGTTCGTCCATGATCAGCACGTTCGGCTTCTGCAGGATCAGCTTGCCGAACAGCATGCGACCTTGCTCACCACCGGAAATCACCTTGACCGACTTGAGGATCTCGTCGTTGGAGAACAGCATGCGGCCCAGGGTGCCACGGATCACTTGCTCGCCCTGGGTCCATTGGCCCATCCAGTCGAACAGGCTCATGTCGGTTTCGAAGTCGTGGGCGTGGTCCTGGGCGTAGTAGCCCAGTTCTGCAGCGTCGGTCCACTTGATGCTGCCGGCGTCCGGGGTCAGTTCGTTGACCAGGGTGCGCAGCAGGGTGGTCTTGCCGATACCGTTCGGGCCGATGATCGCCACGCGCTCGCCGGCTTCAACCTGGAAGCTGAAGTCCTTGAACAGCGGCTTGCCGTCGAAACCCTTGGCCATCTTCTCGACCATGACCGCCTGGCGGTGCAGCTTTTTGGTCTGTTCGAAACGGATGAACGGGCTCACACGGCTCGAAGGCTTGACCTCGGCCAGCTGGATCTTGTCGATCGCCTTGGCACGGGAGGTGGCCTGCTTGGCTTTCGAGGCGTTGGCCGAGAAGCGGCTGACGAAGGATTGCAGCTCGGATATCTGCGCCTTCTTCTTGGCGTTGTCCGACAGCAACTGCTCGCGGGACTGGGTCGCCACGGTCATGTACTCATCGTAGTTGCCCGGGAACAGGCGCAGCTCGCCGTAGTCCAGGTCAGCCATGTGGGTGCACACGCTGTTCAGGAAGTGACGGTCGTGAGAGATGATGATCATCAGGCTGGAACGCTGGGTCAGGATGTTTTCCAGCCAGCGGATGGTGTTGATGTCCAAGTGGTTGGTCGGTTCGTCGAGCAACAGCACTTCAGGGTCGGAGAACAACGCCTGGGCCAGCAATACGCGCAGTTTCCAGCCTGGCGACACTTCGCTCATGGGGCCGAAGTGTTGTTCCAGGGGGATGCCCAGGCCCAACAGCAGCTCGCCGGCACGGGATTCGGCGGTGTAGCCGTCCATCTCGGCGAATTCGGTTTCCAGCTCGGCCACGGCCATGCCGTCGTCTTCGCTCATTTCCGGCAGCGAGTAGATGCGGTCGCGCTCGGCCTTGACCTTCCACAGTTCTTCGTGGCCCATGATCACGGTGTCGAGCACGGTGAATTCTTCGTAGGCGAACTGGTCCTGGCGCAGTTTACCCAGGCGCACATTCGGCTCCAGCATGACCTGGCCGCCGGACGGATCGAGGTCGCCGCCGAGGATTTTCATGAAGGTCGACTTGCCGCAACCGTTGGCACCGATCAAACCATACCGGTTGCCGGCGCCGAACTTGACCGAGACGTTCTCGAAGAGCGGCTTGGCGCCGAACTGCATGGTGATGTTAGCTGTGGAGATCAATTACTTTACCTATCAATGGGTTGCGAGCGTGGCGGCAGGAGCCTTCAGGCATGCATCAACAGCGACATCAAGGCGCGAAACCCGGTCGCTGAGCAAAAAATGGGGGATGTGTGTTGGAATTTGGCGCGCATTGTCGCATATGTCAGGCGACAGTTGTATGGCGCGCGAAAGATGCTTTTACCAGGGTCTCCGGCATCGCCAGCCATAACAGCGCCAACGCGACGGCCGCCACGCCGGCCAGGGTCAGGAACGCCGCGTCATAGCCAGCCTGTTGCACTACGAAACCGGCCAGGCTGCTGCTCAGGGCCGCGCCCAGGCCAAAAACCGTGGACAGCGCGCCCAGGCTTACATTGAAGCGGCCGGTGCCCTGGGTCAGGTCCTTGACGATCACCGGGAACAGCGCGCCAAACACGCCTGCACCGATGCCGTCGAGCATCTGCACGGCCACCAGCCAGTAAGGGTCGCTGGACAGCGTATACAGCACACCGCGCAGCGGCAGAATCATGAACCCGGCCAGCAACAGCGGCTTGCGCCCCCACACATCAGCCTTAATACCTACCAGCCAGGCCGTCGGCACCATCACCAGCTGTGCGGCGACGATGCAGGCGGAGGTCAGCGGCGTGGCCATCTGCAGGTTGATCTGCGCGAGCTTCTGGCTGACCAGCGGCAACATGGCGGCGTTGGCCAAATGAAACAGCGCGCAGCAGATGGCGAACAACAACAATGGACGGTTGGCCAACAACACCCGCAGGCCGGACGGTTGTTCGTGGTCGCCGGCGTGGGCGGGGTCGAAGCCGCGGGCCACGTCGTGGTCGATGGCCTTGGCCGACACGCAACTGATGGCGATCACGCTGGCCGCGGCCATGAAAGCCATGAGGTAGAACACCACCACCGGGCCGAACAGGTACGCCAGGCCACCGGCCAGCAGTGCGGCCACGGCATTGCCGGCGTGGTTGAAGGTTTCGTTGCGCCCGGTGCGCCGGGTGAAGGCGCGTGGCCCGGTGATACCCAGGGAAATCGCCGAAATGGCCGGCGCGAACACCGACGCTGCGACGGCGCTGGCGGCCTGGGTCAAAGCCACCAGGCTGAATGAGCTGACAAACGGCAGCAACAGGCAACTGGCGGTCACCAGAATCGCCGCCACCGCAACCACCGCGCGCTTGCTGCGGGTGCGGTCGATCAACGCGCCCGCCGGGCCCTGGGTAATCAGCGCGGCGATGCCGGCCAGGGTCATGACCACGCCGATACTGGCCGGGTCCCACTGGTGCACGGCCAGCAGGTAGATGGCCAGGTACGGCCCGAGGCCGTCGCGCACATCCGCCAGGAAAAAATTCAGGCTGTCCAGGGACAGCGTATTACGCAGGTCGGAGGGGTTGGCCATGGCGCGGTCTACGGGGGAGGGCGTTCAACGACTGAACGCTCGATGGGCTAGTGACCTGTGGGCTTTGGGTTAAGTTTCACGCGTTGCCGGGGTTTTAATCCGTGGTCACTTGGCTTACTTTTCGAGCCCCACTGGAACGATTATCTGGAGCCGCAATGGACATGCCCTCAGCTCAGCAGGCGATTGCCTGCAACAAGGACGCCTGGGACCAATCCGCCGACCTGCACAAAACCACCGCCACCTGGACGGCGCTGCTGAACAACGTTGGCGACGCCGATTTTTCCTGCTTCGACCCGACCATCACCGGCCTGCTGCAACAGGTGGGCGTCGCTGGCAAGGAGGTGGTGCAACTGTGCTGCAACAACGGCCGCGAAAGCCTGTCGCTGTTCGGCCTGGGCGCGCGATCGGTGGTCGGCGTGGACCAATCGAGCGCCTTTCTCCAGCAGGCGCGCGAGTTGGCCAGCGCATCGCCGCATAACCCCGAATTTATCGAAAGCGACATCCACCAGTTGCCCCAACGGTTGCACCAGCGCTTTGATATCGCCCTGTTGACCATCGGCGTGCTGGGCTGGATGCCGGATGTGGCGCTGTTCATGCGTCACGTCGCCAGCACCCTCAAACCCGGGGGTATCCTGGTGATGTACGAAACCCATCCGTTTCTGGAAGTGTTCGACCCGCGTGCACAAAACCCGCTGTTGCCGGCGACCTCATATTTCCGGCGTGAGCCATTCGTGCTGCAGGAGTCGATTGTGTATGAGGGCGAGGGCGAAGTGGCGGGCCCGACTTCCTATTGGTATGTGCACACGCTGGGCGAGGTGGTCAGTGCCGCGATCGGTGCGAACCTGCAGATCAGCCATTTGCAGGAGTACGCCCACTCCAACCGCGAGGAGCTCTACGACCAGTACGAGCACCAGCCGGGCCAGATTCCCCTGTGCTTTACCCTGACCGCCACCAAGGGTCATGCCTGAGGCAAAAAAAAGCCCGCGAGGAGAGGCGGGCTAAGGGATTCACTGGAGTAGGTAGGCTTCACCCTATAGACCCGAAAGTGAAGGCTTTGTGAAAATACTGTCGCAGCGTCGTAAGTGGCGCTGATCAGGCGCGCCGTACGAATGTGCGCATGGTTTGACCTGGGCCGGTACTGAATGAGACTGGCCTGGGCATACTTTCATCCGCAGCAATGAACACGAACTCATCCCCTTCAAGGCGATAACTGGCAGGTAGACGCTTGCCGGCGTCATCACCTATGGAGTCTATCCAGGTAATGCTCTTGGGAATGGTGGCGCTGTCGAGGAAAAACCGCCCCGCCAATAACACCTCGCCACTGACTGTCTTCACTTCGAAGCGGTCGCCATAGATGGTGGTGATTGCGCCTGGCGCGCTGTGGGCATCGACCGGGTTGAGCACGCCACTGTCTTCGAGTGAGGTTTGCTCCCAGGCACCTTGAAGGGCCTGAAAATCCGGGTCTGAAATGGATGACATACAAATTCCTTTTTGCTGAAGGGCTAAGCGCGGGTCGTAACGGACAATACGGCTGTTTATAACCTTGATGCGTAGTTGATCGTGGGAAGTTTCCTATTTTTTAGATTTTTATCTGTTTTTTCTTTAACGACAGGCAATTAGCGTTATTTTGCCTCGCCGCTGGGTAACGTCCTGTAACAGGCCGTCTATGCTTCGGGTGTCTGCCGGTCATGACACCCGTGTCGCTGAAATGAAACCTCACGATGCTTAAGTATGAGGGTTCAGTCAATTGGGTGGTCCCCTTGCTGGCAGCGGGCCGCGTATGCCACGCGCCCGGACGTTGCCCCCTGTTTATTCCGTTGTTATTCAGGTCTGTGTTTTTGGGCGCTGGATTTCAACTCATCAGGGTGTATGAACTTTGAATAACACTCCCCAGCTACACCGACATTTGCCGTCGGACGAAATTGATCTGTTTGAACTGTTTCACGCGATCTGGAAACAAAAAAGACTGGTTATCGGTTGCACGATTCTGGCGGGCCTTGTGGGAGTAGGCTACGCGTTTCTGGCACCCAGGGTTTACCAGGTCAGTAGCGTGTTGCGGCCTGCGGCGATCAACGAACTGGACGCGCTCAACCGCTCCGAAGTCTACAAGCTGCCACCGGCCGATGCATTGGCCAAGGTCGGCGCGCGACTGGACTCCTACGAGGCGCGGTTAGGCTTTTTCCGGTCCAACCCCGCGTTGTTCGAAGCCTTTCAGCGGCCCGGCCAGAGCCTGGAGCAGAGCTTCGAGGCGTTCAACCGCAACGCTATCAACCTGGTGCAGGCGAATCCCAAGAGCGCCGAGCCAGCCAACGGCTATATTCGCCTGGAGATGCAGTACCCCAAAGGCGTCGACGGCGTTGCGATTCTCAACGGCTTTGTCGACTACGCCATTGCGCTGGAGCGTAACCAGGTGGGGGCGGACCTCAAGGTCATCGTCAACAACCGCCTTAACGAGATCAAGGGCAAGATCGACGCCGCACGGGCTAACTACGAGACGGGCAAGGAGTCGAGAATCGCCAGGTTGCTGGAGGCCGACAAGGTCAAGCGTGCGCGTTTGCAGGACGAACTGACCGCCTTGCGTTCGCAGATGAAGGTCGAGCGCACCAGCCGCCTGGCGGAACTGGCGGAGGCGATCGCGATTGCCAGGTCCATCGGCATCAAGACGCCCACGACGCCTTCGTCCATGGGGGCTGAAGCGTCACGCGGGCCAAACCAGGTGATGCGCACCGTGGTGACTAACCAGACGGTGCCGCTGTACTTCATGGGCACCGAAGTGTTGGAGGCCGAGCGGGCGACGCTGAGTCAGCGTGCCAACGACGACTTCACCAATCGCCGGGTCGCCGAGATCGGCAAGGAGTTGCGCATGCTCGAGGTCAATCGCGAAGTGGAGGTACTCAGCAATCGTACGAATGAAGACATGTTCCTGTCGGACGTTGAGCCACTCTGGTCCGAAGATTCGCGGTTGCGCAGCCTCAATATCGACATGAGTGACCTGAAACTGGTGATGGTGGATCGGCAAGCGCAAGAACCGCTGAGCCCGATCAAACCCAGGGGCGCGCTGGTTATCGCACTCAGTGTTGCCGGCGGGCTGATGCTGGGGATGTTGCTCGCGTTGATTCGCCATTTTGTGCAAGTGCGACGCGAACACGGGCCGTTCTCCGTGTCGGACGAACAGCGTTTTCCGCGCCGATAGGGCCACGCAGACACCTCGCGGGCCTGTTGCAAGGACAGCCCGCCGAGGCTATTACCCGGCCTATCGAGAAGACAGCTTTTCACAATTCTTAGTTAACTTTTGGTTACAAACTGTGGCTAAATAACTGCCAATGGCAACGAGCCGGTAGTCAAGCCGCCCCTCGTACCGATTGTGTGAATTGTGATTTCAGGTGCTGCTATCCATCCTCGGCCGTTGTGGGCGCGCAGGAGCAGCCTGTTCTCTTCTGACGTGTGACGAAATCCCTTGAAACTCACCATTGTTGTTCTCTACGTTGCCTCCATCGCGTATGTACACCTGCGCGGCCGGGTGCGGCATAAGCTGGGGCGCCAACTCAGTGATCATTCGACCTTCCTGGCGCCGATCAACTGCTTCCTCTATCTGTTCTCCAAGCTGCCTGGCCGACCGTATCTGTCGCCCAGCGATTTCCCCGACCTGAGCCCCTTGCAGGAACACTGGGAGGAGATTCGCGAGGAAGGCCAGAACTTGATGCGCGCCGGTGAAATCAAGCGCTCGGACCAATACAACGACGTGGGTTTCAACTCGTTCTTCAAATCCGGCTGGAAGCGCTTTTACCTCAAATGGTATGGCGACAGTCACCCTTCGGCGATGAAGCTGTGCCCGCGCACCACCGAGCTGGTGCAGAGCATCGGTTCGATCAAGGCCGCCATGTTCGCCGAGCTGCCGCCGGGCTCGAAGCTGGTGCGCCACCGCGACCCGTATGCAGGCTCCTATCGTTATCACCTGGGCCTGGACACGCCGAACGATCCGGGCTGCTACATCAATGTCGACGGCGAGAGCTATTACTGGCGCGATGGCGAGCCGGTGATGTTCGACGAAACCTACATTCACTACGCCGAAAACACTACACAGCAGAACCGCATCATCCTGTTCTGCGATATCGAGCGCCCGATGAAATACCGCTGGGCCGCGGCGTTCAATCGCTGGTTCAGCCGCAACGTGATGGCCGCCGCGGGCTCGCCCAACGATGCCGGGGACAAGACCGGTGGCCTGAACCGAGCCTTTACCCGCCTGTACAAGATCCGCTTGCGTGGCAAAGAGCTGAAAAAGCGCAACCGCGCACGTTACTACCTGGAAAAATGGGCGATCTTCGCCGCCCTGGCAGTTATCTTCATTATTATCTGAAGCCTGAGGCGCGGCTCACTCAGGCGGCGTCGCGCCCAGCCTGTCCCACATCTTGCGGGTGATCCTCTGCCGATTGGCATAGCCGGCCCACGGATCAGCGTTCAAGCTTTCCAGGCGCTGGTGCAGGTTGGCGACTGTCCACTGTTGGGCGCCGCGTAACCCTTCCAACTCCTTGCGACTGACCGGTACCGACACCGGCAAACCCGGGCGTGCGCGCACCGAATAGGCGGACACGGTGCTGGCCCCACGCGCATTGCGCAGGTAGTCGATAAAGATCTTGCCCACGCGGTTTTTCGGCCCGGAGGTGGCGGTAAAGCGCTCGGGCAGTTGTGCGGTCATGAATTGCGCGATGGCTTTGGCAAAGGCTTTCACCGTGTCCCAGCCGTCGCGCCGCGCCAGCGGTACGATCAGGTGCAGGCCTTTGCCGCCGCTGGTCTTGACGAAGGTCTCGAGGCCCAATTCATCCAGCACCGAGAGGGTCAACTGCGCCGCCTCCAGCATGCTTTTCCACGGCAGCGCCGGGTCCGGGTCAAGGTCCAGCACAAACAGGTCCGGCGTTTCGATTTTGTCCGCGGTGGCGCCCCAGGTATGCAATTCAATCGTGCCCATTTGCACCGCACCGAGCAGGGCGCGGGCGTTGTCGATTTCCATCAGGCGCGCATGGGCGGGGTCCAGCGCCGGGTCCAGGTGCTTGATGTTGGGAATCGCCAGGTGTTCCGAGTGTTTCTGGAAAAACTGTTCGCCCTCGACGCCTTCCGGCGCTCTGAGCAATGACACAGGGCGATGGCGCAGGAACGGCAGGAGCCACTCGCTGATGCTGGCGTAGAACTGCGCCAGTTGCTGTTTCTGCGTGCCGCTTTGGCGGTCAATGACCCGTTCGGGGTGAGTGATGTTTACCCCGCTGGTTTTCGCGGTTTTTGGCGCCTTCAGGGATTTGGCTGCGCGCGGCTGCTCGTGGATGATCTGGGCGGCGGGCTTGTCGGTACGCAAGCCGACGAACGCTGCCTGGCGCACCACGCCCTCACGGGTCCACTCGGCAAACTGCACTTCGCCCACCAGTTGCGGTTCCACCCAATGCACGCCACGCGCCTGGGCGCTGGTGAGCGGTTTAACCAGGGGCGAGACCTTGCGTTCCAGAGGAGTGAGCTGGGCATAGATGTGTTTCAGCGCGGCCTGGTCAAACCCGGTGCCCACGCGGCCGGCATACACCAGGCCGGTGTCGTCATTGACCGCCAGCAGCAGGGCGCCAAAACCGCTGCGCGAGCCTTTGGGCCGGGTGTAGCCGATGATCACGAACTCCTGGCGCAGGCGGCATTTGAGCTTGACCCAATCGGTGTTGCGGCTCGATACATAGGGGCTGCCGAGCCGCTTGCCAATCACGCCTTCCAGCGCCAGGTCGCAGGCGCTTTCAAAAATATCGCGCTGGTTGGCGGTAAAGGCTTCGGAGAAACGCAGCAGCTTGCTGCGGCTGGCGGAGAGGGCGGTCTTGAGCACAGCGCGGCGTTGCTCCACCGGCGCCTGGCGCTGGTCATTGCCGTCCAGGTAGGGCGCGTCGAACAGGTAGTAGACGATGTCCAGGCTGCGGCCGATATCAAAGGCATTCTGCAGCGCCTGGAAGTCGGGTAAGCCGTCGCCATTGAGGCTGACCACCTCGCCGTCGAGCCAACTGTCGTTGAGCTTGAGAGCCTGCAGCGCCTTGGCCTGGCGCGGCAGGCGTTCGGTCCAGTCGTGGCCGTTGCGGGTAAACAAGCGCACCTCGCCGTCACGGATGCGCGCCAGCATGCGGTAGCCGTCGAACTTGATTTCGTATTGCCAGTTGCCCTCGGGCGCACGGTCCACCAGGGTTGCCAACTGCGGTGCGAGTTGTTCCGGAAGCGTGGTATTGACCTTCTTCGGCTTGGCTTTTGCTTTGGCCTTAGGCTTTGGCGCGCCGATCGAGGCCTCACTGAGCACGCTGTCGGGCTGCGCCTTGACGATGTCGTAGTCGGCGGCGGGGCGTGCCTGTGGGTCTTTTTCCTTGATCAGCAGCCACTGCTGTTTGTCGCCACTGCCCCTGAGGTGTGTGCGCACCAGGGCCCAGTCACCGGAGAGTTTTTCGCCGAGCAGGGTGAACTTGAGTTTGCCGGCGGCGTAGGCCTTGCGCGGGTCATCATGGGGTTGCCACACGCCGCGATCCCACACAATCACATCCCCGGCGCCGTATTGACCGGCCGGGATGCTGCCTTCAAAGCTGCCGTAGCTCAGCGGGTGATCCTCAACGTGCACGGCCAGGCGTTTCTGGCTCGGGTCCAGGCTGGGGCCCTTGGGCACTGCCCAACTGAGCAGTACACCGTCGAGCTCCAGGCGAAAGTCATAGTGCAGGTTGCGCGCGTCGTGCTTCTGGATCACAAAGCTCAGCGCCGACGCCTTGCGCTTGCCGGTGGCAGCACTGCCGGCCGGCTCGGCGGTGATCTGGAAATCGCGTTTACGGTTGTATTCGCTCAGGGGCTTGGTCATGTCGTTGTCCTGCGAAGGGCTGGCTCAGGAGGCCTTTTTACTGGTCTTTTTGCTGGCAGGTTTTTTCGCTGGCGGTTTGCCCGCCAGGCTACGTTTGAGCAGCTCGGTCAGGTCGATCACGTCGGCAGACTTGCGCTCCTCGCCGCCGTCCTGGGATTCCACGTCCTCGATCTTGCCGGCCTTGGCCTTCTTCGCCACCAGCGCCATGATTTTTTCCTGGAAGCTGTCGCGATAGTCCTCGGGTTGCCAGTCGGCGCTCATGTCTTCGACCAGGCGTTTGGCCATGTCCAGCTCGCCCTTGGCCAGGCTGGGTTTGGTGACGTCGCTGCCCAACTCCAGCTCGTCCAGGCTGCGCACCTCGGCAGGCCAGCGCAGCATCACCAGCACCAGCGCCGATTCCAAAGGCATCAGTGCGGCCAGGTGCTGCTTGGTGTGCAGCACCACATTGGCCAGCGCGACCTTGCGGGTTTTTTTGAGGGTTTCGCGCAGCAGGGCGTAGACCTTGCCGCCGCGTTTATCCGGCGCCAGGAAGTAGGGCGTGTCGATGTTCTGCAGGGGGATCTGGTCGCTGGCCACAAACGCGATGATTTCGATGGTCTGGGTCGACTTGGGGTGGGCCGAGCGGATTTCGTCTTCGCTGAGCACCACATAGCGGCCTTTTTCGAAGGCCACGCCCTTGACGATATTCTCCTTGGTGACTTCCTTGCCGGTGGTCTTGTTGATCCGTTTGTAGCCCACCGGGTCCATGCTGCGTTTGTCCAGCCAGTCAAAATCCACGCCTTGGGCGGCGGTGGCCGACACCAGCGATACCGGGATATGAACCAAGCCGAAACTGATGGCGCCTTTCCAGATTGCCCGTGGCATACGTACGATTCCTTTAGGGGAGACTGTCTTCTGGTGACTTGAAGCCCGTACGAAAAGTTTCCCTCGCTGGATGTGCGGACAGATCGTGTTACACCTGATGAGAAACTATTTAGTGTCGAAAGCCGAACCCAAGGCGTAGCGTGTTATCGAACGCTCGTACTCCTGGCTTCAGAGAGGCTTTGTCATGAACCGTTGTGTGCGTCATCTTGCAGTGCTGGCGTTAGGCCTGGCACTCACCCCGTTTGCCTACGCGCAAAGCCTGCCGGGCAGAAGCGATTCCAATAACAGCCCGATTCACCGGGCCAACCCCAACAGCATGCAGGGCACCCAGCCCGCTGCGCCGGCGACCCGTGGTATCCAGACCGGGCCGACCCAGCGCCCACCCACCTTGGAAAACGGTGGCATCGGCAATCGCTACCCTCAGCGCGATGCCGCGCCGAGCCGTCCTGCCACCGAAACCAAAGCCCCCACCTATGATGCCAACGGCAATCGCCGGTAAGGACTTCGCCCTATGTTGATACGTAAAACCCTACTCGCCGCGCTGTGCGCAACCCTGCCGTTGGCAGCCGTGCATGCCGCCGATGCCCAGCAGTTCCCCAGTGAGCAAGGCAGCATTACCGTCACGCCTGTCGCCCAAGGCCTCGACCACCCGTGGGCCGTGGCGTTTTTGCCGGACCAGCAGGGCTTCCTGGTGACTGAGCGGCCTGGCCACCTGCGCGTTGTCAGCAAGGACGGCAAGCTGTCTGCGCCGCTGACCGGTGTGCCTGAAGTGTGGGCCAAGGGTCAGGGTGGTTTGCTTGACGTGGTGCTGTCACCCGACTTCAAGCAAGACCGCATGGTCTACCTGACCTACGCCGAAGGCGGCGGCAAGGATGGCAAGGCCGGTACGGCGGTGGGGCGCGGGCGCCTGGCCGCCGACCTGAGCGGCCTGAGCGATTTCAAGGTGATCCTGCGCCAGGAGCCGAAGCTCTCCACCGGCAACCATTTCGGCTCGCGCCTGGCCTTCGACCGTGACGGCTACCTGTTCGTGACCCTGGGGGAAAACAACGACCGCCCGACCGCCCAGGACCTCGACAAGCTGCAAGGCAAAGTTGTACGCATCTACCCGGACGGCCGCATACCCGATGACAACCCCTTTGTCGGCCAAGAGGGCGTGCGCCCGGAAATCTGGTCCTACGGCCAACGCAATCCTCAAGGGCTGGCGCTGAACCCATGGAGCGGCACGATCTGGGAAAACGAACACGGGCCCCGTGGCGGCGATGAAATCAACATCATCGAGCGTGGCAAGAACTACGGTTGGCCGCTGGCGACCCACGGCATCAATTATTCGCTGACACCGATTCCCGAAGCCAAGGGCAAGACCGCCGAAGGCACCGTGCAGCCGCACCATGTATGGGAAAAATCACCAGGCATCAGCGGCATGGCCTTCTACGATGCCGACCGCTTCAAACCGTGGCAGCACAATGTGTTTATTGGCGCACTGGCCAGCCAGGAGCTGATCCGCCTGCAGTTCGACGGCGATAAGGTGGTCCATGAGGAGCGCTTGCTGGAAGGGCTGAAAGCGCGGATCCGCGATGTCCGGCAGGGGCCGGATGGCTTCCTGTATGTGCTGACCGATGAAGATAATGGCGTGTTGTATCGCGTGGGCCTGAATCAGGACTGAGCCACAGCAACAATCCGATGTGGGAGGGGGCTTGCCCCCGATGACGGTGTATCAGTCAGCCTATCAACAGCTGACCCACCGCTATCGGGGGCAAGCCCCCTCCCACATTTGGTTACTGCACCAGGTCTTAGAGACCCAGTTCGGATAGCCCCGGATGCTCATCCGGGCGCCGGCCCAGCGGCCAGTGGAATTTGCGCTCACTCTCTTTGATCGGCAGGTCATTGATGCACGCAAACCGATTGGCCATCAGGCCGTTCTCATCGAACTCCCAATTCTCGTTTCCGTACGAGCGGAACCAGTTACCCGAATCGTCGTGCCATTCATAGGCATAGCGCACGGCGATACGGTTATCGGTGAACGCCCACAATTCCTTGATAAGCCGGTAATCCAGCTCCTTGGCCCATTTGCGCGTGAGAAACCCCTTGGCCTCTTCGCGGTTATGGGCGAACTCGGCGCGGTTACGCCACTTTGTGTCCAGGGTGTAGGCGAGGGACACGCGCTGCGGGTCGCGGGAGTTCCAGCCGTCTTCGGCCAAGCGTACTTTCTCGATGGCCGACGTGCGGGTGAACGGCGGCAAGGGCGGGCGTGTTTCTGTGGTCGTTGGCATATCTTGACTCCTGCTTGAACGAAGTTGCTTAAAGTCCCAATAACGTTCGCGCCATGCATTTCGCATTATCGGCAGCCGTTGAATCACCCATTACCAGGGCAACGGTAATGGCGCCATCGATCAGGATCAGCAGTTGCGCGGCCTGCCGTTCGGGGTCGGGGGTGCCATGTGCTTTGCACAGTTCAAGGGCGTACTCGAACAGTTTCTGTTTATGCGCCTTGGCCAACAGGCGCACCGGGTCTTGCGGGTTGCCGGTTTCGCCGCTGGTGTTGATAAAGGCGCAGCCGCGAAAATCCGCCGAGCCAAACCACGCCTTGAGCGCGTCGAACAGCGCCAGCAGGCGCGCGCCGCTGCCTTCGTGGGGTTCAACTTCATCACGCAGCCACTGCATCCAGCGTTCGTCGCGGCGCTGCAGGGCGGCAATCACCAACTCGTCTTTGTTGGCGAAGTAGCGGTAGATACTTTTGCGCGAGACCCCGGCGGTCTTCACCAGAAAGTCCATGCCGGTGGCGGCGATGCCATGGCGATAGATCAGTTTTTCGGTGACGTCGAGGATGATGTCGCGGGTTTCAGTGTTGGTTATGTCGTTCATGTTGCCGACAGTAGAACGATCGTTCTCCTTGGTCAACAAGATTTTTCAACCGGTCACACCAAGACCTGAGCACCCCCATGGTGTAAGCTCGGGGCCTCTTTGGATTCGACCCACTGCGAGCCCTATGCCGTCGTTCTTCAAACGCTCCCTGTTGCCCAAACTGCGCGGTTTCCCCCTGACTCCCGAGGCCATCGAGGTGCTGCCCAGCGCCGATGCCTATCGCCGTTGCCTGCTGGAAAAAATCCCCCAGGCCACCCGGCGCATCTACATCGTGGCGCTGTACTTGCAGCATGACGAAGCCGGGCAGGAGATCTACGACGCCCTGCACGCCGCCAAGGCTGCGCGACCGGAATTGGACATCGTGGTGGTGGTTGACTGGCTACGCGCCCAACGTGGGCTGATCGGTGCCGGCAAGCAGCCGGGCAACAGCGCCTGGTACCAGGCCATGACCGCGCGCCACAGCAGTGAAGTGCCGGTGTACGGCGTGCCGGTGCAAACCCGCGAGCTGTTCGGCGTGTTGCACCTCAAGGGCTTCGTGATCGACGACAGCGTGTTGTACAGCGGCGCAAGCTTGAACAATGTGTACTTGCACAAGCTCGACAAGTACCGCTTTGACCGTTATCACCTGGTCCACAGCAAGCCCCTGGCCGACTCCATGCAGCACCTGGTGGAACATGGCTTGGTCGCCTCCAAGGCGGTGCATCGCCTGGACCTGCCCAACCCGCCGACCACCCGCAGCCTGCGCAACGACATCGGCGACCTGCGCAGCCGCCTCAAGCACGCCAGCTACGACACCACCACCGGCTTGCTGCCCAATGGGCACTTGTCCATCAGCCCGTTGCTGGGTGTGGGCAAGAACAACCCGCTGAACCGAGTGATCCTCGAGTTGATTGCCAGCGCCCAGCAGCAACTGACCATCTGCACGCCGTACTTCAACCTGCCATTGCCGGTGACCCGTGAAATCAATCGGGCCCTGGCGCGCGGGGTGAAGGTGGACATTGTCGTCGGCGACAAGACCGCCAACGATTTCTATATACCGCCCAGCGAGCCGTTCAAGGTGATCTCGGCGCTGCCTTACCTGTATGAAATCAGCCTGCGTCGCTTCGCCAAGCGCCACCAGCCGGTGATCGATAGCGGCCAGTTGAACCTGCACCTGTGGCGCGACGGCGACAACACCTACCACCTCAAAGGCATGTGGGTCGACCAGCGTTACACCTTGCTGACCGGCAACAACCTCAACCCAAGGGCATTTCGCCTCGACCTGGAAAACGCCTTGCTCATCGATGACCCGCAGGGCCAATGGCTGGCGCCACGGCGCACCGAGCTGGCGAAGATCTTCGAGCACACCACGCGCATCGAGCGTTATCAGGATCTGCAAACGCTGCCGGATTACCCGGAAGCGGTGGGCAAGTTCCTGCGGCGGGTCAGCCGGGTGCGGATTGAGCGGCTTTTGTACCGGATTTTGTAGCCTGTTTCGGTTTCAGTGGTTAAGGATAAGAATACGCCTACACGTCTAAGCTGCTTCGCCTCCTACTCTTCCGGTTGACCGTTCTTAGGGACAAGAACTCTCGCGACCTTAACCGTGAAGAGAACTTAGAATGTCAACAATTGCCAGTAATCGTACGTCCACTTCTTCCTATTTTTCGGCAGGCATCGGTAAAAGCACGGCGCCGCTCGATCCTGCCGCTTCACCCCTCCCTCAGAGCGCAGTGGCCGAGACTGAGACCGCGCCGGGTACCGGCGCACTCCGTCAGCGCGGCGGACAGTTGGTGCAGGCCAGGGTTGAGCTGCCTTCGGTACGCAATAAACGCGCACTTGCATCAAAAGGCTCCGAGGGGCTGAGCGAAACAAAACGCAAAAGGCCTGCTTTTCCCGCACCCGCAGACGCAAAAAAAGCCGATGAAAGCCTGCAGAAAGCGCTTACTCACTCTCTGACCAACATCCTGCCTTTCTACGATCCTATTCCTGAAGATGCCTCGATCAAACCGTTCATCGATGCTTTTAGTAAAGCGGTGCGCGACCCAAAGGTGCAGGCCTGGTTAAAGTCCAGGAAATTCGATTTATCGACGGTGCGGGTCTTGAGCGATCGGGTTGAAGGCATCGTGAATGTCGATGGGAAAACTCAAACCCAGAGGTTTACCACTGTCGATGGATCCGGCTGGAGGGAGGTCAGCGCAAAGGTCTGCGCAGCAGTGCGCAGGCTATCTACCGATGCCGATGGGGTGTTTCTGCCTGACGTTAGAAGGGGTTTTATTCACGTCAATACCCTTCTTGGTTTTTACGGTGTGAAACCTCCCAGCCTCCCGAAAGACCGGCAACAGCTTGGCATACAGCTCGAAAAGGAGGGCTGGCCGGCAATAACCGACGAACAACGTGTCAGTTGGAGCAAACAGTACAAACAGCTCGTGCGGGAGAACAGCGACCTTGATACGCGTTCGCAAGTGGCATCGCAGCTGCAGGCTCTGGTCAACAACAAAGCAGCGCAAAGCACGCTCAACCTCAAGGGCGAATTCGTTGATGTAAAACCCACGTCATCGTTGGCGCGCAGCAGCCGGGGGCCACGCGCGCGTTTTGCGGAATGGCTGGCAGCGCCTGCATTCAAGACATTCATTGAAAAGACCGGATTCGGTGGTACCGATAATCTTTACCGGATATCCGATGGGAATCTGGAACGGCGCGATTCAGGTAACCGTTGGATCATCCTGCAAGGCTTGCTGGCGGACGAGATCAACAAGGTCCAGCTCGGCGGCAGCCTCGACGAGCAAACTGCAATCGAGACGCTCAGCACCCAGTTTGATCAGCTCGTTGCGTCGAGTAACGCCACCGGTAACGCCCTTTACTCTCAACCCTTATATGACGCGCGCCAATTTCTTGCGTTTTCAAAACTCGGCACTCCCACTACGGTTGAGCAGGTGAATTCGGCCATCGCGCAGCTGAGCAACACGCCCCCTGGCAAGGACGAAATGTCTTCCGTTGCCGACCGAACGCTTCAGCTTTTTCTGTCCGGCTCAACCCTGCGGAATGCGTTAGACAAAAACGTCGAACTCCCAGCCGACACGACGATCTTCAAGCTGTTCAGTGCATACCGCGATGCGTTCGATACCAACGAATTGAAGGGCTGGCTCCAGGAAAAGAACATGGAGTCGTCGACGGTGGTCATCAAGGGCAACTCGGTAACTGGCAGGGTAACCCATGATGGTGTTTCGAAAATGCAAACATTTAACACCTCCGATTCGTCGGGCTGGCGGCAAGTCAGTGCAAAATTGCGCGTTGCCGCACGGGGCCTTGATCCTGATGCAAAGGGCTTGCCCTATGTAGACCGCAACAGCAACAGCTTTTCCCGTAACGCAATCCTCAGATGGTATGGCGTGAAGCCGCCTGCCAGCGATGGCGATGTGATGAAGGTCCAGAAGACGCTGGCGAAGGTCGATTGGTCTGCACTACCACCCTCTAAAAAGGCAGCGCTTGAGCGCCAGGTCAAACACGCCAGAGACGCTATTGACACACTGGATCAGCGTGCCGATCTGGCAAAAACACTCACGTCGTTATTGGCAAACAAGGGAGATGACGAAGCGGTTTCCCTGACTGGCGTCCAAGTGCGCGCAACCGGCGCCCCGATGCCTGCTGGCAACGATGCCAAAACCGTACCTGTCGTCGAAGCCTTGCAAGCTTTTGGGTTTCCGGAGCCCAGGACGGTGAAGCAGGTGCGGAACGTCGCCCGCTGGCTGGCGCCGCTGGAGCCGGCTGCACCCTGGGGGAATTACTCAGGCCTGTTGGTGAATAAATGGTTGCCCGGTTACATGTCGGCCGCCGATAAAACCTTTCTGGCCGGTTTGAGCGATGAGGATGCCTCGCGTAAGCGCGGCGATAACATCCTGAGAGAATTGGACGTGGGAGGCATGCTGGATCGTGCTACACCAGAGCAACTGCGCAATCAATCCGATCATTTTCTGAAGCTGCTGGTTGGTAGTTCTGCAGCGCTGAAGTGGGGGGAGGAAATTGCTCAAAGGCGTAAATACCTCGGCGCGTCCGGCACGGCACAGATGACATCCAACGAGCGCGCCCAATGGGTAATCGCCGCCATCAAGTTGCAGATTGATCCTGGCGCCCCTGGGCGCCCTGGGACCGTGGCGGGCTATGAACTGTATAAGCCGGGCGACAGCGGGAAAACCATGGCCGAGTTGCGGGCTGATATTGAAAACCATCTCAAACTCAATCCACGGATCGACCCCAAGACCGCGCCTTTGATAGCGCATTTATTTCTCGCGAGCGCGGCGCCGGAGTTTCTAATCCCCGACACACCAACCACGCTTCGCGTAGGTTCCTCGGAATGGTCAGACCTGCGCCAGGGTGTCGTCATTGCCGAACGCCTGGGCGGGCAAGGTAGTACGCGCAGTATGAATTACAACGAGATCATCGCCCTTAGTCGGCTGGATGGAAGGACTACAGAAGAGGAAGCTCTGTTCACCAGTTACGGGGCTGACACATTGCTTGATTGGGGCATGATGCGGGGTCTTTATGCCAAGTCTTTGGACGGTCAATATAAATCGGGGGATTTTCAAGAGGCACTCAAAGGTTTCAATGCCGAGCACGAGCAACTGCTTAACGCCTTCGACGTATTCAATTTGCCGCTCCCTACGCGAGAGAAATTGGCGCTGGAAAACTTGAAAAAGGAATTTCCTGATATCAGCGAAGAACAGTTGAAAACGATCAATGTGTTCATTGCCAACCCGAATGAACGTCGTAATATGAAACTGTCAGAACCGAGAATGCGCTCTCTGCTTGAAACTTACATGAGCGGGGATCTCAAACCCAATCGCTGGATGTTGCTGCCTCCGGATAAGCAGGTGCCCAAACTCCAGACCCCGAGAACCCCATATGGCCCAAGCCCTCATCTGAGCCAGACCGACCAAGCCGATGTTAATCAAAACGTGGCGTCCCTGAATGCCAAGATTGCCAAACTGCCCGACCTGAAGACCCAGGTTCCCCCCGAAGTTGATAGCTACCTGGGCAAGCTTAAGCAGGGCCTGGGCGCTACCACGCGACTGATGATTACGAACCTGCCCCTGGCTGATCGCCAGGCGCTGGAGTTGGGTAACGTCGAGCTGTTTGCCTTGCGCGAAGAAGTCACTAACGTGCCCTTAAGAGATCAGACGACTATGCAGATTGACGCGCGGCGAGGGCGCAAAGGGACGTTGATTCGTAGCGAACACAAAGGTCTCATCCGCTATTACGAGGTGTTCCCGGACAAGATGAAGATAGTCAGGCGTAAAGACTTGCCGGATAACCTGAGCTTGGGAGGGACCATTGAGAAGTCTGAGAAATACTATGCGTATTTGAATACTGGGCCTACTCCCATCCAACTGGAGCATGGCGCAGTGCAGCCGTTTGACTTCAATGCCTACAACTCCAGTGCGCAGCCTCGTCCTGGTGTGAGTTCGCCGGGCATCATTATCGATAAACTGGGCGATACACTGGAGGCTGCGCCGGATGCGGAAAAGACGCGGGCAGACGTTGTCCCCAACAGTTTTTCTTCCGCACGAACTCAAGCCATTGTTGATCGGATAATGCAGAGCAACTTTATCCATCACC
The DNA here is from genome assembly GCF_979253585.1 of Pseudomonas sp. AC463. Classification (NCBI taxonomy): domain Bacteria; kingdom Pseudomonadati; phylum Pseudomonadota; class Gammaproteobacteria; order Pseudomonadales; family Pseudomonadaceae; genus Pseudomonas; species Pseudomonas sp. AC463. Next base: position 363,976 of record NZ_CEEDDZ010000001.1, on the reverse strand, counting down.
GCGATGACATGCTGAAGTTCGCCATCGGCCAGTTACCGCTGGAAGAGCAGCGAGAACTAGCACGCGAAAATGATAAAGTCTTGCTGGGCATGATCCCCTTTGTAGGGGCAATTGTAGATCTGGCCAACGGCAACACCTTTGACGGGATCAAAGCATTGTTCTTGGACAGCCTCGGCGCGGTAATAGGGGGCGCAGGCTCTTCAGTTAAAGCGCTGATAAAATCGACTAAAGCCGTCGCGCCCTTCGGTGCCAAGGCTTTTAATGTAATGGAAAAGGGTGTTCAGTTGGTCAGTAGCTTTTTGAATCCACTGGATGGAGCGGCAGATATGACGATCGCTGCCGGTAGGGGCGTCGCCGCTATCCCTAAATTGGCGAACAACGCAGCCAAGCTATCGCCAGGAAGTTTCCTTCTGGGCGTTGAGGAAAAGGCGCGCGCGGCCTTCAGCCTGCGCAACGTAAAGAACTCGGGCAGGGTGTTTAAACGCACGAAAGTGGAGCAAGAGGACAAAGATTCTGAAACTGTCACGGGGAAAGTCGGTTCCAAGCCGATTGACGCGGTGAAGGTCGGTCAAAGCTGGTACGCGAGAAATCCTGAAAACGGGTTGCCGATCGGTACGCCACTGGAAGGGTTTGTGCCGCTAAGGGCGGCAAGCGCTTAGCGCACAAAGCCCCGGGCCTGATTCACGGCCGGGGCTTGACCAGAACGCGGTCAGTTCAAACCCAATTTCCCACGCAGCGTCGACAGGTCTTCCGCCAGGGTATTCACCGGGCCGACCAGGGCTTTACGGTCGTTTTCCTTGACCTTGTCGTAGGTCTCGAAGCCGCCGTCCTTGGTCTTGTACTTGGCCAGGATCTTGTCCACGGTGGCAAAGTTCTTGTCGACCTTGGCCAGGAAGGCCTTGTCCTGCTTCTCGATCTGGCCACGGAACAGGTCGACGATTTTCTTCGCGCCGTCGATGTTGCCCTGGAAGTCATACAGGTCGGTGTGGCTGTAGCGGTCTTCTTCGCCGGAGATCTTGGTGGCGGCGACTTCTTCGAGCAGGGCTGCGGCACCGCCGACGACTTTTTCCGGCGGGAAGGTCAGGCCGTCGACACGGGTTTTCAGGTCGTTGACGTCGGTGTTGAGCTTGGCGGTCAGCGCCTCCAGGCCTTTGGTGGAGTTTTGCGAGAACAGTGCGTACTCGATGCGGTGGAAGCCGGTGAAGTCTTCGGCGGTCACGCCTTTTTCGTGGTCGTCGACGCGCGAATCGATGGACGCGTCGAGGTCGCTGAACAGCTCGGCGATCGGCTCGATCGACTCATAGTGCACGCGGGTCGGCGCGTAGAGCTTCTTGGCGGTGGCCAGGTCGCCCTTGTTGATGGCGTCGGTGAACGCCTGGGTCTGGGTCACCAGCTCACCGATTTCTTCGGTGACGTAGATCTTGTAGTCCGACACCGGGCCCACCAGGTCCAGCGGCGCGGTAGCGGCAAACGCTGCCAGCGGCGAGAGGGTCATTAACAACGACAACGCGATAGACGACTTCTTCATGGGAGGGTTTCCGCTCTGGGGTTTGTTTTAGGTATTGGCAGTGGTTTGCGCATGCGTTGCAGCGAGCAGCGTGCGGCCAATGAAATCATTGGGCCCCGTGACGCCTGGCAAGGTGAAGAAGTACCCGCCGCCGACCGGCTTGAGGTATTCCTCCAGGGGCTCGCCGTTGAGCCGGGTTTGCACGCTGATAAAGCCTTTCTCCAGGTCAGCCTGGTAGCAGATGAACAACAGCCCCATGTCCAGCTGACCGTTTTTATTGACGCCGTTGGAGTAGTTGAACGGCCGGCGCAGGATCAGGTTGGCCTGAGTCTGCGGGGTACGCGGGTTGGCCAGGCGGATGTGGGCATCGAGCTTGGTCAACTTGCCTTGCGGGTCCTTGCTGTAATCCGGGACCTGGCTTTCCTGCTTGCCATCCATGGGCGCGCCCGTGGTCTTGACGCGGCCGATGATGCTTTCCTGCTCTTGCAGCGGGGTGCGGTCCCAGCGCTCGACGAAGTTGCGGATGATGCGCACCGCCTGGTAGCTGCCATGGGCGGCCCAGGTGGGTTCGTCGCTGCCCGGTTGCACCCACACAATCTGGTTCATCGCGGCGTCGTCGTTGGAGTTCGGGTTGGCCGAACCGTCACGGAAACCGAGGAAGTTACGCGCGCTCTGCGCCGGCTCGCCAGGCTTGCTCGGCGCCTGGGGCGGTACGCTGCCTTCCTGCTTCCAGCGCACCAGCAGCAGGTCGGGCAAGTTTTTGACGATGTCGCGCAGGGCGTGGATGTTGGTGTCCGGGGTATTGGAGCTGAATTGCAGGCTCAGGTCGCCGTGGCACTGCGCCGGTTCCAGCGCATCGTTGGGGAAACCGACCATGCGACTCAGGCGCTTGGGCTTGGCGGAGGTGAGGCCGAAGCGTTCATCGAAGAGTGATTCGCCGACTGACACGGTAATCGTCAGGTTGTCGGGCGTGACCACCGGGCCGAGGATGCCAGAGTCGGTGGGCGGCAGTTTCGGGTCGACTTGCGGCACGGTGCCGCCGGTCATCAGGAAGGCGATGCGCTCGTTCAGGGTGCGGAACAGGCGTTCGAGGTCTTCGCGGTCGGCGGCCAGTACGTCGAACGCCACCAGCATGCCGCAGGCCGGGCGCGGGGTGACGATGCCGCTCTGGTGCTGGCCGAAGAAGTCGTGGTGGTCCTGGGTCTTGTCGCTGCGCGGTGCGGTGGTGACTTGCTCGGCGGCGGCCATGGCCGGGCAGCTCAGGCTGCTGCCGGCAATCGCGGCGCCGGTGGCGGCCATGCCCAGCAGGACGCGGCGGCGCTGGAGGTTAAGCTGTTCTGAATCACTCATGTATGCGGTCGTCTTCACTGCAGGCCGGAAAGGCCAAGGGCGGGGTCGATTCCATCGAGTGCAACGGCCAGAGCCTTGGCCTTGTCGGCGATCTGCTTGCGCTGATCGGCGGAAACGCTGTCATACGTGGCGTAGCCTTTGTCGACGTTGAAACCCTGCAGCTCGGCATCGAAGGCGGCGAGGGCGCTGTCGATTTTCGGCAACAGGTCAGCGGCGGATTTGCTCAGCAGCGGGCGCATCAACTCGACCACCTTGTGCGCCGCTTCCAGATTGGCGGCAAAGCCGTTCAGGTCGACGTGGCTGTAGCGTTCCTCTTCACCGCTGATGGCGCGTACGTCCGCCAGGCTGTTGAGGTTGCGCACCACGATGCTCACCAGTTGCTCCGGCGGCAGCGACTGGGCCAGCAGTTGCTGCTTGAGGGTGGTGACGTCGGCCGTCAGGCGCTGGGCAATCGGCGACAGGCCGTCGAGACTGCGTTGCTGGAACAGGCTGTATTCCAGGCGATGGAAGCCGCTGAAGGCCGGGTCCTGCTCGCGTTTTTCAAAATAATCGGCGCGGGCGTTGATCGCGTTGTCCAGTTCGGCCAGGCGCTGGGAGGCGGGGGCCAGGCGTTGGTAAGCCTCGCGGGCCGGCACATAGAATGCCTGGGCCTGGGCCAGGTCACCGGCGTCGATCGCCTGTTGCAGGGCGGTCACGGCCTTGACCAGGGCGCTACCCTGGCTGCTCAGGTACACGCGGAACTCCGACAACGGGCCGATAAACGCCACCATCGACGGCTTGGCCTTGGCCTGGGCGTCAGACTCGGCCGTTGGCGTCACATGCAAGGTGCCTCGTGGGTTGCTCAGCAGGCCGCAGGTGATGGCGTAGTCGCCGGGCAGCAGGTTGGCGTTGATCACCTGGCTCAGGCCGGGGGCGATGTTCTCGCGTTCTTCGACCACCAGCACGCCGTCGAGGATTTCCCATTCCACCGCCCGATCGGAGCGGTTGATGATACGAAAGCTCGCGCGCCCGGCGGGAACGGTCAGTTCATTGGGCTCACAGGCGTGGCCATGGATGGTCACGGCAATTTCATTGTGGTTGGCCTGGCGCTTGCTGGCCGCCAGTTGCGACGCGTAATAGAACAACGCACCGGCGGCGATCATCACGACCACCGAGCCCGCCACGGCCCAGCGCAAGGCGCGGGGTGGCGAAGCCGGTTGAGGGGTTGGGTTGGACAAGGGACGGTCCTTACTGGCTGGAAACGGAAGAGGTTGTTGCGACGGGCTTGGGCGGCGGCGCCGGCAGGAAGAACATCACCAGGGCCACCACCAGGTAGATCAGGTAGGCGCCGAGGGTGCTGATGGTCGGTGCTTCCTGGTAACCGAACATGCCGGCGAGTACCGAGCCCAGCGGGCTGTCCATCGGCAGTACGGCGCTGAAATCGAACAGCACAGTCTGCAAGTGGTTCCACACACCGGCTTCGTGCAACGCCTGCACCGAGTTGGCCAGGATGCCAGCGGCGACTACGAGGATGAACAGGCCAGTCCAGCGGAAAAACGCACCGAGGTTCAGGCGCATGCTGCCGCTGTAGATCAGGAAGCCGACGATGATTGCCAGGATCAGGCCGAGCAGGGCGCCAATCGGCGCGCCCGGGCCTTCACTCTGTTGAAAGACCGCCAGCAGGAAAAACACGGTTTCCAGGCCTTCGCGGGCCACGGCGAAAAACACCATCAGGATCAGCGCCGTGACCTGGTGCCTAGAACCGGCCAAGGCGTGGTCGAGGGATTCATGCAAGGAATGCTTGATGGAGCGCGCCACCTTGCGCATCCAGAACACCATGGAACTGAGGATCCCCACGGCCACCAGGCCGACCACACCTTCGAACAGTTCCTGCTGCTTTTGCGGAAACTCGGCGCTGACCAGTTCCAGGCCGCCACCCACCAGCAACGCCAGTGCGGCGGCGAGGAACACGCCGATCCACACCGCCGGCATCCATTGGCCACGGCCGGTCTGTTGCAGGTAGCTGGCGATGATGCCGACGATCAGCGCGGCTTCAATGCCTTCGCGCAGCATGATGAGAAAAGGAACGAGCATTCGGCACCGAATCACAACTAGATAGGATGCTAAGTTGTAACATAATGATACTCATTACTAAACAAGGAATATTGACGTTTGCTGAACACGGGCTGAACGGTGGTGGCGAAGCGCAACCGCCCTTATGATGCACGCCATCTAGTGTGCACCGGATTGCCCCACTGACCATGTCGGAAAAAGACACCATTTCCATCCACCTTGTGCGCCAAGCCCTGTTGCAGAGCTGCGCGTCTGGAGCGGCCAGCGCCGAGGTGCTCGATAAAGTCGGCATCGCCCCGGCGCTGTTGACGCAACCCGCTGCACGGGTTTCGGCCACGGTCTACGCACGCCTGTGGCGCCTGCTCGCCAGGCGCACGGACGATGAGTTCTTTGGCATGGACCCGCGCAAGCTCAAGTCCGGCAGCCTCGCGTTTCTGTGCCGTGCCGCGCTGGCGCAACCGAGCCTGGCGGCTGGGCTGGATACTGGCCTGGGGTTTCTCTCGTTGATGCTTGAGCAATTGCCTGCGCAGTTGGTGCGCCAGCAAAGCCTGGCAGAAATCGTGCTGGTCGAGCCCGATGTGGAAGCCAAGCGTGCGTTCACCTATTTCACCTACTGGATGATTGTCCATGGCGTGGCCTGCTGGCTGGCGGGGCGGCGGATTCCGATCCTGGCCATCGAACTGCGGTGCCCGCAACCGGACTTCTGTGATGATTACCGGGTGATGTTTTCCGACAACCTGCGGTTTGATCGGCCACGCACCCGCATGATCTTTTCCGCCGACTGCCTCGACCTGCCGATCAAGCGCAGCCCGGAGGAACTCAAGCGTTTCCTCGCCCATGCGCCGGCCAATATCCTGGTGAAATACCGCGACCCCGACAGCCTGGCCACGCGCATCAAGCACGACCTGCGCCAGCTGCCGCCAGACACCTGGCCGGAAACCGAGGGCTTGGCCGCCAGCCTGTGCATCTCCGCGTCCACCCTGCGCCGCCGCCTGGCGGAAGAGGGCCAGACCTATCAGGGCCTCAAGGACAGCGTGCGCAAGGAGCTGGCGATTGTGTGGCTGGCTGACGCGCAGATCAGCTTTGCGCAGATAGCCGAGCGATTGGGCTTCGCTGACACCAGCTCGTTCTACAAGGCGTTTCGTAAATGGAGCGGGTCGAATCCTGGGCACTATCGCAGCCTGATTCTCAATGAGGAAACCGCCTGATCGGTGAGCGCCTGACAGATGCTGGAGTTTACTGAGTAGCCCTTTTCCCAAAGTTAAAAAAGCCACGTAAATCCATCCGGAAAACCCACGACAACCCGGCATCGCCTTCCTTAAATTTTGCGGCCAATTCCATTCGACAAGGACCGAATGCATGGCCCAGCCATATGCATTTATCAATGACCGTCTGCAAACCTCAACCGAACTCAAGGCCCGCCTGGACTTGAGCAAGTCAGCAGCCGAAAAGTTCGACATCCTGAATAACCACATCCGCAATGTCGTGGTGTTACCCGGCCAACTGGTGATTATCGGCGACCCGACGGCGGCGATGTGTACGCCGCAAGAAAAACGCTTGAATCAGGCGGCCTGGAGCATTCGTCACAGTGTGATGGCTGAGGGCGGTACCGACTTTGCGTTGCACAACTATGACCTGTTGCAGAAACTGCTGGGCTATACCTCGCTCGGGATCGGGACGGCGGGAGATGCGTGGAATCGCCACCTGACGGACATCGTCAAGACCCTGGAAGAAGTTGAAGCGTTGCACAAACAGTCTCTGCGCCGAGGCGGCGGTGCTGCGCGAGATGAGTTCCTGGCGCGCCGCCAAGTCCTGTTCAGCCGACTGGAAGCGCAGATGCGCGGCTTTGCCCGTTATGGCACCGGCCTGCGCAATGAAGGCTCAATCAAGAAGATGCTGGGGATCTCTACCAAGAGTTATCTGCAGAGTGGAGAGATCAGCCGGTATGCCGAGCGGATTTCGCGCATTGCCAGGACGGCCAAAGTGCTCAAGGCGGGTACGCCGTTGGGGATTGCTTTGAACACGGCGTCCACTGCGTTGGAGATCAAGGAGGCGTGTTCGACGGGGAGGGAGGAGCGGTGTGAGAAGGCGAAGTATGTGGAAGTGAGTAAGTTGACAGGAGGCGTTTTAGGGGGCTCGGGAGGGGGGCTAATTGGATCAGGTTTGTGTCTTGCCGTACTGGCGCCTACAACAGGTCCGGGTTCACTGGCTTGTTTATTGATCGGTGGCGCAGTAGGTGGAGCTACAGGGGGAATGGTGGGTGGCGGCATTGGAGAAAAGGCTGGTGAAGTACTTTATGAATATTGATGAGTTCTTGAGTCCTGGAGTCGTACTTGGGTTCTACATAATGTTATTTCTATCGCTCTGCATCGTGTTGATGATTTACGCCTTCTTAGCCTATCGCCGGTTGGAATACATGGAGCGCCTTCTAGATAAATGCAGTTTCATCGCATTTCATTCCCGGTTTTGGGACAGTTCACCCCGGGGAAGAATGATGCGGCTCAACGCGGTTGCAGTTGCAGTGCTACTGCCCAAGCGATTCTTGAAGCGCGGTCTTATTGATTGGCAGCAAGTTCAGGAGTTTCCTCGCGGTTTTAAACGCCTTTTTCAAGGTTTGTTTTTCGTCAGCCTGACTTTCTTTATCTGCAGCGGCGTTATCCTGCTATTTAAATAAAGGGCAATGCACTAACCAAAAAAAAGCCCCGTGACCGAATGGACCACGGGGCAAAAAATTGGCTGGATGCGACCAACCAAAGGAGCTCTTTAAATCACTTGGCGCTAGCCACCACCGTATCCGGCTGCCAGCCACCACCCAATGCCTTGTAGATCGCGACGATGCCGCGATACAGGTCCACTTCGGCCTGGGCCTGGGAGTCTTCGGCGGCCAGGCGTTCACGTTGCGCGTCGAGCAGTACCAGGAAGTCCACGGTGCCTTCGCGGTAGCGGATCGCCGCGAGGTCGGCAGCGGAGCGGCTGGATTCACTTTGACGGATCAGCGACACCAGGCGCTGCTGGCGCTTGCCGTAATCGCTGAAGGCGTTTTCCGATTCTTCCAGCGCCAGCAACACTTGCTGCTCGTAGGTGGCCAGGGCGCCGTCGGCCTCGGCATTGGCGCCGCGCAAACGTGCACGCACGCTGCCCAGGTCGAATGCGGCCCAAGTGATGCTTGGGCCCAGGGACCAGGCATTGGCGGCAGCCGAACCGATCTGCGAGCCGCGCCCGGCGGTGAAGCCGAGGAAGCCGCTGAGGCTGACCCGTGGGAACAGGTCGGCCTTGGCCACGCCGATCCGCGCGGTGGCGGCGGCCAGTTTGCGTTCGGCGCTGAGGATGTCCGGGCGACGTTGCAGCAGTTGGCCCGGGTCACCAATCGGCAGCGCCTTGGCAATCGCCGGCAGGTCTTTGGGGCTCAGGTCCACGGTCAGCTTGTCGGGGCGCTGGCCGAGGAGGGTGGCGATGCGGTTCCGCTCGCGCACTTGTTCGGCTTGCAGTTGCGGCACGCTGGCTTCCACCGCCGCGAGGCGTGCGTCGGCGCGCTCCACATCCAGTTGGTCACCCACGCCGGCATCGCGCAGGCTGACGGTGATGGTGCGCGATTCCTGCTGGTTCTTCAGGTTGTCCAGGGCAATGCGTTCGCGCAACTGGGCGCCGCGCAGTTGACCGTAGGCATCCACCAACTCGGCAATCATGGTGACTTGCAGTTGGTACAGGTCGGCTTCGGCGACCTGTTGGTCAGCGTCGCTGGCTTCCAGGTTGCGGCGGATACGCCCGAACAAGTCGACTTCCCAGGCCATGTCCAGCCCCAGGTCGTAGCGCTCGCTGTTGACGCGCTTGGTGGTCTGGCCCGGGATCTGGCCTTTGCCCACGTCGCTGCTGACCCGGCTGGTGACCACCGGCATGATGTCGTTGGCCGCATCATCGCGGATCGCCCGTGCCGCGCGCAGACGGGCAAACGCTACGCGCAGGTCGCGGTTACCGTCCAACGACTGGGTGACCAGCTGGTCGAGGGTCGGGTCGTCGAACTGTTGCCACCAGATGCCTTCGTACTTGGCATGGTCGTAGCTCTTGGTGTCGGCGGCGGCCGTGATATTGGCCGCCTCCAGGTTCTGGGTTTTGTAGTCCGGGCCCACGGCGCAGGCGCTCAGCGCCAGTACCAGCAAGCTCGGCAGAAAGACTTTCACGCTCATTGCTGTGTCTCCAGCTTCAAGGCCTTGGCCGCTTTGCGCGCCTCTTGGCGCTCCACATAGCGACGGATCAGTACGTAGAACACTGGCGTCAGCAACAGCCCGAAGAAGGTCACACCGATCATCCCGGAGAACACCGCCACGCCCATGGCATGGCGCATCTCGGCACCGGCACCGCTGGACAACACCAGTGGCACCACACCCATGATGAAGGCGAACGAGGTCATCAGGATCGGCCGCAGACGCAGGCGGCAGGCTTCGAGTACCGCAGCCAGCGGATCGAGACCTTCCTGCTGTTTATCCTTGGCAAATTCGACGATCAGAATCGCGTTCTTGCACGCCAGGCCTACCAATACGATCAGGCCGATCTGGGTAAAGATGTTGTTGTCGCCACCGGAGATAATCACCCCGGTGATGGCCGACAGCAGCGTCATCGGTACGATCAGGATCACCGCCAGGGGCAGGCTCCAGCTTTCGTATTGGGCGGCCAGTACCAGGAACGCCAGCAGTACGCAGAGCGGGAACACGAACAGTGCGGTGTTGCCCGAGAGGATTTGCTGATAGGTCAGGTCGGTCCACTCGTAGGTCATGCCGTTGGGCAGTTCATCCTTCAACAGTTTTTCAATCGCGGCCTGGGCCTGGCCGGAGCTGTAGCCCGGTGCGGCGTTGCCGTTGATTTCAGCGGTGATGAAACCGTTGTAGTGCATCACGCGGTCCGGGCCCGAGGTGTCGCTGACCTTGATAAAGGTCGCCAGCGGGATCATCTCGCCTTTGTTGTTGCGCACTTTCAGCTGGCCGATCTGGTCTTCGTCCTGGCGGAACTGTTGTTCAGCCTGCACGTTGACCTGGTAGGTCCGGCCGAAGCGGTTGAAGTCGTTGGCATACAACGAGCCCAGGTAGATCTGCAGGGTGTCGAAGATGTCGCTGATCGCCACGCCGTGGGTCTTGGCCTTTTCACGGTCGATGGCAGCATCGACCTGGGGCACGTTGACCGTATAGCTGGTGAACAGACCAAACAGCTCCGGCACGCCATGGCTCTTGGTGATGATGTTCTGCACTTCTTTGTACAGCTCGTCATAACCCAGGTTGCCACGGTCTTCGACTTGCAGGCGGAATCCGCCGATCGTACCCAGGCCCTGTACCGGCGGCGGCGGGAAGATCGCCATGTAGGCCTCTTCGATGCTGGCGTACTTGCCGTTCAGTGCACCGGCAATCGCGCCGGCGGACATGCTCGGGTCTTTACGCTCATCGAACGGCTTCAAGGTCACAAACACGATGCCGTTGTTCGGGCTGTTGGTGAAACCGTTGATCGACAGGCCCGGGAAGGCAATCGCGCTTTCCACGCCCGGTTGCTTCAAGGCGATGTCGGACATGCGCTTGATCACGTCTTCGGTGCGGTCCAGGCTCGCGGCGTCCGGCAGTTGAGCGAAGGCCACCAGGTATTGCTTGTCCTGGGCCGGTACGAAGCCGGTCGGGGTGTGGGCAAAGCCGAACCAGGTCAGCACCATCAGGCCGGCGTACAGGAACAGCGCGATCCCGCTGCCGCGAATCACGCGGCGCACGGTGCCGACGTAACCATGGCTGGCTTTCTCGAAGAAGCGGTTGAACGGACGGAACAACCAGCCGCCGAAGATTTTGTCGAGAAACTTGGAGAAGCGATCCTTCGGCGCGTTGTGGCCTTTTAGCAACACGGCGGCCAACGCTGGCGACAAGGTCAGCGAGTTGAACGCCGAGATCACCGTCGAGATCGCAATGGTCAAGGCGAACTGTTTGTAGAACTGCCCGGTCAAGCCACTGATGAAGGCTGCTGGAATAAACACCGCACACAGTACCAACGCAGTCGCGATGATCGGGCCGGTCACTTCGCTCATGGCTTTTTCTGTGGCAGGGAAGGGCTCCAGCCCCAGCTCGATGTTTCGTTCGACGTTCTCCACCACCACGATGGCGTCGTCGACCACGATACCAATCGCCAGCACCAGCCCGAACAGCGACAGCGCATTGAGCGAGAAGCCGAACAGGTGCATCACCGCAAACGTACCGATCAACGATACCGGCACCGCCACCAATGGAATGATCGAGGCGCGCCAGGTTTGCAGGAACAGGATCACCACCAGCACCACCAGAATCAGTGCTTCGAACAGGGTGTGTACCACCGCCTCGATGGAGCCGCGCACGAACACCGTCGGGTCATAGGCGATACGATAATCCATGCCTTCCGGGAAGCTCTTTTTCAGCTCCGCCATCTTGGCGCGCACTTCGTTGGAGATGTCGATGGCGTTGGAGCCCGGGCGCTGGAAGATCGGAATTGCAACGGCCGGCTGGTTATCGATCAACGAGCGCAGGGCGTATTGGCTGGAGCCCAGCTCGACCCGTGCGATGTCCTTGAGGCGCGTGATCTCGCCGTTGGCTCCGGCACGAATCACGATGTTTTCGAACTCTTCCTCAGTGACCAGACGGCCCTGGGTGTTCACCGACAGCTGGAAGCTGGTGTCGTTAGGTGCAGGTTGCGCACCCAGGGCACCGGCGGCCACCTGGCGGTTCTGTTCGCGAATCGCGGTGACCACATCAGTGGCGGTCAGGTTGCGCGAGGCGGTCTTGTTCGGGTCCAGCCACACCCGCAGGGAGTAGTCGCCCATGCCGAACAACTGCACATCGCCCACGCCGCCAAGGCGTGCCAACTCATCCTTGATATTGAGGATCGCGTAGTTGGACAGGTAGAGCATGTTGTAGCGCTGGTCCGGCGAGGTGACGTGCACCACCATGGTCAGGTCGGGGGAGGCCTTGTCCACGGTGATACCGATGCGCGTCACTTCCTCAGGCAGTTTCGGCTGAGTCCGGGTCACACGGTTCTGCACCTGCACCTGCGCGTTGTCCAGGTCGGTGCCCAGGGCGAAGGTGATGGTCAGGGTCAGCTTGCCGTCGGCGGTCGACTGCGAGGACATGTACAGCATGTTCTCGACGCCGGTGATGGCTTGCTCCAGCGGAGCGGCCACGGTTTCACCGATGACTTTAGGGTTGGCGCCCGGGAAGTTGGCGCGCACCACCACGGTCGGCGGTACCACTTCCGGGTATTCGCTGATCGGCAGTTGGAACAGCGAGATCGCGCCGGCGATCAGGATCAACAGCGACAGCACCGCTGCGAAGATCGGCCGCGAAATAAAGAACTTGGAGAAATTCATCTTGAGTCGTATCCCTTAACCGCGTGGAGCGGCAGCGGCTGCGAGCTTGGGCGCGGTTTTGTCCGGCGCCACTTGCTCCAGGTTGCTGGCTTCAAGCGCTTGTCGTTGTTGGGCCAAGGCGGCGAGGGTTTCCTTGCTGGCCATCGGGATGGTTTCCGGGGCGACCGGCGAACCCGGACGCACGCGCTGCAGGCCCTTGACGATAATGGTGTCGTCTTTGTTCAGGCCGCTGCGCACGATGCGCAAACCTTCGATCTTCGGCCCCAGTTCCACCGAGCGATATGCCGGCTTGTCGCCGTCCATCACCAGCACGAACTTCTTGCCCAGGTCGGTGCCCACGGCTTCGTCGTTGATCAGCACGGCGGAGTAGGTACCGCTGCCCACCAGCTTGAGGCGTGCATACAGGCCAGGGGTGTATTCGCCCTTGCTGTTGTCGAACACCGCACGGCCACGGATGGTGCCGGTGGCCGGGTTGACCTGGTTGTCGACGAAGTTCATCTGGCCCAGGTGCGGGTTGCCGGTTTCATTCGACAGGCCCAGGTACACCGGGGTGGTCGCGCCACGACGGCCCTGGCGGGCCAGCTCGGTGTACTTGAGGAACACGCGTTCATCGGCGTCGAAGTAGGCGTAGACCTTGTCGGTGGAGACCACGCTGGTCAGCGCGGTGGTGTCGGCGGTGACCAGGTTGCCGGCGGTGATCTCGGCACGGCTGACGCGGCCGCTGATCGGCGAGGTCACGCGGGTGAAGCTCAGGTTCAGTTTGGCCAGGTCCAACTGCGCCTGGATCCCGGCGACAGCAGCGCGGGCTTCCTGGGCGGCGGTGGTGCGCGAGTCGGCCAGTTCGGCGGAGATCGCATTGCTCTGGCGCAGACGGTCGCCACGTTGGGCTTCGTTATCGCTGCGGGTGGCGGCGGCTTTGGTTTGTGCCAGCTGGGCTTCAAGGCGGCGCACTTCGGCCTGGAACGGACGCGGATCGATCTGGAACAGCAGGTCGCCTTTCTTGACCAAAGCGCCTTCGGTGAAAGCGACTTGGTCAATCTGGCCAGAAACCCGTGGACGGATCTGTACGGTTTCCGGTGCTTCGAGGCGCCCGGTGAACTCGTCCCACTCGTTGACCGGTTGCTCCAGCACCTTGGCCACGCTGACTTTTGCAGCCGGCATGGCGGCCGCTTGTTCCGGGGCTTTGCCGCACGCGCTCATCACCACCACGGCCAGAATCGCCAGGGGGAAGCGCAAATGTTTGAGTGACTGTTCCATGAGGTGCATCCGCCAATGTATTTGAGATGGGCGGATCATGCGCGGCGAGGTGCTATGTCACGAATCGAATGAAGCAAAGGTAACTATCATTCGGAATGATATAAGCGGCGAGTTAGCCCTCTAGAATGGGGGTTTCGTTAGGGGGCTATCAATATGCTTGATGACAAAAGACTGTTGCTGGCATCGCAACGACGATTGCCGGTCAGGCTCACGGCATCATCGGTTCTTGATCAGTTTGAGCACTGCCTAAACCAGAAACAATTTGTCACATGCAAGCCTGTTTTACGAGTTCTGTTGAAATAGGCAATAAATCCCCTTGATCAGGCAATCGTCTCTATCGGCTGACTCCACATACTCCGCTGACACTGGAACACTCATCGGAGGAAGGCCGGGCCGGTTCGCATTTCATGAAAAACCTTGATCTCCAAGTTATCCAGCAAGCCACGACGTGGCTCGAACAAGATCGCTGTGTTTGGTTGTGCACGGTGCTTGCGACTTTTGGTTCGGCACCGCGAGGGCCGGGTTCTCTACTGGCCGCTTTGTCGACAGGCGAGTGCTGCGGTTCACTCTCGGGCGGCTGTGTAGAGGAAGACTTCCTTGAACGGTTGGGGCGCCATGAGTTTGTCGAGCACAACCATGTCGTGCGTTACGGTGAGGGCGGGCTTGCGCCGTCACTGGAGCTGCCGTGTGGCGGCGTGCTAGATGTATTAGTCGAAAAGTTCGAGCCCGATTGCGCAGCGAAAACGCACTTCGCAGTGCTGCTGGGCGCGCTGCAAGGCCGCCAGCGCGTGGTGCGGCATATCACGCTTGGAACGACTGCCCGAGATACGCAAAGCGATGCGGGTGCCACTGCGCCGGTCGTCGTTGACGCCGATCAGGTGCGGATTCGTATGGGGGCCGCCCAACGATTATTAATCGCCGGCCTGTCCCCGGTGGCCGAGTTCTGCGCTGGTTTCGCAGTTGCCTTGGGCTATGAGGTGATCGTATGCGACCCGCGCGCCGAGTTGACCAGCGCCTTCAGCATGGCCGGGGTGGAAGTACTCAAGGTGTTTCCTGCCACGTTCATTGCAGAAGGCGGATGCCATGCCGGCACCGCCGTTGTGGCGTTGACCCACGACCCGCGCATGGACGACCTGACATTGCTCGAAGCCGTGAGAACCAACGCTTTTTACATCGGCGCCATGGGCTCCAGACGGACCAGCGAAAAGCGTCTTGAGCGGGTCAAGCGCATTGGCGGTTTGGCGCCGCAGATGCTCGAACGCATCCATGCGCCGATTGGACTTAACTTAGGGAGCAAGACCCCAGCCGAGATTGCCCTCGCAGTCATGGCGGATATTGTTCGTTTGAGCAACGGAGTCGTTCGTGACCAACTCTAAACCTGTGCTGATCAAGGAATCAAAGGTGCAACCTGTGCTCATGAAAGAACCGATGGCGTGTGCCGTCAGCCGCCTCGCGGGCGCGGTGGACCTGGCATTGGGCAGTGATGACGAAAGAATTGGCGCATTGCCTGGGCTGAACGTGTACCGGCGCACCGACATCACTGCACCCATGCACTGTATTTACGGCCTGGGCATTGGCGTCACCTTGCAAGGTTGCAAGCGGGTATTGGTCGGCAGTGAAGTGCTGACCTACGGGCCTGGCCAGTCCATGGTCACCAGCGTCGATCTGCCGGTCATTTCACAGGTCAGCCAGGCGAGCGCGGCGCAACCGTTTTTGGGGATTATGTTGGCGCTGGACAACGCCACCGTGATGCAAGTGGCTGACCGCATGAAACTGTCCCAACGCATGCGTGAGGAAGAGTTCCGAGCGGTGACCGTACAACCCCTGGACCCCGGAGTGCTGGATGCCGTGCGACGCCTGGTGGACCTGCTTGGCGAGCCGCAGTTGCTTGAAACCCTGGCTCCGCTTATCAAGGAAGAACTGATTGCGCGGCTGTTGAGCGGTGCCCATGGCCCACAGTTGCTGCATGTGATCGCGGCCGGGTCGCCCAGCCAGCACATTGCCAGGACCGTGGCCTGGCTGAAACTCAATTATCGCCAGGCCCTGCGCATGGATGATCTGGCTGCCCACGCCCATATGAGTCCGTCGACGTTTCGCCAGCATTTTCGCGCGTTGACGGGCATGAGTCCGTTGCAATACCAGAAGCAGCTACGGCTGCAAGCTGCACGGCAGTTGATGCTTAGCCAGGGTGTGGATGCAAGCAGCGCCGGTGGCATCGTGGGGTATGAAAGCTCGTCGCAGTTCAGCCGTGAATACAGCCGCCTGTTTGGCGAACCGCCGCAACGCGACATCAAGCGAATCCGCGTCTAGCAGCGCCGGATAGTGGAGGGCGGCGCCGCCTCGCTGTTCGCGGTGCCGGCGGTTGAACCGCGCCGTTGCAACAACTCAATCTGATCTGCCGGCACCAGCGTGCGTAAGGTTTTGTAGAGCACGCGGGTTTCCAGCAGGTTCCACACCCGCAGCATGGTTTCCAGCGCATCCAGGGGCTTGCTGATGAAATCCCTGGCGCCGAGCGCCAGCGCGCGCAGGCGGGTGTCGCGGGTGGCATCGGCAGTCAGCACGAGGATCGGCAGGTATTCGCCAGTGGGGATGCGCCGGTTGAGTTGTTCCAGCACCGCAAAGCCGTCGAGCTCAGGCATGTGCAAGTCGAGAATCACCAAGTCCGGTTCGAAACTGTTGAATAGCTCAAGCGTGCGCAATGGCTCAGTGCTGCTGAGCACGTTGTTCAGCCCTTCGCGCGCCAGCAGTTGCTCCACCAGGTCGAGATTGGGGCGTTGGTCGTCGATGATCAGAATGCGCAGGTCGAGGTTCACGCGGGCTCCGGGAAGTACTGGTCGAGGTGGGCAAGAAAGGCGGGGACGTTAATCGGCTTGTTCAAGATGGCCGTCGCGCCCGCGTCATGCAGGGCCTGTCGGGTGAGGTCGCTGGTATCGGCGGTGATCATCAGCACCGGTATGTGCCGGGTGATCGCCGACCGGCGTAAACGCTGCAATACGGTGAGGCCGTCGATGTCCGGCAGTGACACGTCGAGCAAAATCAACCGGGGCGCATGCTGTGCGGCCAGGTCCAGGCCCAGTTGGCCTTGCATGCTGGACAGCAGCTTTATGCCCGGCCTGCGGTGCAGCAAGGTTTCGATCAGCGCCAGGCTGGAAAGGTTGTCTTCGATATACAGCACCTTGCCGTGGATCGAGGGGGCAGGGCGCACCGGCGTGGTATCGACCACGGCAACTGTCGGGTCGCTGGGCGTCTGCACGCGCACGAAGGGCAGTTCCAGGGTGAAGCGTGAGCCGATGCCGTGTTGGCTGTGCACGCTCAGTTTGCCATTCATCTTTTCCAGCAGGCTTTTGCTCAGGGCCAGGCCCAGGCCGCTGCCTTCGACGTTCGGGTCGGCCCCCAGGCGCTCGAACGGCTTGAACAGCTGCCCGATGTGATCGGCCGCGATGCCCTTGCCGGTATCGCAGACGGCCACGCCGATGCATGGCCCCTCAACCCTGACTTCAATGCTCACCTGGCCCTGGGGCCGATTGTACTTAATGGCATTGGACAGCAGGTTCAGCAGCACCTGGGTCAGGCGCTGTCGGTCGGCAACGATGCCGATATCCGCCGCCAGCGTGGGCAACGCCTGCAGCTGGATGCCCGCGTCGGCCGCCATGGGTGACACCAGCGCCAGGGCTTCTTGCAGCGCGCCAGCCACGGGGATCGGTTCGATGTTCAACGGCAGGCGTCCCGCCTCGATCTTGGCAATGTCCAGCACTTCGTTGATCAGCGTCAGCAGGTGTTGGCCCGCGCGCAGGATATGACCGACTTGCGCTTTTTGCCCTACCGCCGAATCCAGGTCCAGCAGTTGCGCAAAGCCCAGGATCGAGTTGAGCGGGGTGCGCAGTTCGTGGCTCATGCGCGAGAGGAACTCGCTCTTGGCCCGGCTGGCCCGTTCGGCTTCCTCGCGGGCGGTGCCCAGCGCAATCTCCGCCGCGCGGCGGTCGGTGATGTCACGTGTGATCTTCGAGAAGCCACGTAACGCGCCGGTACTGTCGTACTGCGCGGTAATCACCACGCTGGCCCAGAAGCGCGTGCCGTCCTGGCGCAGGCGCCAGCCTTCTTCCATGTAATGCCCGTGGCGGGTGGCTTCATCCAACGCCATGGCCGGGTGTTGCGGGCACTCCTGAGGCAGGTAGAACAGCGAAAAATGCTGGCCGATGATTTCCTGTTCGGTGTAGCCCTTGATGCGTTCCGCACCGGCGTTCCAGCTGGTGACATGGCCGACAATATCGAGGGCAAAGATCCCGTAGTCCTTGACCCCATCAATGATCAGCCGCAGGCGTTCTTCATTCTCGCGCAATGCACGCTCGCGTTCGGCCAGCAGCAAGCCGGCCTCCACCAAGCGCGTGCCCAACTGGCCGATCTCGTCGTTTTCCGGCGGCTGCGGCTGTAGGGGCTGACCGAGGGCCAGGCGTTGCGCGTTGCCTTGCACCTGCTGCACCCGCGCAACAATGCCCTTGGACAGAAACAGCACCGCGACGATTGCGCCAAACAGCCCGCAGATGGCCGCCAGCCAGGTGGACAGCAGCAACCGCTGGCGTGTTTCGGCAGCCGCCGTGGTGCGTTCGGCGAGCAACGAGTCCTCAAGGGTGAGCATGGTGCCGATGTGCTGACGCAAGGCGTCGAGGATGTGTTTGTTGCTGACCAGCGTGCTGGTTATCGACTCAGGGCTCATCGTCGGGTCGCTGAGCATGTCTTCCAGGCCATCGATTTTGCTGTGGATCAGCGGCCTGATCGACGCGAGCTGCTCACGCACGCGTGAGTCGCGAACATCGCCGTCGAGGCGCCGCAGGGCTGACTCGATCTGCGGCGTGGCGTTGAGGTACCCCGGCAGGAAATCCTCGTGGCGGGTCAGCAGGTAGCCGCGCACGCTGGCGGCGGCTTCGGCCAGCAGCGTGTGCACGGCGCGGATATCGCCTTGCACGCGCAGCACCCGGCGCACGTCCTCTTCTGCGCGGGCGGTCTGTCGTTCGGTGATGTAGATCAGTACCAGGGACAACAACAGCACTACCAGCGGCAGCGAAATCACCACCAGCGCCTTGCCGCGCAAGGGCAGGTCCGCCCAACGCCTGGCGTACATGCGCATCATGCTTGCGTCACCAGGCCCAACGCGATACCCCGCACGGCCGCCTGGGTGCGATCGGCTGCACCGAGCTTGCCGATCACGCGTTCGACGTGGGCTTTGGCGGTGCCGGTGGTAATCCCCAGGCGTTCACCGATTTGCCGATTGCTCATCCCGTTCGCGACCAGCCCGAGCACCTGACGCTCGCGTGGGGTCAGGTTTTCCGTGGCCGTCGCGCCATTGGCGTTGCGCTCGGTCATGCGCCGCAGCAGGCGGGCGCTCACCGCGCTGTTGAGCGCCTCTTCACCGGCGGCTACCCGTTGCAAGGCGTCGATCACTTCATCGCGGCTGGCGTCTTTGAGCAAGTAGCCCACGGCGCCGGCATTCATCGCGGCTTCCAGGTGATCGACGCTGTCGTCCATCGTGAAGATCATCACCTTCAGTGCCGGCAGGCGCTGTTGCAGCAAGCGCGCGGCACCCAGGCCATTGAGCACCGGCATGCGAATGTCGAGGATCACGATGTCGGGCAGCAACTGTTCGCACAGTTCCACCGCTTGCTGGCCATCACTCGCCTGGCCGACCACTTCGAACTGCGGGTGCCCCGCCAGCAAGGCGACGAAACCGGTGCGTGTGACTTCATGATCATCCGCCAGAACCAGGCGTACTAAGGCGCTCATTGCAGTCTTCCATTGAGGTGGGCAGGCACGCGGGCGTGCAGTTGGGTGCCGCCGCCCAGCGTGCTGGCGCAAACCAGCACGCCGCCCAGCAGGCTCGCACGCTCGTGCATGGTGGCGAGGCCCAGGTGCTGCGCATCCTGGGTGTCGAGCGGTTGGTCGAGGGCGAAGCCCTTGCCGTTGTCGATGACCTGCAGCGAGGCCTGGTCGGCGTTCAGCTGCAGCGCTAGCTGGACCTGGCTGGCCCGCGCATGTTTGAGCACATTGTTGATGGCTTCCTGGCCGATTCTGAACAAGGCGATTTCCACTGGGCTGGGCAAGCGTCCGTCGTAGGTTGCGGTCCATTGCACGTTGATATTCGCCTCGCGCAGGCGGTCAGCCTCTTTGTCCAGTGCCTTGAACAGGCCGAAATCATCCAGCACTGTCGGGCGCAGGCCGGCGATCAATTGCCGGCCTTCGCCCACCGAGTGTTGGGCCAGGTTCAGGATCGCCTGTAAGTCGGCGTTCAAACTGCCCGGCAGCGTCGGGCAACGGCCAGCGAAGCCTTGCAGGCGCTGGTGCAAGCCGGCCAAGGTTTGCGCCAGGCCGTCGTGCAAGTCGTAGGCCACGCGTTTGCGCTCATCTTCCTGGGCACTAAGCAAGCGGTTGACCAGCTCGGACAGGGTCCGGTCGCGGGTTTTGAGGGTCTTGAGCAGGCGATCGTTTTCCAGGTGCGCGGCCAGCAGGGTCGCGAGCAATTGCAGGGATTCGCTGTCTTCATGCTCTGGCGCACGCAGGCTGACGCTATTGCCCAGCACCAAAACGCCAAAAGTAATGCCATCGCCACCGAGCAACGGCACCTGTAACACACTGGGCAGTGTGCTTCCCGGCAACTCCAGCCAGCACGGTGTACGCAGGCTGCGGTCGGCGGTGGCGGTGAGGCTGTGGAGTCGTTCCTGACTACCCAGGCGTGCGGTAATCGTAGGGCTGCCATCGGCGTCCCATTCCTGAATCAACCCGTGGTCCATCGCCAGGAACGCGCAGGCTCGCGCAAGTACCCGTTCGCGCATGGCGTCGGGGGCCAGTTGGGGCAATGCCTGCCCG
Source organism: Pseudomonas sp. AC463 (assembly GCF_979253585.1). Taxonomy (NCBI): domain Bacteria; kingdom Pseudomonadati; phylum Pseudomonadota; class Gammaproteobacteria; order Pseudomonadales; family Pseudomonadaceae; genus Pseudomonas; species Pseudomonas sp. AC463. The sequence goes on along the minus strand of NZ_CEEDDZ010000001.1, from coordinate 343,592 downwards.
GTGTCGACCAACAGGCGCAGGCGAGCGGTGCGACTTTCGGATTGTCGATAATGCGCGCGGATAGCCAAGGCACTGCCGGGGTCGTGGGGTGTGTTTGGCATTCGGGTGCTCCGGTGTGGGCGCAGCCTCGCGGATGCGAGGGAGGCTATTAAACCTTGTAGAGCGAGCTGGGCGCCATCTGCCAAATGGCATAGTTAAATGACTCCGGTTGGCCGATGGCGGGAGGCGGGGAGGTTGGCAAAGTGGGCACAACGACCACCCCTGGAGTATCACCATGAATTTCAAAACCACCTCCATCGCCCTGCTTTTCGCTTTGAGCGTGCCGTTGGTTCAGGCCGCAGAGACGACTCCATATGTCTACCGTGAAGTGGCGCAGGCGCCAGCCAATGTGAAAGACCGCGAGATTGCCGGGCTGTTTGACCGCTGGAACAGCGCATTGCAGACCGGCAACGTCAAATCGGTGGTGGACCTGTATGCACCAGGCGCGGTGTTGCAGCCGACGGTGTCCAATCAGGTGCGCACTACGCCGGATCAGATCAAGGACTACTTTGATCACTTTCTCGCGCTCAAGCCGGTAGGGCAGATCAACTACCGTGAAATCCGCCAACTGGGCAGCAATGTGGCGATGGACAGCGGGGTCTACACCTTCACCCTGACCGAGGCAGACGGCCAGACCCGCCATGTGCAGGCGCGCTATACGTTTGTCTACGAGCAGGTGGGCGGCCAGTGGAAGATCCTTAACCACCATTCCTCAGCGATGCCTGAGGTTCAGGTCAAGCACGCGAAGCAGTAACCAGCGTGACGATCCGGCTTATATGACGAGCGCGCTCGCCACATAAGCCTTTTTTTCCGTCAAAAGTCCAACGTCACCCCGCTATACAATGCGCGCCCATCACCGGGTGAATGCAGCGAGGCCTTTGCACCGTCCGGGTCGTACCAGGCGTATTCGTAATAGCGGTTGGTGAGGTTCTTCAGCTGCAGGTCCACACTGACCGATTCGGTCACCTGGTACGTCGCGCCCAGGTTCATCAGCACGTAGCCGCCGTAAGTGCCTTTGGTGTTCTCGCGTTCCAGGTAGTAGTTCGTCTGGCCGTTCATCCATGCGGTGAGTTGCAGCGCAGGCGTGGCCTGGTAGCTGACGCCGGCGTTGTACAGGTGATGGGGGATGTGGTCGATTTCCTGGCCTTTGCTGCCTGGCAAGGTCGCGCTGGGCTGCAGGATCTTCGAATACTGCCAGGCGTAGGCCATCCAGATCTCGGTGCGCTCGTTCGGGTGCAGGTTCAACTGCGCGTCGTAGCCCCAGCGGCGGGTTTCGCCTACGTTATCCGACTCGCCACTCGGGTCGTTGAGCCGGCGGCTGACTTCGCCACTGGCTTCCTGTTGCCAATAGGCCACACGGCCGTCAATCCAGTCGGCCGGGGTGAACTTGATGCCGGTTTCCCAGCCTTCATTGATCGACGGCGCCAGGTCGGTGTCCCGTGGCGGAATCTTGTAGGCCGCCGCCCCCGTGCCGACCTGGAACGTGCGGCCCCAGTTGGCGTACAGGCTGGCCACGTCCCACGGCGAATACACCACGCTGAGCTTGGGTTGCTTGATCAGCCCGTAGTCATTGATGTCGTAATCCTGGCCGGTCATTTGGTTGGTGAAATCCCCCTGGATCTTATCGACGCGATACGCCGGGATGATCTTCAGTGATTCGAACGGCTTGATCTCGGCCTGCACGTAGGCCCCGTAGGTGTCGAAATCGAACTGCTGGTCACGGGTTTGCGCCAGTCGCGCACGGTTTTGCGTGCGGTAGCGCTCGCTCTTGTTCTGTTGCTGTTGCACGTCTGCGCCACCTTCCAGGGCAAAGTCATACAGCCAACTGACCTGCGGGCGCCAGGTCAGTGAGGTGAGGGCGCCGTACTGGGTTTCGTAGGTGTCGCGCTCCTGTTGGGCACTGGTGCGCCAATATTGGGTCCAGCGCCGGTCATCGAAGGTGTTGACGTAGGTCTTGGCCGACCAGGCGAGTGTCTGCGCCGGTTCGGTGTCGAAGTGCAGGCTGACCTGGTTCATGCGCCGGGTGCCTTTGTCGGTGGCGTTGTAACTGTTGGTCATGGTCGGATGCCGGCGGGCATCGTCTTCGCTCAAATAGCCGGGCTCCTGCGCCTCGGTCTCGTAGTGGCGGGCGATCAGGCCGAGGCGGTAGCGGTTGTCGTCGGGGGTGTAGAACCACTTGCCGGCCATCGAGAATTTGTCCGCCTCGGCGTGGTCGCGGTAACCGTCGGACTTCTGATAGGCGAAGAAGTAATTCTGCGTCCAGTTGCTGCTCTCGATGCCTTTCGCGAGTTGGGCTTCCCGGGTGTTGAAACTGCCGTAGCGCAGCCGCGCCTTGGTGTAATCGCCGCCGGTGCGCGTGAGCATATTGACGTTGCCGGCAATGTTGTTGAGGCCGTAGCGCGCATCGCTGGTGCCGCGCACCACTTCGATGCTGTCCAGCTCCAGCGGGAAAATCATGTCCATAAACGGCATGTTGCCGTCGTTGCTGTTGCTGGGAATGCCGTCGATCAGCAGCTTCACCGCATTCACTTCACCTTCGCCGTTGAAGCCACGAAAGGAGATCTTGCCGGAGGTGGTGCCTTGGTTGAACTCGGTGAGCATCACCCCCGGCGCGCGGCTGAACAGCTCCCAGCTGTAGTTGACCGGCATTTTTTCGAGGATGTCGGCGCCGAGGATATCCACGGAGCTGAGCACGCTGCTGGTGCTCAACGGGCCGCTGCCGGCGGTTGCGCCCTGGACCGTGACGGTGCCGAGGGTGAGGGTTGAATCTTCAGTATTGGCGGTGGCGGCGAACGGGTGAAGCGTGAACAGGCCGGTTGAAAGCAGCGGCCACAGGTAACGCGAACCCGAGCGACGCGTGGCGCCGGGCAAAAGCGATGAAGCAGGCATGAGGCAGTCCTCTTGATGACCAAAAGACGAACACAACGAATGTGAGGTCGATCAGGCAACCGGTGAGGCGCGGGGGCTCAGGTTGGGCCAGCGAATCCTCGGGTGCAGGACGGGCAGGGGTGGGTTGTCGAGGAGGGTGTCCGGCGTGAAACGCGGCAACCAATGCCGGTAGTAGTCGGACGGCAGCGCAGCCAGGCCGGCATGGCCACAGCAGCAGTCGCTGTGTTTCATCGCGGTGTGCGTCGGCCCCGATTGCAGCGGGTCGATCAGCGTGTCAAAGCCTGGCGGCAGGGCTTGCGAGCCGCCCCCGGAGCAAAATCCGCCCCACAGCATCAGGCCTGCGTCCGGCGCCTGCATCGCGCGGCTCAGCGGCATGGCCAGCATGTTCAGCAGCAGGGCCAGGCAGGCGACCCAGGGGCTTATGCGTTTGAACGTGGCCATTACAGGTGTCGAGGCAAAGGGGCGGATATTTAGCCGCAGTTCGGGCGCGAAGTAAAACGCGCTATTTTGCCGCAGGCATCGCGAACGCAGTGTTGGTGGCGCAACAGCGGTTCAATAAAGTGTTCGATTGCCCAGGCCGCAGGCGTGAGTGCACCGGTGCAAACCCTTGCAGGCGAGGGCGCATAGGCTTGGCATGAATCGTGTTGTCACTCGTCTGACGCTGACCCGACCACGGGAGGAAACCCCCACCTTTCATAAGAAACCACACCCATGCACAACGTCTTGCAACGCACCCTTATCGCCAGCCTGCTGGCCCTCGGCGCCTTGGGCGGGCCCTTGTCCACGGTCGCCCAGGCCGCCAACGAGCAACAGTTCATCCCGCTGGCCACCTACCGGGTCGGCGCCTATGCCTCCAGCGGTATTCCGTGGTGGGCCGGGGAGATTGACTACTTCCGCTACATCAACGAAGTCGAAGGCGGCGTGAACGGTGTCAAGCTGGTCTGGCAGGAATGCGAGACGGAATGGAAAACCGACCGCATCATCGAATGCTACGAACGCTACAAGGACGGCCTGGATGGCGCGCCCACCGGGTTCTTCTTCACCCACAGCACTCCGGCCTCGTATGCCTTGATGGACCGTGCCGCCGTCGACCATATCCCGCTGATCGACGGCGCGGGCGGGCGCACCGAGTCCACCGACGGCCGCGTGTTCCCCTATGCGTTCCCGCTGTTGCTGAACTACTACGGCCAGGCCTCGGTGGGGATCAACTACATTGCCCAGCGTGAGGGAGGCCTGGACAAGCTCAAGGGCAAGAAGATCGTCACGGTGTACCACGACTCCGCCTACGGGCGTGAAACCCAGGCGGCCATGCAACTGCTGGCGGAAAAGTACGGCTTCGAGAACATTCAGATACCGGTCGCCGACCCTGGCAGCGAGCAATCGACCCAATGGCGCCAGGTGCGCCAGATCAACCCGGACTGGGTGTTCCTGCGCACCTGGGGCGTGTCCACGCCGGTCGGCATCAAGACTGCCGTGCGCTTCGGCATTCCCGTGGACCGCTTGATCGGTGACGTGTGGGCCGGCTCCGAAGCCGACGTGATTCCCGCCGGCACTGCCGCCAAGGGCTACCAGGCGCTGGCGCCGTTCCCCGGTGGCGACAGCTTTGAAATCCATAAAAAGCTCAAGCAGTTCATCCTCGATCCGGGCAAGAGCAACCTCAAGGACGCCAGCTATTTCGGCAAGGTCTACTACAACATCGGCCTGATCAATGCCGCAATTGCCGTGGAAGCGCTACGCACCGGCCAGGCCAAATTCGGCAACCGGGCACTCAATGGCGAAGAAACCCGCTGGGCCTTCGAACACCTGGACATCGACGCCGCGCGCCTCAAGGCCATGGGCTTCGAAGGGTTGCTGGCGCCGTTGAAGCTGTCGTGCGCCGACCACGAAGGCGGCGGCTCGGCCCGGGTTCAGCAGTGGGACGGGCAGAAGTGGGTGCTGGTGACCGACTGGCTACAAGCCGACCGCGCCACCCTGCGCCCGTTGATCGAGGCCAAGTCCGCCGCGTATGCCCAGGAGAAGGGCATCACCGCGCGAGATTGTGCCGCCGAGTAAAACGCCGCTCAGGCGGCGCTCGCGGTAGCGTGCTGGCCAGGGATGGCGCCAATCAACTCACGGGTGTAGTCGCTGGTCGGGCGGTTGAAGATGCGCTCCACCGAGCCCTGCTCGACCACCCGGCCATTGCGCAACACCAGTACTTCATGGGCGAAGTTGGCAACCACCGACAAGTCGTGGGACACCAGCACGTAGGCAATGCCCATGTCCCGTTGCAGCTCTTGCAGCAGTTCAAGGATGTGCGCCTGCACCGACACGTCGAGGGCGCTGACCGGTTCATCCAGCAGCAACAGATCCGGTTTCAGCGCCAGGGCACGGGCGATGGCGACCCGCTGGCACTGGCCACCGGACAGCTCGCGCGGCAAACGATCGAGGAAGCTCACCGGCAAATGCACGCGACTGATCAGCTCGCGCGCGGCCTGCTCCAGGGCGAGGCCCTTGAGCAAACCGAACGACACCAGCGGCTCGACGATGCTGTCGAACACCGTGAAGCGTGGGTCCAGCGCGGCGAACGGGTTTTGTTGCACCAGTTGCAGGCGCTGGCGCAGCGGGCGGAAGTCGCGCCAGCTGAGGTCGGTGACGTCCTGTTGCTCGAACCACACCCGCCCACGGCTGGGTTTTTCCAGGCCCAGAGCGATGCGCAGCGCAGTGCTTTTGCCCGAGCCGGACTCGCCGACAATCGCCAGGGTCTGCCCGGGGTAGACCTGCAGGCTCAAGTCCTCCAGGGCCACAAAGGTCGCGTCTTCGCCCTTGACCCTGGGCAGCGCAAAAGTCTTGCCGACGTTTTGCAGTTGCAGGATCGGCGGCTGCGTCGGGTCCGGTCGCGCCAGCGGCGGGCGGCGCTTGGCGAACGCCGGCGCGGCGGCGATCAAGGCACGGGTGTAGTCATGCTGCGGCGCGCCGAGGATCTGCCGTGGCGCGCCGTGTTCGACCACTTGCCCCTGCTGCATCACCAGGATGCGGTCGGCGCGATCCAGCGCCACGCCAAGGTCGTGGGTGATGATCAGCAACGAAATCCCGCGTTCACTGACCAGCCGCTGCAGGTGGTCGAGGATCTTGCGCTGCACCGTCACGTCGAGGGCGCTGGTCGGTTCGTCGGCGATGATCAAGCGTGGGTTGCCGGCCAGGGCGATGGCGATTAGCACGCGCTGGCGCATGCCGCCGGAGAGTTCATGCGGGTACTGGCGTGCGCGCAGCACCGGCTTGTCGATGCCCACCTGTTGCAGCAACTCGACGATATCCGCATCGACGCCGGGGTAGCGTTTGCCCTTGGCCAGGATCAGCGCCTCGGCAATCTGCTGGCCGACGCGCAGGGTTGGGTTGAGGCTGACCATCGGGTCCTGGGGCACCAGGCCGATGGTGCGCCCGCGCAGGCTGCGTTTCTGGCGTTCGCTGGCGTGGGTGAGGTTGTTGCCGTCCACCCACAGCTCGCCGGCGCTGATGTTTGCGCTGTCCGGCAGCAGGCCGAGAATCGCGTTGGCCAGGGTAGACTTACCCGAGCCCGACTCGCCGACAATCGCCAGCGTCTCGCCTTGGGCGATGGTCAGTGACAGCTGGTTTACCGCCAGATTGCCGTGCCGGTAGCTGACACTAAGCTTGTGAACATCGACTAAAGCATTCATCGCTGAACCTCCTCGAACGTGCGGGCAATATGGTTGAGGCTGAACACCACCGCGACCAGGAACAAGCCTGGCAGCAACGACACCCACGGCGCGGTGATCAGAAAGTGTCGACCGTTGGCGATCAACGTGCCCCATTCGGCGGCCGGTGGTGCAGCGCCGAAACCGAGAAAACTCAGGCCGGCGGTGGCCAGGATCGCCGCGCCGAAATCCAGGGTCGCCAGCACCGCCACCGGGCCCCAGGCGTTGGGCAGGATGTGCCGCAGCAAGGTGCGGCCCCAGCTGGCGCCGCCCAGGCGCGCGGCTTCCACATACGGCAAGGTCTTGACCCGCAGCACCTCGGCACGGGTGGTGCGGGCGAATCCGGGAATAATCCCGACGCCCACGGCGATAGCCACCGGCACCGTGCCGAAGCCGATCGCGGTGACAATCGCCAGGGCCAGCAGCAAGCCGGGCAGGGCGAGCAATACGTCGACAAAGCGCATGATCACCGCATCGATACGCCCGCCGGCAAAACCCGACAAAATGCCCAGCCCCAGCCCACCCAACAGCGCGATCCCCACCGCCAGAAAAGCCGCCAGCACCGACAGGCTGGAGCCGTAGACCACGCGGGTGTACAGGTCGCGGCCCAACTCGTCGGTGCCGAACCAGTGGGTCAGGTTCGGCGCGGTGAGCTTGACCGCCGGGGCGGTGGCGTAAGGGTCGAAGCTGGTCAGCCACTGCGGCGCCACGGCGGCCAGCAATGCAAACAACACGATCAGCACCGCCAGGCTGAAGCCCGGCCGGCGCAGCAACGGCAGTACCGCCGCCGTGGCGCGTTGCCTGCGGCTGCGGCGTTGCCAGAGTGGGGGCGTAAGGCCGAGGTTTTGCTCAAGGATGGTCATGGTCTAGGACACCTTTGGCGTGTGGGAGATGCGCGGGTCGAGCCACGGGTACAGCAGGTCCACCAGCAGGTTGACCAGCACAAAGGCTGCCGCCGACACCGCGACAATCGCCAGCACCACCGGGATGTCCTGGCGCAGCACGGCTTCCTGGGCCAGGCGGCCGATGCCGGAGCGGGCGAAGATGGTTTCCACCAGCACCGCCCCGGACACGGTGTTGCCCACCTGCAGGCCGATCAGCGTGAGAATCGGCAGCGCCGCGTTGCGAAACCCGTGGCGCGCCTGCACCTGGCCACGGCTCAGGCCCTTGGCGTAGGCGGTGACGATATACGCCTCCTGCCACACGCCCTGGAAACTGCGCTGCAGCACCTGGGCGTACACCGCCGCACTGGGAATCGCCAGGGTGATCGCCGGCAGTATCAGGCTTTCAAAGCCCCGGCTGCCGGTGGCGGGGAACCAGCCGAGGCCAAAGGCAAACACCTGGATCAGCAACAGGCCCATCCAGAACACCGGCACCGAAAAGCCCAGGGAGGGCAGGCGCGCCAGGGCCTTTTTCAGCGGTTGCCAGCGGATATAGGCGGTCAGGTAGGCCAGGCCGATGCCGCCCACCAGCGACAACACAATCGCCAGCCCGGCCAGGGACAGGGTTTGCGGCAAGCGCTCGGCGAGCAACTCGGCGACCGGGCGGTTCAGCGACAGGGACTGGCCGAAGTCGCCGTGCAAGGCGCCCAGCAGCAGGTCGATATATTGCTCGAACAGGCCCTTGTCCAGGCCGTAATAGGCGCGCGCCTTGGCCAGGTCGGCCACCGACAGCGAATCGGCCTCCATGCCCGAGGCACTGAGCATGATCGACAGCGTGTCGCCCGGCAGCAGGTAGAGGATGAAGTAGGTGATGCTATAGGCCCCCCACAGCACCAGCAGGGCCTGGCCGACGCGGCCGATCAGGTAGCGGCTCATGGCGTGCCGATCTCGATATCACCCAGCAGCGCGAAGCCCTCGGCGGTCCAGCGAAAGTTCTTCACCTTGGGCGACGTCGCCGCCTGCCACACGCGCTCGTACACCGGGAACGCCGAGCTTTCGTCGATCAGCAGGTCCTGCAGATCGCCGTAGGCGGCGGCGCGCTGTGCGCCTTGGGTGGCGGTGATGCCGGCGTCGAACAAGCCCTTGGCTTTTTCCAGGGTGGCCGGTTCGTAGGTGTTGGTGGCCACGGTGGAGCTGTTGGCGCTGCGCGGGTCGAGGATGGTTTGCAGGATGATCGGGTCGGCGCGGGTCATGTAGTTGATGGTCAGGTCGTAGTTGCCGGCGGAGTTGTTGGCCACCCATTCGGCGCGGGTGACCACGCTGAGTTTCAACTCGATGCCGACCTTGCGCAGTTGGTCCTGGATCAGCACGTCACCGGCGGTTTCGGCCGGGCTGATGTTGTAGCTCAGGCTCAGGCGCTTGCCGTTTTTGCTGCGGTAACCGTCCGTGCCCTTGGCCCAGCCGGCCTGGTCCAACAGTTTCTCGGCAGCTGCCGGGTCGTAGCCGAGCTTGCTGCCCTGGCTTTTGAAGTACGGCGTGGTCACGTCGAAGATGCCGTCCACCACCGGGAATTCGGCGTTGTACACGGTGCTGGCGTAGCTCTTGCGGTCGATGGACTTTTGCACGGCCAGGCGCACTTGTTGATCGGCGAGGATGCGTTCACCACGGGTGTTGGGGTACAGGTTCAGCGCCGGGCCCGGCAGCGAGCGGCTCTGGATGGTCGCGCCCTTGGACTGGAACAGCTTCAGGTCGACTTCCGAAAACGGGTTGCGTGGCCACAGGATGTCGGCCTTACCCTGCAGGAACAGGCCGTTGCGCACGCTCTCTTCGGGGATGTAGCTGATGTCGACGGCGTCCAGGTGCGCTTCACCGGGGTTTTTCATATTCGCCGAGGGCCAGGCGTAACCCTTGCGTTTGGTCAGGTGCGCGCCGACTTCCGGGGTATAGCTGGCCAGCACGAACGGCCCGGTGCCGATGATCTGGCCCAGTGAGCGCTCCTTGACCGTCAGCTTGTAAGAGGCGGGCGCGAGAATGGCCAGGTTGGTGGTGGAGGTGGCTTGTAAAAAGCCCGCGTTGGGCTTGGCCAGGACCAGCTTGACGGTGAAATCGTCGACCACTTCGGCGTGGTCATAACCCGCCAGGTAGGTGGCGCCAAACGTCGCCGGCAGCTCGGTGGCCAGGGCCTTGTCGCTGTCGAACGCGGTTTTCACCGCCTTGGCGTCGAAGCGCTCGCCATTGCTGAACGTCACGTTGTCGCGCAGGTGGAAGGTGTAGGTCAGCGCGTCGTCACTGATCTCCCAGCTCTTGGCCAGCCACGGGATGATCTTGCCGGTGGCCGGGTCCTGGTCGGTGAGTGACTCGGCGACATTGCGCAGCAGCACGCGGTGTTCCAGCCAATAGACCTGGAACGGGTCGACGCTGACCAGAGTGGTGTTGTCGCCAAAAAACGCAATGTTCAGGGTTTTGTTCGCCTGGGCCTGGTCACCCGAGGGTGAGCAGGCGGCCAGGCTGATCGCCAGGGCGCAGGGGGCCAGCAGACGGCTCATCAAGTTGGAGGTGTTCAATGGGGTGCCCTCGTTTGGCGATGTGAATCAGAAGTCGTAGGCCAGCTTGGTGTACCAGTAGCCGCCGCCCGGGTAGAACGGCGGGTTGCCATACGGCGCCAGGCCCAGGTTGCTGTAGACGGCGTGCCGGTCGGGGCGCACGTCGAAGATGTTGGTGCCGCCGATGCTCACGGTGACGCTGTCGACGAAGGTGTAGCTGACGTCGAGGTCGGTGATCCATTTGGCGCCGAAGCTGCGATCCCCGGTGGGGTTGACCGCCAGGGTCTTGACCGCGCCGTAGCGGGCGGTTTGCAGGTTGACCGCGAGGTCGTCGAGCTTCCAGTTCGCGCCGAGGATCCACTTGGTCTTGGGCGACGCCTCGGTGAGGTCGCCTTCGCGGTCGCGGCCCACCAGGGTCACGCCGGAACCGGCCAGCGCCGCCGGGGTGTCGCGGGTGCCTTCGATGGTGGTCTTGTTCCAGTTGAAGCCCAGGCTCCAGCGCACGTCGCCCCAGGCATCCAGCGGCGTGGTGTGGTCGGCGACCACATCCAGGCCACGGGTGCGGGTGTCGAAGGCGTTGGTGTAATAGTTGACCCAGGTGCCGGTGGGCACCCCCTGGGCGGCGAGGATCGCGTTGACTGCGCCATTGCCCTGGTCGTAGATATTGCTGGTCAGGGCGATGCGGTCATCGATGTCGATCAGGTAGGCGTCGGCGGTGATGCTGGTGCGCGGCGCGGGTTGCCAGGTGAGGCCCAGGCCGAGGTTGCGCGACTTCTCCGGTTTCAGGTCGTCGCCACCCAGCGCCTTGGCCAGGTTGCTGCCCGACGGGGTCAGGCGGGTGACTGCCGGAACCACGTTGCCGTTGACGTCGGTGGCCACGCGGTTGTCCGCCACGGTGTAGCCGATCTGCGTCAGCGACGGCGCACGGAAACCAGTGCCAACGGTGCCGCGCACCGCCACGCTGTCGGTCAGCTCGTAGCGCGAGTTGACTTTGAGGCCGAAGGTGTTGCCCGAGTCATCGTCGTAATGTTCGACCCGCCCGGCCACATCCAGGAACCAGCGCTCGGTCAGGTCAAAGCCCAGGTCGAGGTAGCCGGCGTAGTTGTTGCGGATCAGGCTGACTTCATCTTCGGGGCGAATGGTCACCGCCGCCTGTGCGCCCGATGCCGCCGGGTAGGTGCCGGTGATGTAGGCCTCGGGGTCGCCGGCGAAGGTGCTGAAATGCTCCCAGCGATGCTCCAGGCCGGCGGATACCTGCACTGGCGAGGTCAGGTTGAACAGGCTGTCGTAGCGGCGGGTGAAGTCGAGGTTGTTGACCCACTGCTCGAAGCGGAAGGTGGCGAGGTTGTCGAATTTGGTCGGCGAGGCAGTGCCCAGCGACGGGTTGATATTCAGGTCGCTGGAGTGGTGCACATTGTTGCGCCCGTAGGTGGTGCTCAGGTCCCAGTTCCACTCGGCCACTTGGCCCTTGCCGCCAAACAGCAACTGGTAGTCGCGGTCCTTGATGTTGTTGAGCGGGTAGTAGCCGTCGGGGAATACCTCGGGCACTGCCGCGCGGCCGGTGGGCAGGCGGAAATAGTTGGCCGCTTCGGCGTCGCGCTCGCCGTAGGTGGAGAACGAATACAGGGTCAGGTCTTCCAGCGGCAACTCGGCGTTGTAGGCCAGGTTGAAGGCCTTGAGGTCGGGGTCACCGTTCTTGATTGCCACGCGGTCCCACGCGGCTTCCTTGGCCGGGTCATTGAAGGCGCGCACGCTGCTGTCGGCCTTGTCGTTCCAGGCGGCTTCGCCGCGTTTGCGCGCATCGGCGGAGAAGTGGAAAAAGCCGCCATCGCCAAGCTTGAAACCCTGGTCGCCGGCGACCTTGATGGTTTCGCCCTGGCCGGAATACAACTGGCCGTAGCTGGTCTCCAGGTGCCCGCCGTTGTTGGCGGACTTGAGGATGATATTGATCACCCCGGCCACCGCATCCGAGCCGTACTGGGCGGCGGCGCTGTCCTTGAGCACTTCGATATGGTCGACCGAGCTGACCGGGATCAGGTCGATGTCCACGGCATTCGCGCCGCTGTTGTCGATCGAGCCGCGCTGGCCGGTGGCGCCGTTGTGCCGGCGTTTGCCGTTGACCAGCACCAGGGTGTAGGCCGGGCCGAGGCTGCGGTTGCTCAGCGGGCGGGTCACCGAGTTGTAGCCTGCGATGTTGGTGCCGAAGTTGAAGGAGGGCAGCAGCTTGGCAATCGCCTCGGACAACTCGGCGCGGCCGGTCTTGAGCAACTGCTCGCTGTTGATCACATCAATCGGTGCCGGGCTGTCGGCGACGGTGCGCTCCTGGCCACGCAAACCGGTGGAGATCACCGTTACTGTGCCGAGCTTGGCGTCCTCGGCGAAGGCGGGCGCGGCCGCCAGCAGCAGCGAGCTGGTCAACAGCGACAGGTGGAATTTTTTCAGCGGGGCGGGGAGAGAAATATCTGGCATATCGAGAGAGATCCATGTCGGGGGTACGTCCTCCGCCAGGCATGGGGTCGGTCTGTGAAGTGAAGATATCTCTATAAAAAACTGCGGGGAAAGTCTTTTTTGGAATAAGCTAATTATCAGATATTGTTATTTTTCGATTTTATAAAATCATCTATTTTTATTATCTGCTGATGCGGCGCGTCGCCTCGCCGCTGGATGTGCGCAATGTCATCGCCTGTCATAATCCACCCGTCTCACCCCAGCCCCCACACGGAGTCCATGCCATTCATGCTGCTGTTCAATCGATTGAGCGCGTTTTCCATCCAGGCGCGCCGGGCACTGAAGCTGGTGTGGGGGACGTCGCGCCCGTTATTCATGGGCCTGCTGCTGGCCACCATCGTTGCCGGCCTGTTGCCGGCGCTGGCTGCCTGGATCGGCCAGCGTATCGTCGATGGCGTGGTGCACGCGATGCAGATTCATGCCGCGGGCAGCGAGGCGCCTGTATGGCCGGTGATGCAGTACGTGCTGGCCGAGGCGGGCGTGTTGGCGCTGTTGGCCGCCGCCCAGCGCGCGTTGTCAATGCAGCAATCGTTGCTGCGGGTGCAGTTGGGGGTGAAGGTCAACCTGATGATTCTGGAGAAAGCCCAGACCCTCTCACTCCTGCAATTTGAAGACGCCGAGTTCCACGACAAGCTGGTGCGCGTGCGCCAGGGCGCGTCGACCCGGCCGCTGAGCCTGGTCACCAAGGGCCTGGGCCTGGTGCAGAACCTGATCTCGCTGATCAGCTTTGCCGTGCTGTTAGTGCACTTTTCGCCGTGGGCGCTGGTGATTCTGGTGGTCGGCGCCTTACCGGTGTTCTTCGCCGAGACGCATTTTTCGGGCAATGCGTTTCGCCTGTTCCACCGGCGCGCGCCCGAGACGCGTCAGCAGAATTACCTGGAATCGCTGTTGTCCCACGAGACCCATGCCAAAGAGGTCAAGCTGTTCGGCCTGGCGCCGCTGTTCCTCAAGCGCTACCGCGACAACGCCCGGCGCTTGTACAGCGAAGACCGCCAGTTGACGGTGCGCCGCGATGCCTGGGGTTTTGCCCTGGGCTTGCTGGGCACCGCGGCGTTTTATGTGGCTTACGCCTGGGTGGTGCTGGACACCGTGCGCGGCCAGACCAGCCTGGGCCAGATGACCATGTACATCGTGCTGTTCAAGCAGGGGCAAAGCGCGATCACCGCCAGCCTCAGCGCGATTGCCGGCCTGTATGACGACAGCCTGTTTCTGTCGGACCTGTATGAGTACCTGCTAACCCCCGTGGTCGTGCCGAGTGGCCGGCTTACCCAGGGCGCGCGTCCCGGCGACGGCCTGCGCTGCGAGCACGTGGGGTTCAGTTACCCCGGCGCCGAGCGGCCGGCGTTGAGCGGCATCAACCTGCACCTGGCGCCGGGGCAAAGCCTGGCGCTGGTGGGCGAGAATGGCTCGGGCAAAACCAGCCTGATCAAATTGCTCACGCGCCTGTATATCCCGCACGAGGGGCGCATTCTGCTGGATGGCAGTGACCTGCAAGACTGGGATGAACAGACACTGCGCCAGCGCATCGGGGTGATTTTCCAGGATTACATCCGCTACCAGATGACCGTCGGCGAAAACCTTGGCGTGGGTGACGTCGATGCGCTGAACGACGAGGCGCGCTGGCGCACTGCCGCGACCCAGGGGGTGGCCGCCGAATTCATCGAGCGCCTGAGCAAGACCTACGGCACACCGCTAGGGCGCTGGCTGGGCGGCCAGGAGCTGTCGGGCGGGCAATGGCAGAAAGTCGCCTTGTCACGCGCGTATATGCGCCAGGAGGCGGACCTGCTGATTCTTGACGAGCCGACGGCAGCGCTGGACGCCGGCGCCGAGGCGGCGGTGTTCGAGCACTTTCGCGAACACGCCAAGGGCCGCATGACGTTGTTGATTTCCCACCGATTCTCCAGCGTGCGCAATGCCGACCACATCATCGTGCTGGACGGCGGGCGAATCCTGGAGGAGGGCAGCCATCACCAGCTGATGGCGGCGGGTGGGCGTTATGCCGAGTTGTTCGATGTTCAGGCGCGGGGGTATCGCTAGGTCCCCGAGCGCCCCTCCACTCCGGCCAAGCGTATTGTTTCAAAACTTTAGGTCGACATTGTCACCTCAAGCCCTGCGCGCCCCGACGCAGCGCTGAACCCTGGCGCACAACGCCCGACAATACCTCCAGGGTATCCCGCCAGACTTTATCCATATTGGACGCCCCCTTACCCAGGCGTCAGCCTGCGCCCAATAACTATAAAAGAGGCGCAACCATGACCGTGCTATTGAGTGAGCGCAGCCAGATTTTCCAGGGCGCCGATGCCTACGCGGTGTCGGACTACGTCAACCAGCATGTGGGCAGCCACTGCATTCGCCTGCCTCCCAAGGGGCGGCCCCGGGCGAGTATCAGCCACCGCACCTTTTCCAGCCTGGACCTGTGCCGCATCAGCTACGGCGCGCCAGTGCGGGTTACGTCGGTGGCGCTGGAGACCATCTATCACTTGCAGATTCTGCTCAGTGGCCACTGCCGCTCCAATTCCCGTGGTGAAGAACAGGTGTTGGGCGCGGGCGAGATCCTGCTGATCAACCCGGACGACCCGGTGGACCTGACCTATTCCGCCGACTGCGAGAAATTCATCATCAAGCTGCCGGTGCGCCTGCTGGAAAACGCCTGCCTGGAACAGCATTGGAGCCTGCCGCAGGTGGGCATCCGCTTTGCGACGGCCCGCCACGCACTCAGCGAAATGGGCGGCTTCCTGCCGTTGCTCGGGCTGATCTGCCATGAGGCGGAAAACGCGGCCGAGCCACACATGCAGGGCCTGTACGAACGCATCGTGGCCAACAAGCTGCTGGCCTTGCTGGGCAGCAATGTGTTGCGGGTGATCCCCCAGGCGGCCCACGGCGGCGGGTTTGAAGCGGTGCGCGAATTTATCCAGCAGCACCTGGGTGACGACATCAGCGTCGAGCAACTGATGGCGGTGGCCAAGGTCAGCGAGCGCTCGCTGTACAGCCTGTTTGAGCGCCAGGTGGGGCTGTCGCCGCGCGACTATGTGCGCCGCTGCAAGCTCGAACGGGTACACGCCCGCCTGCAACTGAGCAGCACGCGCAGCGTGACCGAGGTGGCGCTGGACCACGGCTTCATGCACCTAGGGCGGTTTTCCGAGGCCTATCGCAAACGCTTCGGCGAACTGCCGTCGCAGACCTGGAAGCGCCATCGTTAGGCGGCGTGCGCCTGGCGGATAGCGATGTGCAGGCAGCGGATATTGACGCGCAGCGCGAACACGTACGGTGAGGGCGCCTGATACAAGAACAACGGAGGGCCCGCCCCATGATCAGTACACTCGACCGACTCGCCTGCCAATTGCGCGAGTCCGTGCAGGAAGACCCCGCCAGCGGGGTGTTCCGCTGCCGCCGCGACATCTTTACCGACCCCGACCTGTTTGCCCTGGAGATGAAACACATCTTCGAAGGCGGCTGGATCTACCTGGCCCACGAAAGCCAGGTGCCCGAGATCAACGATTACTTCACCACCTGGATCGGCCGCCAGCCGGTGGTCATCACCCGTGACAAACACGCCGCGCTGCATGGCCTGGTCAACGCCTGCGCGCATCGCGGCGCCATGCTGTGCCGGCGCAAACAAGGCAACAAGGGCTCATTCACGTGCCCCTTCCATGGCTGGACGTTCAGCAACGCCGGCAAGCTGCTCAAGGTGAAGGACGCCAAGACCGGCGCCTACCCGGACAGCTTCGACTGCGACGGCTCCCATGACCTCAAGCGCCTGGCGCGCTTTGAAAACTATCGCGGTTTCCTGTTCGGCAGCCTCAGCGATGCGGTGCCGGAACTGCGCGATTACCTGGGCGAAACCCGCGTGATCATCGACCAGATGGTCGACCAGGCCCCCTTGGGCCTGGAGGTGCTGCGCGGCAGCTCATCCTATGTCTATGACGGCAACTGGAAACTGCAAATCGAAAACGGCGCCGACGGTTACCATGTCAGCTCCGTGCACTGGAACTACTCGGCGACCATTGGCCGGCGCAACTATGAGGCCGAAGGCACGCGCACCGTCGACGCCAATGGCTGGTCGAAAAGCCTGGGCGGCGTCTACGCCTTCGACCACGGGCACATCCTGCTGTGGACGCGCCTGCTCAACCCCGAAGTGCGCCCGGTGCACGCCCACCGCGAGGCCTTGGCCGAACGCCTGGGCCAGGCGCGCGCCGACTTTATCGTCGACCAGACCCGCAACCTCTGCCTTTATCCCAATGTGTACCTGATGGACCAGTTCTCCACCCAGATCCGCGTGGTGCGCCCCCTCGCCGTGGACAAAACCGAAGTGACGATCTATTGCATGGCGCCCATCGGCGAAAGCGCCCAGGAGCGCGCGACGCGGATTCGCCAGTACGAAGACTTCTTCAACGTCAGCGGCATGGGCACTCCGGATGACCTCGAGGAATTCCGTGCCTGCCAGACCGGTTACCAGGGCGCAAGCACCCTGTGGAATGACCTCAGCCGTGGCGCCAAACAGTGGGTCGAAGGCGCGGACGAAAATGCCCTGGCCATGGGCATGCACCCGCAGCTCAGCGGGGTCAAGACCGAGGACGAGGGCTTGTTCGTGCGCCAGCACGCGCACTGGGCCCAGAGCCTGCAGCGTGCAATCGAGCGCGAACAGCAAGGGCTGATTGCCAGCGACCGCGAGGTGCAGCCATGAGCCTTGCCCGTGACCACCTGCTGGACTTTCTCTACCGCGAAGCGCGCCTGCTCGACGACCGCCAATGGGATGACTGGCTGGCCTGCTATTCGCCCAGGGCCGAGTTCTGGATGCCCGCCTGGGACGATCACGACACGCTCACCGAAGACCCGCAGCGGGAAATCTCGTTGATCTACTACCCCAACCGTGACGGCCTCGAAGACCGCATCTTTCGCATCAAGACCGAGCGCTCCAGCGCCAGCACGCCCGAGCCGCGCACCGTGCACATGCTGTGCAACCTCGAAGTGCTGGCCGACGACGGCGCACAGGTGGACCTGCGTTTCAACTGGCACACCCTCAGCCACCGCTACAAAACCACCGACAGTTATTTCGGGACCTCCTTCTATCGCCTCGACATCCGTGCCGAACAGCCGCTGATCACGCGCAAGAAGGTGGTGCTGAAAAACGACTACATCCACCAGGTCATCGACATCTACCACATCTGAGGACACCGCCATGACGTATGCCATCGCCCTGAACTTCGAGGATGGGGTGACCCGCTTCATCGACTGCAAGGTGGGTGAAAAGGTGCTCGACGCCGCCTTCCGCCAACGCATCAACCTGCCCATGGACTGCTCGGACGGTGTGTGCGGCACCTGCAAATGCCGCTGTGAAACCGGCGCCTACGACTTGGGCGACGACTATATCGACGACGCCCTGAGCGCCGACGAAGCCCAGGAGCGACAGGTGCTGACCTGCCAGATGGTGCCGCAGTCCGACTGCGTGATCGCCGTGCCGGTGCCGTCCAGCGCCTGCAAGACCGGCACCACGCAGTTCGCCGCCACGCTGGCGAGCATCACCCGCCACGCCGATGCTGCGCTGGAGGTAAGTTTCGAACTGGACCAGGCGCCGGTGTTCCTGCCCGGCCAGTACGTGAATATCGGCGTGCCCGACAGCGGGCAGACACGCGCTTACTCCTTCAGCAGTTGCCCGGGCGACACGCGCGCCAGCTTCCTGATCAAGCACGTGCCCGGCGGGTTGATGAGCAGCTGGCTGGAGCGCGCCCAGCCCGGCGACAGCGTGGCGATTACCGGGCCACTGGGGAGTTTCTACCTGCGTGATGTGGCGCGGCCGCTGCTGTTACTGGCCGGCGGTACTGGCCTCGCGCCGTTTCTGTCGATGCTTGAAGTGCTCGCGCAGCGCCAGGAAACCCGGCCGATCCGCTTGATCTACGGCGTAACGCGCGATCAGGACCTGGTGATGGTCGAGGCGTTGCAAGCGTTCATTGCGCGCTTGCCCGGCTTCAGTCTGGTGACCTGCGTGGCGGATCCGCACACCACGCACCCGCGCCAGGGTTACGTCACCCAGCACATGGCCGGCGAAGCCCTGAACGGCGGCGATGTCGACGTGTACCTGTGCGGCCCACCGCCGATGGTCGATGCGGTTCGCCAGCACTTCCAGCAGCAGGGCGTGACCCCGGCCAGCTTCCATTACGAGAAATTCACCGCTAACGCCGTCGCCACGTGCGATGCCGCCTGAGGACTGCCGCATGACTCAACGGTTTAACAACAAGGTCGCGCTGGTCACCGGCGCCGCCCAAGGGATCGGCCGGCGCGTCGCCGAGCGCTTGCTGGAGGAGGGCGCTTGGCTGGTCGCGGTGGATCGCTCCGAGCTTGTGCATGAATTGCAGCATGAGCGAGCGCTGCTGCTGACCGCCGACCTGGAACAATACAGCGAGTGCGCACGGGTGATGGCCGCCGCCACGGCGCGTTTCGGGCGCATCGATGTGCTGGTCAATAACGTTGGCGGGACCATTTGGGCCAAGCCTTTCGAGCATTACGCCGAGGCGCAAATCGAGGCCGAAATACGCCGCTCGCTGTTCCCCACGCTGTGGTGCTGCCATTGCGTGCTGCCCTACATGCTGGAGCAGGGCGCGGGCGCCATCGTCAACGTATCTTCCGTGGCCACGCGTGGGGTCAATCGCGTGCCGTATGGCGCGGCCAAGGGCGGCGTGAACGCGCTGACGGCCTGCCTGGCCCTGGAGGCGGCCGGCAGTGGAATTCGCGTCAACGCCACCGCGCCCGGCGGCACCGAGGCACCGCCACGGCGCATCCCGCGCAACAGCCAGCCGCAGAGCGAGCAGGAGCGCGTGTGGTACCAGCAGATCGTCGACCAGACCCTCGACAGCAGCCCGATGAAACGCTACGGCAGCATCGACGAACAAGCCGGCGCGATTTTGTTCCTGGCCAGCGACGAGGCTTCCTACATCACCGGCGTGACCTTGCCGGTGGGCGGCGGCGACCTCGGCTAAGGCTTTTCCTACCAGCTGACACTGACTCACAACAACAATAAAGAGAGCACTGCCATGCGTACCCATGATGTCCATTCGATTATCGATAATGCCCCGTTCAACCGCTTCCACTGGTTGATCGTGAGCCTGTGTGCCGTGCTGTTGATCTTTGACGGCTATGACTTGTTTATCTACGGCGTGGTCCTGCCGTCGATCATGCGCGAGTGGGGGCTGACGCCTTTGCAGGCTGGCGCCCTGGGCAGCTACGCGCTGTTCGGCATGATGTTCGGCGCGCTGATTTTCGGCACCCTGGCGGACCGATTCGGGCGCAAGAAAGGCATCGTGTTCTGTTTCACCCTGTTCAGTGTCGCCACCGTGGTCAATGGCTTTGCCAGCAGCCCGACCGAGTTCGGTATCTGCCGTTTTATTGCCGGGCTCGGCTGCGGCGGGTTGATGCCCAACGCGGCGGCGCTGATCAACGAATATGCGCCGAAGAAATTTCGCAGCACCTTGATGGCCTTCATGTTCAGCGGCTATTCCCTGGGCGGCATGCTCGCCGCCAGCGTGGGGATTTTCATGCTGCCGGCCTATGGTTGGCAGTCGATGTTTTTTGTCGCGGTGATCCCGCTGCTGCTGTTGCCGCTGATTGTGTACTGGCTGCCTGAATCCATCGGCTTTCTGATCCGTCAGGGCCAACTGGACAAGGCCCGCGTGCTGCTTAATCGGTTGTCGCCGGGCACCAGGATCGAGGCCGAGGATGCGCTGGTGATCGCCGACAGCAAAGGCAAGGGCGCCTCGGTGGTGGAGCTGTTCCGCGATGGCCTGGCGGTGCGTACGGCGATGATCTGGACCGCGTTTTTCTGCTGCCTGCTGATGGTCTATGCATTGAGTTCGTGGCTGCCCAAGCTGATGGCCGGCGCCGGTTACAGCCTGGGGTCGAGCCTGTCGTTCCTGATCGCGCTGAACCTGGGCGGTATGGCCGGGGCGCTGCTCGGTGGGCGTTTGGGCGACCGCCTGAACCTGGTGAAAGTGGTGATTTGCTTCTTCCTGGCCGCCGTGGTCTCGATCAGCCTGCTGGGCATCAACAGCCCGATGCCGGTTCTGTACCTGCTGATCTTCGTCGCGGGCGCCACCACCATTGGTACGCAAATCCTGCTGTACGCGGGGGCGGCGCAGCTCTACGGCTTGTCGATTCGCGCCACGGGCCTGGGCTGGGCCTCCGGCATCGGCCGCAACGGCGCGATTGTCGGCCCGCTGTTGGGCGGCGCGCTGATGGCGATCGAACTGCCCCTGCAACTGAATTTCATGGCCTTTGCCATCCCCGGTGCGATTGCGGCGCTGGCGATGACGGTATTTGCCCTGAATGAACGCCGCACCCGTATTGCCTTGCCCGCCGCCCCGGCGCTGTGAGCGCCAAACCGTCGATAACAATAATTAAAGAGCAACGACATGAACACACAACGTATCTGGCTCGCCCTGATGGGCGTGCCCCTTGCGGCGACGGCTGACGAGGGCGGTTTTTTCAAGGATTCCACGGCGACCTTGCAGGCGCGCAACTACTACTTCAGCCGTGATTTTTCCGACATCGTCGGTGCCAATCAGCAATCCAGGGCCGAGGAGTGGGGCCAGGGGTTTATCCTGACCTACAAATCCGGCTACACCCCAGGCCCGGTGGGTTTTGGCCTGGATGCGCTGGGCACCCTGGGGATCAAGCTCGACAGCAGCCCGGACCGGGTCAATACCGGCTTGCTGCCGGTGCAGGACGATGGCCGCGCTGCCGACGACTACAGCCGCCTGGGCCTGACCTTCAAGGCGCGGATTTCCAGGACCGAACTGAAAGCCGGCGAACTGCAGCCCAACCTGCCGGTATTGGCCTTCAGCGATATCCGCCTGCTGCCGCCCAGTTACCAGGGCGTGAGTGTCAGCTCCAGCGAGTTCGATGGCCTCACGCTGCAGGCCGGGCACCTGACCTCGACCAGCCTGCGCAATGAGGCCGGCGACGGCAAGATGCTCGCCATGCTCGGCCATGTGCCGCAACGCGGGGCCGAGAGTGACGCCTTCAACTTTGTCGGCGGCGACTATGCCTTCAACGACAAACGCACCAGCGTCAGCCTCTGGCAGGGCCAATTGCAGGACATCTACGCCCAGGCCTTTGTCGGCCTCAAGCACAGCCAGCCGGCAGGCGCGTGGATACTCGGCGCCAACCTGGGTTATTACGATGCACGGGAGGACGGCGACCGACTGCTCGGCAATATCGACAACCAGGCGTTTTTCTCATTGCTGTCGGCCAAGCGCGGCGGCCACACCTTCTACGTCGGCTATCAGGCGATGTACGGCGACAGCGCCTTCCCACGGGTATTTGCCAACATCACGCCGCTGGGCAACGAGGTGCCCACCTATGAGTTCGCCTACACCGACGAACGCTCCTGGCAAGTGCGCCACGACTACGACTTCACGGCGTTGGGCATTCCCGGGCTGACCACCACCGTGCGCTATATCAGCGGCAACAACGTGACCACCGGCGCCGGCTTCGAGGGCAAGGACCGCGAGCGCGACCTCGATATCGGCTACGCCGTGCAAAGTGGTGTGTTGAGCGGCCTGGGTATCCGGCTGCGCAATGTGATGGCGCGCTCCAATTACCGCAGCGATGTCGACGAGAACCGCCTGATCCTCAGTTACACCTGGAAGCTGCTTTAAACGCCGCCCTGGCAGGTGCCCATGACGCTGTAGTTGACCGTGTGCGTGACACCCTGGCTGTCGAGATACACCAGGTTGGCTGGTTCCACCTGGCAACTGCCGGGCACCGGCGTGCTGGACAGGATGCGCTGGATATCCAGCACCGGGCTGTCATCGCCACCGCCGGCAAACGCGCCGGTGGCGGTAAACAGCAGCGCAAGGCTGAGCAATCGAATGTGCATGGTGTGACCCTCCGTCAGTAGGCTCCAGTGTAGTGGCCGGCGCGCCGGGTTAAAGCCGGAAAGCGGTAAATGACTCGTACGTATCACGTAGCAATCAAGGAACAATGCCGATGGACCTGCTTAACGGAATGCGGGTGTTTGCCCAGGTTGTCGACAGCGGCAGTTTTGTTGCGGCGGCGGACGTGTTGAAGCTGTCCGGCGCGCAGGTCTCGCGGCTGGTCGCCGAACTGGAACAACACCTGCAAACGCGCCTGCTGCAACGCACCACCCGGCGCTTGCACCTCACCGAAACCGGGGAACGGTTTCTACTGCGCTGCCGCGGCATCCTTGACGATGTGCGGGACGCGAGTGCCGAAGCCAGCGGGGCTCACCTCAGCCCGCGCGGGCGTCTGCGGGTGCACTGCATGAGCGGGCTGGGCGTACTCATTACCCCGCTGATCGCGCGCTACTGCGAGCGCTACCCGCAAGTGTCGGTGGAACTGAGCCTTGCCCAGCACAACCCCGACCCCCTTGAAGAAGGGCATGACGTGGTGATTTCCATCGCCCACGCGTTGCCGGATTCGGCGCTGGTCAGCCAGACGATCGGCCAACTCTTCAGCGTGCCTTGCGCATCGCCAGGCTACCTGGCAAGGCACGGCGTGCCCGAACACCCACAGCAGTTGTTGCAACACCGACGCTTGCATCTGCAGGACTTTCAGGAGGATGAGTGGCTGTTCCATGACGAGGCAGGCGACATTGTGATTGCGCCGGGCAGCACCTTTCGCACCAACGTCGCCGACGCCATGGTGAAGGCGACACAGGAAGGCATGGGCATCAGCCTGTTGCCGTTTTTCAGCGCGCACCCGGCGCTGCAGGACGGTTCGCTGGTGCGCTTGCTGCCGGGCTACCGCCTGCGCGAGCGCAATATCTTTGCGGTGTACCCGTCGCGGCGATTCCTGGATGCCAAGGTGCGGACCTGGGTGGAGTGCCTGCGCGAGCAGTTGCCGGCGTTGTTGAACCAGCAGATTGGGGCAGGGCGTTAGCGAGTTCACACGAAACTACATCATGAAGAGGGCTAACGATTTGGTGAAATCAATTCATTGTCGCTCAATCAATAGCTCAGCTTAAACTACGTCTTAATCACAGAGCATATAAATGCTATCGATGAAAAGAAGCCTGAATAAATAATCAGCCACTTCAGGTTTATCGCAGTAGTCAGGGCGCCAAAGCACAATGAATAACGAATTTGCATTTACTCTCAAAAGCATTAGTTTCGACGAAAACTATCACCCTTCCGAAAATACGCGCATCACCACCAACTTTGCCAATTTGGCCAGGGGCGAGAGCCGCCAGGAGAATTTGCGCAATACCTTAAGGATGATTGATAACCGGTTCAACGCCTTGGCGCATTGGGATAACCCTAAAGGTGATCGCTACGCGGTCGAGCTTGAAATTATTTCCGTTGAGATGGACCTGAGTGCTGAAGGCAGCGGCAATGCCATTCCCCTGATTGAAATATTGAAAACCAATATCGTCGATCGGCAAACCAACGAACGCTTTGAAGGTATGGTCGGCAATAATTTTTCTTCTTATGTGCGCGATTATGATTTCAGTGTGCTGTTGTTGGGGCACAACAAGGATCAGTCCGGGTTTAGCACGCCGGCCAGGTTTGGCGAGTTGCATGGCAAACTCTTCAAGAGTTTCGTGAACTCCAGCGCTTACAAAAATAACTTCAATAAACCTCCGGTCATTTGCCTGAGTGTTTCCAGTAGCAGGACTTATCACCGGACCGAAAACCAGCATCCGGTATTGGGCATTGAATACCAGCAGGATGAATACTCCTTGACCGACGAGTATTTCAGCAAAATGGGCTTGAAGGTTCGCTATTTCATGCCTGCCAACAGTGTTGCACCGTTGGCCTTTTATTTTGCCGGTGACTTGCTGAACGATTACACGAATTTTGAGCTGATCAGCACCATCAGTACGATGGACACGTTCCAGAAAATCTACCGACCCGAGATCTACAATGCGAATTCGGCGGCGGGGAAATCCTATCAGCCAAGCTTGAAGAACCAGGATTATTCACTGACGTTGATTGTTTATGATCGGGAAGAACGCAGCCGATTGGCGATTGAGCAGGGCATCTTTGTCGAAGAGAACTTTATCAAACCCTACCAGTCCGTTCTTGAACAGTGGTCGGCTAGTTACGCTCTTTGACGTCTTAAAAGTACAAGGTTATTGATCATGAAAAAATTATTACCCACTTCAACGGCCGGCAGCTTGCCAAAACCCTCCTGGCTGGCGCAGCCGGAGACACTGTGGTCACCCTGGAAGTTGCAAGATGAGGCGTTGATTGAAGGCAAGCAAGATGCCCTGCGTTTGGCGTTGCAAGAACAACAAAACGCCGGCATTGATATCGTCAGCGATGGTGAACAAACCCGCCAACACTTTGTGACGACGTTTATAGAACACCTTGACGGCGTTGATTTTGAGAAACGCGAGACCGTTAGAATTCGCGATCGTTATGATGCCAGCGTACCGACCGTCGTGGGGGCGGTAACGCGCCCAAAGCCCGTGTTTGTTGAAGACGCCAAGTTTTTACGTCAGCAAACCAACCAGCCAATAAAATGGGCACTGCCGGGCCCGATGACGATGATCGACACGCTGTACGACAGTCATTATAAAAGTCGCGAGAAGTTGGCCTGGGAGTTTGCCAAGATTCTCAACCAGGAAGCCCGAGAGCTGGAGGCGGCGGGCGTTGATATTATTCAATTCGATGAACCTGCCTTTAACGTGTTCTTTGATGAGGTGAATGAGTGGGGCGTTGCCACGCTGGAACGGGCCATCGAAGGGCTTAAATGTGAAACGGCTGTGCATATTTGCTACGGCTATGGCATCAAGGCCAATACGGATTGGAAAAAGACCCTGGGCTCAGAGTGGCGCCAATATGAAGCGGCGTTCCCCAAACTGCAAAAGTCCAGCATCGACATCGTTTCGCTGGAATGTCACAACTCGCATGTGCCCATGGACTTGATCGAACTGATTCGCGGCAAAAAAGTAATGGTCGGGGCGATTGATGTGGCCAGCCATGTTATTGAAACTCCCGAGGAAGTCGCCAATACCCTGCGCAAAGCCCTGCAGTTTGTCGATGCCGACAAACTCTATCCGTGCACCAACTGCGGCATGGCGCCGTTACCTCGTCGTGTCGCAAGAGGCAAACTCAATGCTTTAAGCGCGGGTGCAGATATCGTTCGACGAGAACTTTCGAACTAGCCCCATCAGTCAGGATCTACCACGCCACTCTCCAGTACTGCCATCGAGCCGGTGGGCTTCACGTGCCAGTCGTTTTCCTGACACATTCGACGTGCGTCTTTTGAGCACTTGGATGAACTAACGCTTGGCCTGAAAGCGGGTGAGTAATGGACAGGTCGCCTCGGCGGTTCACTGTCCATTCGTAGCTGTCTCGCGTTAGCCATTACTATGCGAAGCAAACACCTCTTTGAGTACCGGCACGGCCGACATCGCTTTTGGCCAACCGACGTAGAACGCCAGGTGGGTCACGACTTCCGCCGCTTGTTCGCGCGTCAGGCCACTGTCCATCGCGCGGTTGAGGTGAAAGGTCAGTTGCGCCGCCTGGTTCTGGCTGATCAACGCAGCAACGGTGATCAGGCTACGATCGCGTGGCGCAAGATCGGTGCGCAGCCAGAGGTCGCCAAACAATACGTCGTTGGTATAGCGCGCAAGATCCGGCGCGGTGGCGCCAACCGATGCTTGAACGAGCGCTCGGCGTTTGCCCTCGCTTGCCTCGTCCAGACTCAATGGTGCGGTCGGTGGCGGTGTGATCTGCTCGGGGTCCAGGCCGCGTTCGGCAAACACCTGTTTGGCCACACCCACCGCAGACATCGCGTTCGGCCAGCCGCTGTAAAACGCCAGGTGAGTGATCAGACCGGTGATCTCGCTGGGCTTGACGCCGTTATCCAGCGCCAATTTTATATGGCCGGTCATCTGTGCGGTCTGCCCGCTGGCGAGCAATGCCGCCAAGGTGACCAGGCTGCGGTCACGGGGCACCAGCGCCGGGCGCTTCCAGACTTCGCCAAACAGCAGATCGGTGGTGTAGGCATACAGTTGCGGCGTGACTTCAAGCACGTCGGGCGAGGGCTTCGGGTCAGGTTTTGATTGACCTTCTTCTGCGCTGATCAGCGCCGAGAAGAATACGCTGGCAAGGGTCGTGGCGATCAGTTTCATGGGTTTGACTCCGCCGAGAGCGACGCCATATCGATAACGAAGCGATAGCGCACATCGGCGCGTTCCATGCGCTCGAAGGCGTGGTTGATTTCGTCCATGCGAATCATCTCGCAGTCCGGCAGGATGTTTTTCTCGGCGCAAAAGTCGAGCATTTCCTGTGTCTCTGCGATTCCGCCGATAGGCGAACCGGCAATACGCCGGCGCCCCAGCAGCATTGGGACCGAGTTGTGTTCGGCCAGGGGCCCGACCTGGCCCACCAGTACCAGCGTACTGTCGACATCCAGCAGCGAAACGTAAGGGTCGACGCTGTGTTTGACCGGAATGGTGTCGATGATCAAGTCAAAGCTCGACTGTGCATTGGTCATTGCCTCGTTGTCGGTGGACAACAGGAAATGGTCGGCGCCCAGCGCCAATGCATCGGCTTTTTTGTCGGCTGAGCGGCTGAGAACCGTGACCTTTGCACCCATGCCATGCGCGAGTTTGACTGCCATGTGCCCGAGTCCGCCGAGGCCGATCACGCCAACCCGGCTGCCGGCAACGACGTTCCAGGTGCGCAGGGGAGAGTAGGTGGTGATGCCGGCGCACAGCAGCGGTGCGACTTTTGCCAGGTCCAGTGTCTGCGGCACGCGCAGCACGAACTCCTCGCGCACCACCAGGTTTTTCGAGTAGCCGCCGTAAGTGATTTCTTTGGTCACCCGGTCCTGACTGTTATAGGTGTTGGTGTTGCCTTCTCGACACAACTGCTCCTCACCCTTGCGACACTGATCACAGGTCATGCAGCTGTCGACCATGCAACCTACCGCAACCATGTCCCCGACTGCGTAGCGGGTAACGTCAGCGCCGACTGCGGTGACCCGGCCAACGATTTCGTGACCCGGTAAAGCCGGGTAGACCGTCCAGCCCCAGTCGTTGCGCGCGGTGTGCAGGTCTGAGTGGCAAACGCCACAGTAGAGCACCTCCATCGCCACATCGTTGGGGCGCAGAGCGCGACGGTTGAACACGAATGGCGCCATCGGCGATTCGGCGGACAGTGCGGCGTAACCTACGGTCTTCATTGATAGTCCTCAGTAAAAACAGGGGAGGGAGGAGCACGCGAGCAGGCTGTTTGCTGACAACCCTGGGCTCGCGAAGTAACGCACTATGCTAAGCAATCAGTCTGTTGTGATTAAGAGGGGTAAACGGGATGGAGTCATGAGTAGCCCTCACTAATGAGTGTTCCGCATGCTGGCGTGATTACGCGTAATCAGGGCGCCAAGTCACCAAACCAGTAAGACGCAGTCACCCCGCCATCCATGAGGAAATCGCTGCCGGTGATGAAGGTGCCTTCAGGCCCCATCAGCAGCGCCGCCACCGCGCCCACTTCGTCAGGTGTACCGCCACGCCCGGCGGGGCTCAACTCGATCATCCGGCGGTAGCCCTCACCGCGCGGGCCGCTCAGTTCATCCCGTGCCAGCGGCGTGAAGATGATGCCGGGGCTGATGGTATTCACGCGTGCGCCGCGTTTGCCCCAGCGCACGGCTTCTGCCATCACCCGCAATGAATTGCAGCGTTTGGAGATCTGGTAGGCATTGAGCGGATCGGTGACTTGATCGGGTTGCAGCATCGGCAGCGCCAGCAACTCTTCGACCGGCGTGGTCGCCAGCGCCTGGTTCTGCTCGGCACTCAGCGCGGGCAAACGGTGGCCGGACTGCGAGGCGATGATGATGCCGGAACCGCCCCTGGCGATGACCTCGCCGAACACCTCAAGTACCAGCGCGGTGCCGTAAAGGTCGACCCGAAGAATGGTCGCGACTGGCGCTTGAGAGGGCGAAACGCCCGCTGCGTTAATCACACCAGTGATCGCTCCGATAGCCGTGGCAGTCTGAGCCAGTGCCTCTACCGACTCGCGCGATGACACATCGACCGTCGCGGTGGTGACTTCGAAGCCTGCATCAAGCAAGACCTTGGCGGCGGCCTCTGCATTTTCCTGTCGCAGATCCGCCAGCACCACATGCTTGCCCGCGCTGACACGGCGTGCAATAGCTTGGCCGATGGAGCCGGCGCCGATCACAACAGTCACTTCTTGATGATTTTTCATGTCGAAACCTCCTGGGGGCGTTAACGCTGGATCAATCTGATTTGGGTACTGGCCATGGCGGGCAGTGCCTGCAGATACAGGTCCGTGGAGATCGACGCAAACGCCGTCAGGGGGCTGAGGATCGCTGGCGTCGACAGACTCTGGCGGTTGCCAGTGGGCTCAATCAGCGACCAACGTTTTTCTGCAGGTGTGCTGGGTAGCGGTCACCCACCACTTCAATCAGCTTGAGTGCGGATTCAATCGCTTGCAGATCGGCGGCACTCAACTCGATGGCGGCCGCGCCGTTGTTTTCTTCCAGGCGGCTGAGTTTTGTGGTGCCCGGAATTGGCACGATCCATGGCTTTTGAGCCAGCAGCCAGGCAATCGCGATTTGTGCGCGGGTCGCCTCTTTACCGCTGGCGATGCTGCCCAGTACCTCGACCAGTTGTGCGTTGGCCCTGCGGTTCTCTTCAGAAAAACGCGGCACCTGGTTACGGAAATCGTCTTTGTTGAACGTGGTGCTGGCATCGATGGCGCCGGTCAGGAACCCTTTGCCCAGCGGGCTGAACGGCACGAAGCCAATGCCCAGCTCTTCCAGCAGTGGCAGGATTTCTTTCTCTGGCTCACGCCACCACAGCGAATACTCGCTCTGCAGGGCTGCTAGCGGTTGTACGGCGTGGGCGCGGCGGATCGACTCGACCCCGGCTTCAGACATGCCGAAGTGTTTGACCTTGCCTTCGGCTATCAGCTCTTTGACCGTGCCGGCGACGTCCTCGATAGGCACGTTCGGGTCGATACGGTGTTGGTAGAAGAGGTCGATGCGGTCCGTCTTCAGGCGCTTGAGCGAAGCTTCGGCGACGGCGCGGATGTTTTCCGGGCGGCTGTCCATTCCGAGCGGTACTTCACCGTTCTTGAAACCGAACTTGGTGGCAATCACGACCTGGTCACGAAACGGCGCCAGGGCTTCGCCCAACAACGCTTCGTTGGTGAAAGGCCCGTACGCCTCTGCGCTGTCAAAGAAGGTTACGCCACGCTCAAAGGCGCCGCGCAGCAGTTGTATGGCGGCGGCTTTATCCATCGCGGGACCATAGACGAAGTTCAAGCCCATACAGCCCAAGCCGATGGCCGAAACTTCCAGTCCACTGTTGCCTAACAGGCGCTTTTGCATTCTATGTCTCCTTCGATAGGTTCAAACACACCTTATATTGCTGTGATATCCTCAACAATACTGATAATTGTTAATGGGTATATGAAGGAAATTCACGAATGAGTCGAGTGGACATGCCTGAACTGTCAGCTTTTATCGCCATCGCCGAACTTCAAAGCTTTAGCGGGGCCGCGCGGGTTCTTGGGGTATCACCTTCGGCGCTGAGTCATTCGATTCGTAACCTTGAAGCCCGCCTGGAGATGCGCCTGTTCAATCGCACCACGCGTTCGGTGGCCCTGACCGAAGCCGGCGAGCAGTTACTGCAAGGCGTTCGGCCATTACTCAGGGACTTGGCCAACGTGGTCAACGAGGTCACCTCGGCGCGAACCACTCCATCAGGCTCGCTACGCATCAGCGCCTCGGAATCAGCTATTCGCCCGTTGATTCGTCATGTCGTCCCCGACTTTGTGTTGCGCTACCCGCACATCAACATCGAGTTTGTGGTGGACAGCAAATTGCAGGACATCGTCGGGGATGGTTTTGACGCTGGCATTCGACTGTTTGACGACGTGCCACGTGACATGATCGCCGTACGTTTCGGGCCGGACATGCGCTTCGCAGCGGTTGCCTCGCCGGCCTATCTTGAACGGCACGCGGTGCCGCAAACGCCGCAAGATCTCAAGACTCACAGTTGCCTGCGTTTTCGTTTTACCAGTGGCGCGTTGTTTCGCTGGGATTTCAAACACGCGCTGCAAAGCGTGAGCCTGGACGTCGAGGGCCAGATAACCTTCGACAACATCAACTTGATGATTGAAGCCGCGCTGGCCGGAGTGGGGGTTGCGTGGGTGCCTGAAGCTCAGGTCGTAGAGCATTTGAACGCCGGCAGGTTGTTACACCTCTTGCCAGAGTGGAGCCCTGTCTATTCGGGGCTTTGTCTGTATTACCCGGCAAACCGTCATCCACCGATAGCGTTGCGCCTGTTCGCCCACGCCGTACGCGACTGGGCCACTCAAAACGCTGGTCAGGCATTGACGCCCACGGCGTAGTGATGCGCAGGTATCTGGTTTACCTTCCCCGGCAATTCGTTATTAACCAAAGCGTTCTGGGGTCCGAAGCGTATTCTTTGAGTACTGTCGGTCTGGATGCTCAATTTTTATAGCGCAGTGCGTCCAACAGCAGAGCAAACGCTGGAGAGGCCTGGCGCCGACTGGGGTAGTACAGGTGGAATCCGGAAAAAATCGGTGACCAGTCTTCCAGCACGTGAATCAAGCGGCCTGCTTCCACGTGCGCCGCGACGATGTTGTGAGGAATGTAACTAAGGCCGAAGCCGTCAAGTGCCGCCTCTAACAGTTGATAAACACCGTTGTAAGTCACTTGGCCTGTGACCCTGGCATTCAGGCTTTGGCCGTCTTTTGCGAACTCCCAGGCGTACAGCCCACCGTTGGTTGGTAAGCGCAAGTTATTGCATTGGTGTTCGGTCAGGTCGCGGGGTGTCTGGGGGGCCGAACGGTGCGCAAAGTAGGCCGGTGAACCGACCACCGACATGCGCATGTCCGGGCCGATGCGGGTCGCGATCATGCCTTGCGCCACGTCCTCACCCAGACGTACGCCCGCATCGAAGCCTTGGGCGGCGATGTCGACGAAGCTGTAGTCGCAGCAGACCTCTACCGAGATGTCCGGGTACTGGGGCAGGAATTTTTTGAGCACCGGGCGCAGGACCATTTCCAATGCATGGTCCATCGCGTTGATGCGGATATTGCCGGCAGGCGTATCACGCAAATCACTGAGCCCAGCCAATTCGATTTCGATCTCCTCGAAGTGCGGCCCGACCTTCTGCATCAGTCGTTCGCCGGCCTCGGTCGGTGAGACGCTACGTGTGGTGCGCGTTAGCAGGCGAAGGCCCAAGCGTGCTTCCAGGCTGCGGATGGTGTGACTGAGTGCCGATTGGGAGACACCAAGTTTGGCGGCTGCCTTGGTGAAGCTTCGTTCTCGCGCTACCGCTAGGAAAGCGAGCAGGTCGTTGGCGTTTTCGCGAAGCATTGGTGAGCCCATCACATAAGTATTCGAGGATTGTAACGATTAAAGTTGAATTAGAAGAACTGTCTGGATGCCTTCGATTAGCGTTGGCGCCGATATATGAGAAAAATTCATAAGGCCTTGCGATTTATTCGGTCTAGTGCGGGCTTGCGCGCGTACGTACATTGGCCGTTGAACAGGGGAGGGTATATGCACTCATCACATGATCCTCAACGTCGCAAGATCATGGCGGCCTTGGCGAGCCTGCCACTTTTGGGGGCTGCCGGTATTTCTGAGGGTACTGAGCAACAGCGTTCGGACTCGTCTGTCCTGGTGGCGTATTTCTCTCGCTCCGGAAACACCCGGGTGGTCGCGGGGCTTATTCAGCGCGCAGCACGGGCGCAGCTGTTTCAGATCATGCCGGCGAACGCCTACCCGGACGAATACCTTGCAACTGTCGAGCAGGCACGCCAGGAACGGGATCGCGATTTCGAGCCGGTATTGGCGGCCAAGGTGCATGACATCGGTGCCTACCACACGGTGTTTTTAGGCTTTCCTGTCTGGGGTGGAACCGCGCCGCCCATCATTCGCGCTTTTTTAGCGTCCCATGACTTGTCCGGAAAAACCCTGATCCCCTTCATCACGCATGGAGGGTACGGCCTGGGCGACAGCCTGACTGTGCTCGCGAGTCATGCGCGCAATGCTCGTTTGCTGGAAGGCTTCGCCATGCAGGCTGATCAAGAGCGCAAAACCATGGAGCAGGTCAGCTCATGGCTCAGCAAGGCAAAGCTTCCTGCTTGAGCGCCGCGCGTTGCTGTGACCCTCACTGGCCTTTGTCTTGCCGGGTAGCTCAATTAAGCCATCTGGAGAAACATGATGAAAATTCGCACTTTGGGCAACAGCCGTCCAGAGCATATCCACAAAGCCGTCGAAGGCATGTTGAAGCGCTTGCGCACTGACCGTATCGATTTGCTCTACCAGCATCGAGTAGATCCACAAGTGCCTATCGAGGACGTGGCTGGCGCTATTAAAGAATTAATCGCGCAGGGCAAGGTGCTCCACTGGGGGCTCTGCGAGATGGGGCTCAATACGTTGCATCGCGCACATGCCGAGCTACCGCTGACCGCCGTTCAGAGCGAGTATTCAATGCTGTGGCGTGGCCCTGAGAACAAGGTACTCGCCAGCTGTGAAGCACTGGGTATTGGCTTCGTTCCGTGGAGCCCTGTTGGTGTTGGATTTCTGACCGGCGCTATCGACGGCAAAACGCGATTTGCTGAAGGTGATATCCGTAAAAGTGAGGGTCGTTTTGCCCCGGAACACCTGCAGCACAATTTGGCTCTGGTTGATTTGCTCAATCACTGGGCCCAGCGCAAGCAAGCAACGCCCGTTCAAATCGCGCTGGCATGGCTGCTGGCCCAAAAGGCCTGGATCGTTCCGATTCCCGGTACGACCCAAATGCCCCATCTGCTGGAAAATATCGGTGCAGATACCGTGAGCTTCACGCCTGCCGAAGTGGTCGAGCTGAACCGCTCGGTTGCAGCCATTGAAATTCACGGGCAGCGGTTGCCGGATACCGTTCTGGCGTACTCGGATGTCGAGGCGCCAGCTCGACGTTGACGGCACAGCTTCCAGCGTTCGAACCCTCAGCTTTGAAAGGACAAATACTCATGACTACACAACACCAGACCATTATTCGTAACGGCACCAAGCCGTCCATCAAAGGCCCTGAAGACTGGTTTACCGGGGCGGTGCGAATTGACAGCCTGTTTCAGATGCAGGAGCCGGCGCGCACGGGGGGCGCCATCGTGACATTTGAGCCGTCTGCACGCACGGCGTGGCATACGCATCCGCTTGGGCAGACGCTCATCGTACTGTCCGGCGTTGGCTGGACGCAGTGTGAAGGTGGCCCGCGAACTGAAATCCGTGCAGGCGATATTATTGCCTGTGCGTGTGGCAAACGGCATTGGCACGGCGCGGCAGCTACCACGGCGATGTCGCACTTCGCGGTCACAGAAATGCTCGACGGCAAGAACGTCGAGTGGATGGAACACGTGACCGACGAGCAATACAACGCTGGCCCTTTGGTGACCGAATAACCACGCATGGCTCAGGTAAGGTCCTGAGCCATGGCTGCGGTGGCAGTCCCGGTAAGCGTCGGTCAAAGCATCGGCGGTAATTGGTCGAGCAATTTGTCCAGGGTGATCGGGTATTCCCGAACACGCACGCCAGTGGCGTTGTAAACGGCGTTCGCAATCGCCGCGCTCACGCCACATAACCCTAGCTCACCCACACCCTTGGCCTTCATCGGCGAGGAGTACGCATCGGGCTCATCCAGAAAAATCACCTCTTGATGCGGGATGTCCGCGTGTACAGGCACCTCGTAACCTGCCAAGTCGTGATTCACGAAAAAGCCCTGGCGCTTGTCCACCGCCAGTTCTTCCATCAGGGCCGCACCGACGCCCATGGTCATGGCGCCGATTACCTGGCTTCGGGCTGAGGTCGGGTTAAGGATGCGTCCTGCCGCGCAGACTGCCAGCATCCGCCTGACTCGTACCTCACCCGTGGCGCTGTCGACGGCGACTTCGACGAAGTGCGCGCCGAAGGTCGATTGCACAAACTGCTTGTTCAGATCGCCGAACTCGATGGAATCCTCGGCAACCAACTCGCCCGATTGGGCTGCGTTGCGCAGGGGCACGCGCTTACCGTCTGCGTGCACTTCACCGTCAGTGAATACCGCGTCCTGCGCATTCAGCCCCAGGCGCTCGGCGACCGCTTCGCGCAGTTTCACGCAGGCGGCATACACACCAGCGGTTGAGCAGTTGGCGCCGAACTGGCCACCGGAACCGGCTGAAACAGGAAAACTTGAATCGCCAAGTCGCACCCGTACTTTGTCCAGAGACACCCCCATCATCTCGGCGGCGGTCTGGGCAATGATCGTATAACTGCCCGTGCCGATATCGGTCATGTCGGTTTCCACGGTGACCACGCCCTGGCTATCAAGCCGGACTCGCGCCCCGGACTTGACTAATTGGTTGCTGCGAAAGGCCACGCCAACTCCCATACCGATCAACAGGTGGCCGTCGCGTTGTGCGCCAGGTTGCCGGTGGCGCTGGTCCCAGCCGAACCGCTCGGCGCCGGTTTGTAAGCATTCGACCAATTGTCGTTGGGAGAAACGCCGCTCGGGTTTGCTCGGATCGACCTGTGTGTCATTGAGGATGCGAAACTGCACTGGGTCGAGGCTGAGCTTCTCGGCCATTTCGTCCATGGCGATTTCCAGAGCCATCAGCCCTGGGGTTTCACCGGGTGCACGCATGGCATTGCCTTCTGGCAAATCGAGGACCGACAGGCGGGCGCTGACCAAGCGATTGGCGCCCGCGTAGAGCAGTTGGCTGGGTTGCGCGGCCCGCTCGACTTTGCCACCGGGCAAATCGCCTGACCAGCCTTCGTGGCCCATGGCAGTGATCTTGCCCTCGCGGGTAGCGCCGATCCGAATGCGCTGAATGGTTGCCGGTCGGTGGGTGGAGTTGTTGATCATCAGCGGCCGTGTGAGCGCGACCTTGACTGGCCGGCCACACAGCCTTGAACCCAGTGCGGCCAGGACGGCGTCGGAGCGGATGAACAACTTGCCGCCGAAGCCGCCGCCGATGTACGGCGAAATCAGGCGTACGTTATGTTTGGGAATACCGAGCGTGGTCGCCAGATCGGTCACCGACCAGTCAATCATCTGGTTGGAGGTCCAGACGGTCACCTGGTCACCTTTCCAGCTGGCCATCGACGCGAAGGGCTCCATCATGGCATGAGCCTGATCGGGCGTGGTGTAGGTGGCGTCCAGCTTGACTGCGGCAGCATCGAACGCCCCCTCAAAGTCGCCGTAACGGCTGTCGGCCAATTGCGCTTTAATTTCAACCCCTGAATCGCGAACACTGGCCAAGTCGTAGGCACCTTCGCTGCGTTGGTAGGTAATCTTCACCCATTGCGCGGCGCAGCGTGCCTGCTCAAACGTATCCGCTACCACCATGGCCACGGCTTGGTGGTAATGCTGGATAGCAGGGCCAGCGAGCAGATTCGCGGTATTGAACTTGCCTTTACCGAGCTTTCCCGAATTGGCCGCGGTGACAATCGCTATGACCCCGGGAGCGGATTCAGCGTCTGTCAGGTCCATCGATGCGATGCGCCCCTTGGCAATGGCGGAGCCGATCACATAACCATAAGCCTGGTTTGCCACTGCATCGTGGTGTTCGTAGGCATAAGGTGCCACGCCGCAGACTTTCAAAGGGCCCTCGATCCGCGCGGTGGGCTTGCCGACCACGTTCATTTGGTCGATGGGGTTGGTTGTGGCGGGGGTATCAAATTTCATGCTTGAGCCCTCGCCCGCGCGATCACCGCAGCGAGCGTACGCTCGACCAGCGTCACCTTGAACGCGTTTTCATGAGTGGGAGTGGCACCGGCGAGTAAGCCTTTGGTCACCGCTTTGGCGCCTTCGGGCATCGCCGACTCGGCGGCTTCCACACGCCAAGGCTTATGCGCAACGCCGCCCAGTGCGACACGACCGTTGCCGTCTTGGTGAATGACCGCGCCCACCGAAATCAACGCGAATGCGTAGGAAGAACGGTCCCTGACTTTCTGGTAGATGTGTGTGCCGCCCAGGGGCGGGGGCAGGGTGACGGCGGTGATTAGCTCGTTAGCCAATAGCGTGGTTTCAATATTCGGCGTATTGCCAGAAAGGCGATGGAAATTTGCCATGGTGATGAGCCGTGTCGTGCCGTCAGGCCGGACGGTTTCGATCTGCGCGTCAAGTACGCGCATGGCGATGGCCATGTCGCTGGGGTGAGTAGCAATGCAGGCGTCGCTGACGCCGATGATTGCTGACTGCCGACTGAAACCGCCGATGGCCGCACAACCGCTGCCAGGCAGTCGCTTGTTACACGCTTGATAAGTGTCATAA
This sequence comes from Pseudomonas sp. AC463, assembly GCF_979253585.1. Taxonomy (NCBI): domain Bacteria; kingdom Pseudomonadati; phylum Pseudomonadota; class Gammaproteobacteria; order Pseudomonadales; family Pseudomonadaceae; genus Pseudomonas; species Pseudomonas sp. AC463. The sequence continues at coordinate 306,781 of NZ_CEEDDZ010000001.1, read as the reverse complement.
AAGTAAGGGCAGCGGGTCCGTTGCAGCAGGTTACCGGCGGTGGTCGCGACATTGCGTAGCTGGCCGGAAGCGCCTGCCAGCAGCGCGCGGGATAATATCCCGTAGTCTTTTCGGATGCGTATATCGGCGGCCAGGTCGGTATTGCGCACCAGCGCGCCAATCCTCAAACCGCCTTCGGGCGTGGCGTCGATGCGGTCCAGGTCGAGCCCGTTGACGTCGATCAGGTGGGTCGGCGTTTCGATCTCCAGCTTCATTAAGTCCAGCAGGTTGGTACCACCCGCGATAAACCGTGAGCCGTTGACTTGCGCCGCCAACGCAGCGGCTTCCGCCGGGGATTTGGCACGTAGGTAAGTGAAGGGCCTCATGCGTTGACCTCCGCGACTTCGGTGATTGCTTGAATGATGTTGGAGTAGGCGCCGCACCGGCAGATGTTGCCGCTCATGCGTTCCTGGAATTCGCTGGCGATCAATTGCGGCCTGTCGACCAGGCTGGCGCTGGCATGGCTGGGAATCCCCTGGCGAATCTCAGCCAATACCGCCACCGCCGAACAGATCTGCCCCGGTGTGCAATAGCCGCACTGGTAGCCATCGTGTTTGACGAACGCCGCTTGCATGGGATGCAATTTGCCCGGTGTGCCGAGGCCTTCGATCGTGGTGATCTTCGACCCCTCATGCATCACCGCCAGGGTCAGGCACGCGTTAATCCGTCGACCGTCGGCAATCACCGTGCAGGCACCACATTGGCCGTGATCACAACCCTTTTTGGTCCCGCTGAGCTTCAGGTTTTCTCGCAACGCATCGAGTAGCGTCGTGCGGGTGTCGACATCCAGCGAGTGAACCTGTCCATTCACCGAGAGCCTCAATGCCGAATTGATAGGGCGCGCCAAGTTGGCTGCACTAGCTTCGACGCTGATGAAAGGAGGAAGCGCTACGGTCGCTGCCGTCACTGCACCCACAATCAGAAATTTGCGTCGGGATATTGTTATCACGTCGTCCATTGGTTCTATTCCCAGCTAGCGGCAGCGGTTCAGTCTCGGGCAGCATGGCGGTTCGGGTCTTCGCCCTATGCGCTACTGCATTGCCAGTACTCATCAACAGGAGTGACCTGGATAGTCGCAGAACGTTTTTGCGATGTGCTGCTATAGAGTTATGTGCTGGACTCATGAATCGGCGAGGCGTGCGCATTAACTGGGGTGCGGCTGCGTTTGGGCGGTGGCTAGAGGAGGGCGTATCTGTTACGCGATATTTCTTTGATGCTTACATGGTCAGTCATGTGTCACTTCACCGCGTTTTCCGCAACGGGTCTACGTGGTTGGCCCATTGCTGGGCCACCTCGCGATGGGCGCTAGCAGATGCACGTGTGCGCATGAACATTTTGACTAGGCTCTAGGACGTCATTTTCAGCTTGAAAAATTCACGCTATGCCCCCAGGTTTGCACCCACTCGCGCGCCTTAGACGAGCGATCGCGGATGGCGATTTCTTACAGTACCGAGGTGGTACAGGGTGGTCTTCAATTTACATCTACGGCGGGATGACCGAAATCCGCTCGCTCAACGTTCGGCGTACGTGTCTGTTCATGTGTTAATTTGATTAAATTCACTACCTGGCGACTCGAGTATTCATTCCATGGATGAACTGCGCAGGATTGACCTCAATATGCTGGTAACACTTCATGCGTTATTGGCCGAGAAACACGTCACGCGAGCGTCAGTACGACTGCATAAAAGCCAGCCGGCAGTCAGCCACGCGCTGAGCTTGCTCAGAGCGCATTTCGACGACCCTCTGCTCATACGGCGCAACGGGGCGATGGTTTTGACGGCGAGGGCGCAAGCGCTGGCTCAGCCACTTAAGGATGCCTTGGGCCATCTGAATTCGCTGTTGGGCGCTGCGGAATTTGAGCCATCAACGGCAAAGGGCCGTTTTCGATTGTCGCTATCGGACTACGCGGCGCGGATCCTTCTGCCTCCGCTTACCCGGAAAATCCGCAAGGAGGCGCCGGGTATTGATTTGGCTATCAGCCAAGCCAGTCGAGATATGATGATTTCTCAGCTGTTGGATGGTGAACTTGACCTTGCGCTGGGCATCTTTCCCGAGGTTCCGGGTGCCATTGCGCTTCAAGATCTGTTTTTCGAAGGATTCATCAGCCTTGCAGATAAACAAGTGCTGCCAGAGCAGGGTGGTCTTTCACTGGACGATTGGTTGTCGCGCCCGCATGTGATGCTCGCGCTACGTCCTGATGCGAACGATGAGATCGAGAAGGCGCTGGCCGCTCAAGGTTTGAAGCGTCACATTGCCTTGGCTTTGCCGCACTGGAGTGCGGCAGTTGAAGTACTTGCGGGCACCGATCTGATTCTTACGGTTGCCAGCCGCGCAGTGGGCCCGATGCGCAAACATAAATCGCTGCGGCAATTCAAACCGCCCATTGATATCCCGCGATTCGCCTATCAACAGGCCTGGCACGCCAGAAAAGAGGGTGATGCCGCACACCGCTGGCTACGGGAAGCCGTTTTTGAGTGTTCTCAACCAGGCTGACATCAAGCTGAAGCAGCCAGATTGTGCTCCATCACGATTAATTCGATATCGTCGCAGTCGTCAATCTCGCCTGTTGCGACGAACCGGTTCCTTAACCAAAAAGCTTTGGCTTTCTCATCAGTACTGGCATGGCTCAAGATGGCAATCTTGAAGCCACTTGCAGCGTAGTCTGCAAGCACCGATTTGATGATTGCAGACCCCAATCCTCTACTTTGCGCAGCCTTTTCGATTATGAAGAAGCCTATAAGGATATGATCCCGTTCCGGGAAAGACTCGATCAGCTCCAAATAGCCAACCAGCCTGCCTTGCTGTCGAAAACCGATGTTCTGCTTGTGGGCCAGGTCTGCTCCGGGAGGGATCGCGGTTAGTAACTTTGCAAGCTTTTCCACACTAAGGGTTTCACGCATGTGCTCGAAGTAGACCGGGTTGTCAGAACAAATTCGGAATATTTCTCCAAGGTTCTGTTCGGTCAGCTTGGAGCGTTGAGTGTTGTGTGGCCCGATTGTCATCCTTTCTATTCCCGCTATTCACACGTTCATCGACCTGGCTGATTTCATCAGGGTTGCACAGCAGGGCCTTTCAACTCGATCTGATTATCATCAGGGTCGTTGAGATAAATCGACAAACCTGTTCCCTCCGCTCCATACCGCATCACGGCCTCTTGAGCGGATACACCGGCAGCAGCCAAGTTGCGGAGAATGGCCTGTTCATCAAACGGCTCAACCCGAAGGCAGAAGTGATCGACATTGTGTCTTTGCTTACCCGCCGGCTGCCCACCCTGACGACCGATCGGCCCGTTAGCATCAACCAGGTCAATCATGGATGTCCCTGCGCTCAGATGAATCATACCAAGGTCGTCACGGCGCTTTTTGACATCACATCCCAGTACAGATGTGTAGAAAGCCAGGCTGCGCTCAATGTCCTGCACCCGCAGTACAACATGGTCGATACGTTGAATTGAAAAACTGCGCATTACGATCACTCCTGTTGGATCACTGATGTGAGCCCCACCCAGTTTCGAATCTTCAGATGGGCACTCTTCACGATGCGGGCAGCAAGTTCGACGACTCAGTTTACCTTCGAAAACAGTTGAGGCGCCTCACCCGAGAAGTCGACCCAAGGATTGGTATTGAGCAACTCGGCATGCGGCACGCTGGGTTCATCGAAGCGAATAGTGAAGCTTTCCGGGCCATGGGCGTAGGCCACAATTATGCCTTGGTGCGGATCCATGTAGCCGGCGTGCATGCCGAAGCCAGGATAGCTGAGGCGCACGGCTGGCCCTTCAGGATTGATCTCATGCACAGTCAGACGCGCAAGGACGACATCTGGCAGCACAAACACCCAGGTGAAAGCACCACCGGATACCACCGTCATCACCTCATCAATGCCCGCGCCATTGTCCGAAGTGTTTACATGAAGACGACCATAACGATTCAGAGCCCAAGTCCGCATCTCTGGGGTCATGGCCTTCATGTCGTAAACTTTTGGATAGGGCGCTGTATCTCCCTCGCGGGTACCTAGGTAGCCACCACGGTGCACCTCAGGAGTACGACCTGCGAGGTGTATTTGCTCCAGCAGTTCAGCACGGTTGAGACTGAATATCGAAAGCAGCTTGTTTTGATCTTCTTCGCTGATGGCGTCAATCAGCGATGCTTTGAGAATTGGCTTGGCTTCTTCGGGAATGGAGACAGTGCTGGCGCGCACACCTACGCTGCGCAAGACAGCATTGACGCTATCGATACCTTCAACATCGGAACGACCATCGCTGAACTGAAGTTTTACGAAGTTCATCTTTGTTTCTCCTATCGTGAGTTAGAAAGTTGCAATTGCGTTGCGGGCCTGCATAAAACGGGTAGAGAGGGTTACTTGTAGATTTGGGTAGCGCTGTTCTCGACCGTCGGCGTGCCGATGCCCTGAACCAGCAACACACCACCGAAGATGAGCACGACCCCTACCAGTCGAGTGAAGGTGATTGGTTTGCTGGCGAGTCCCATTAGCCCGAAATGGTCAACCAGAACGGAAGCTAAAATTTGTCCCGCTACGACGAGCAATAGAAATCCGCTAGCCCCTAGCTGGGGAGTTATGGCCGTTGCGCTGCCTACATACACGGCACCCAAAATGCCGCCGATCCAAAACCACCAGGATCCCTGTAAAGCCTTGCCGACATCAGGCGCAGATACCCGCATGACTAACAGTGCAATCACCACCACAATGGCACTGACAAACAGCGACGTTAACGCCCCCCAAAGCGGGTGCCCTAACGCTCGGCCCACGGCTGCGTTACTGGCGGCTTGGAAGGGCAGGACTGCGCCTGCCAGCAGTGCGGTACCCACCGGGATAAGTGCGAGAGCTACTGCCTTACTGAACATGACATTCCCCTTTGGAGATGGCGGGTTTCGATGGGTAAATACTCTCCAATCCACAAAGATTATGGAAATCACATGTTTGCACATGCATTATTCATATGATGGATAGTTTGGGCGGGCGAAGCCTTCTAGCTCAGCCACGCTCAGGAGGCTGACCAAGGCTGCGGTGGAGCATGTTTTTTGGCGTGGGATTCAAGTTCACGCTGCGCTAAGCAGTACGGGCTTGGGCGAGATCCATGCCGATGAAACGCCAGTGCAAATGCTTGCGCCAGCCGAGAATAGAACTCACCGGGCTTACATATGGGCCTATAGCACCATGCCGCTTTCTGCACTCAAGGCTGTGGGGTATGACTTCAGCCCAAGTCGTGCCGGTGAACATGCACGTAACTTCCTGCGTGCCTGAAGCGGCAAACGGGTGGCGGAGATCATGAGCCTAATCCAGTCAGCGCGCATGAAATGGGCATGATCAGTATGCCTATCTCGAGGATGTGCTGACTCAGCTGCCTACCCAGAACGCCAATGGAATCGGGCAACTGCTGCCGCATCACTGAATGCCGGCCTGACTCACGCAAAGTGAGTTGGGTGGACGCTTACGCTGGGCCTTAGGCTGGGGGCAATCATTTCAAACCATCCAAAGCATGCCCTCAGATGTGCCCCCAATGTAGCCATCCACTGGTAGTGAATGGAGCTCCATGGTTTGTCGAAAGGCAAAAATGATCAAATGAACAGCCTGCCAGAAGACGTCTAGAGACTCTCAGGGTCCCCAAAAAACATTTTGACTGGGCTCTAGCACGGTAGTCGCAGCCTGAAAAAAACGAATTATGCCCCCAGTTATGCCCCCAGTTGCGCGTAGTGTTCGAGCGATCGCGAATGGCGATTTCTGGCACGGACTTGGGTGGCTTTGGCTGGTATTCAGTGCGCCTCCGTATACTGGATTAGCAACCCGTATCTGGCAAACCCTTGCTCGTCCGGAAGAGGATATGGGTAATGAGTCGATATCCTTAAATGGTGTTGTTGGGTCTTTCTCTCTGCACCTATCCTGAAATTGACTCCAGAGATGCTCGTGCTCTGCGTGATGTTGCCAGGGCTCTGGATGCTAGGGACGTTGATCCGCATGTCCATCGGCAGTTGCAGCGTAATGCGAGGCGCCTAGGCACGGAAAACGCCTACGAAGCGGTTGTTCAGCATTGAAAGCGGTGGGCAAAATTGAACATCGTGTTTCTTGTCGTGGATCTCGATATTCCGGTCGGGGCCAGAGCATCGTGCTTCAATTGGCCGCCGAATCGGCTGGCAGCGGGGGAGGGGCTCAGGTTGCGATGTAGAGGGGGCGCCTACCTTTGCTGTTCATGGCCGGTTAAACTGCCCGGTCGGTGATCAGTCGTTCGGCAAGTGCAACTGCACTTCCATGGCGTCATGAAGGAGTCGGACGACCTCGATCAGGGCGTCATTTGCCACACGATAGAACACGATATGGCGTGGGCTTTTGACCCTCCCATGGGGGTGTTTGACCTGCTGGCGTGAATAGGTGAGGTGATAGCTGCGAAGGCCCGGTGCAAGCTCATCACGGTCGTGGCTGCCAATGCAATAAGGAGTGCTGGCAAGAGCTTGCAACGCCGTGAGTATCAGCGCCTGGTAGCGCTGCCGTGCTTGATCGCCGAACTGCGTCTGGGAGAGCCTGAGGATGTCGACAATGTCGGCGCGCGCCGCGTTGGAAATCCGATACTGCGGCATGCTCAGTGTTTCTCGCTCGCGAGAGTGGTGGCCTCCAGGCTCAAGCCCTCTAGGTAAAGCTCCAGATGCCCTTCGTTCAATTGAGTAAAGCGCCCGTGTTCAAGATCCATGATGCCGATCGAGGTCGCCAGACGCAGCGCCTCAATTTTGGCAGTGTCTTCGGCGACGCGCTGCTCCAGTAAACGCAAACCTTCTCGCATCACTTCGCTGGCATTTTGATAACGGCCGGACCGGACCAGGTCTTGGATAACCTGTTCTTGGTGAGGGGTGAGCACAACGTTTCGCGTCGCCATCATTAGCTCCAACTCTGGGCAAACATATTGTTTCGATCGTTGGCATATTATGCCATTTTACATAAACTCAGGGAGTTTGGGATTTGTATCTGACGAACTGTAAAGTGTGGGGTCATCCTTTGCGCCGAACAGATGGCCCGGACTGTATGCGCACAAAGTCCAAGCAAGGCTGTCGCATGCGGGACGTCGTGGACAGCTTAATTAGTGTGGGCCTCGGGCCTTCAGTTTTGCCAAGCCTTGTTTGATGTGTCCGGCGTTCTCTCCAATCGTTTGTAGCGCGCCGCGGATATTGTCGCCTGTGTCCGTCGTACCCTTGCGCTCAATCCACAACGTCAACTCCATCACCGCCGCCTCTAAGGCGAACTGGTTTTGGTACAGACGCTCAAGGACATCAGGCAGTGAATATTCAGTGGGTATTGTTTCGACTCCAATGAAGGAGCCGAAAGCGTAGCAGCGGGGGAGGCGGATGTCCCGAGCCACCCGTGAGTTAAGTGAATGAAACGGTTTAGAGTGAGGGTCAGCATTCGCCAAAAACTGCCGTTGCGACAGGCAGCAGACGGCCAATAGCGGACGCCGGCTTGATGCCCCGCTATTGACTTTTATCAATTTAAAATCAGATAACTTGAGCTTCTTACTGTTCATCTCCCGCGTCGTCCCATAGTCGAATAAAACTTCAGCCCTATCTGCGACTATATCGACGTATTCACTGAAGGATTGCACATGATCGCCCGTTGGCGCTGGGTCACGAATCAACTCACCAAACGGCTGTGGTTCAGAGCCTCTCTATTTTCCCTTCTAGGGGTAGCGACGGCGTTGCTCGCTGTTGTATTCAAAGATTTCATCCCAGAATCATTGCCAGCGCGTATCGGTGCAGATGCCGTAGACAAAATTCTGGGGATCATTGCCTCCAGCATGCTGGCCGTCACAACCTTTTCGTTAAGCACGATGGTCACCGCTTACGGTGCCGCGAGTAGCGGAGTGACACCGCGCGCCACCACCTTGGTAATGGAAGACACCACGACCCAAAATGCCCTTGCCACGTTTATAGGTTCATTCCTATTTAGCCTGGTAGGGATCATCGCGTTGAGCACGGGGGCTTATGGCACGCAAGGTCGGGTGTTGCTGTTCGCAGTGACGATAATTGTGGTGATCTTGATCGTTTACACCCTCTTGCGCTGGATCGATCACCTCTCAAAACTCGGACGGGTGGGAGAAACCATCGACCGCGTCGAGAAGGCTGCGATAACGGCAATCACTCAACGAGTTCAGTGGCCCTACTTAGGCGGTTCAGCTTACCCGACCGATCTTTCGCTACCTCCTGGCGCAATCACAGTCAAAAGTGAGCTAACAGGCTATGTGCAACATATTGATGTGAGCGCACTTGGAGCCATCGCGCAGGACGATCAAATACAGATTTATCTGGAGGTGCTTCCGGGGACATTTGTGCACGAAGGAATGCCACTGCTCCACATTGTGAGCTTGGGCAACACAAGGGGCGGTGATACCGATACTACAAGAGAGAAGGTTCTAGCGACCCTGACCTTCGGCGTCCGTCGAACCTTTGAAAATGATCCACGCTTCGGACTTTGTGTGCTCTCGGAAATCGCTTCTCGCGCCTTATCGCCTGCGGTGAACGACCCAGGGACAGCCATCGATGTCATTGGCCGGGGAGTGAGGACTTTAACTTGCTGGAGCAAGCCTCACTTCTCTAGCTCGCAAACGGATCAAGGGTGTAAACAGGTCTTTCTCCGAGGATTGACGGTTGATGATCTGTTCGATGATTTTTTTGCTCCGATCAGCAGGGATGGTGCAGCTTTGCTGGAAGTTAACGTGCGCCTGTTGAAAGCCCTCATCAGTCTCGCTGAAATAAACCCAGCGATCTTTAAAGATGCATGCGACAGGCACGTGGATCTTCTGATGGCTCGTGCAGAGTCCACGTTAGCGCTGCAGCATGAGAAGGATCAACTTAGCTCACTGGCTAGAACGATCACGCGGTAGGCTTATTGAGTTGGATTCTTTGGCTTAGTGACAGCTTCTGCACTCTCGAGGAAGCCTCGCGCCAATTGCTGATACAACTCAGGGCCCATTCTTGAACTGACAGCCTTGGCGATCAGGGCTACCGCCATGAGACTGATCACCATGCTGTGGCTATCAATCATCTCCATCACAATGATTGCGGAGGTGATTGGCGACTGAGTGACGGCAGCCAGAAAACCAACCATGCAGAGTGCAATAGTGGGCTGCGCTGCCAGATGGAATAGCTCTGCGGTATTGGCGCCTACTGCTGCCCCTACAGCAAGCGAAGGGGCAAAAATACCTCCTGGAATACCAGAGAAGTAGGTCACTACGGTCGCTAAGAATCGGGTGATGGGGGCGTGCCATGGCAGGACTACATCAGATGCGATGACCTGAGAGGTAATGCCGTAGCCACTACCGAACGACATTCCGCCGCTCAGCCAACCCAATATAGCGACGACCAATCCACAGATGCCGGCAAACCACACCGGGTGCAGACGCCGCCACTGCCAGATGATGAAGTGTGGATGCCGCTGTGGCCATAACAACATTCGGCTGAACAAACCACCCAATAACCCGCACCCAATCCCTATAACTAATGCCGGGACGACTATGTCGAGGTTGATGTCCTGAATGCCAAAATGACCGAAGTAGTTGTAGTTTCCCTGCAAGGCAATGGCAACCATCCCAGAAAGGATAATGGTGCTGAGAAGAACCCCGCTGGTACGGGTCTCCAGCTTGCGTCCAAGTTCTTCTACCGCGAATGCGATCCCTGCCAAGGGCGTATTGAATGCGGCCGCAATACCCGCTGCACCTCCCGCCAGAATGAGATCCTCGCTGCGTACGATTCGCGCATTGGGCAGGAAGCGGTGAAAGAAGTGCATGATGGATGCGGCAACTTGCACTGAGGGGCCTTCACGCCCCGCCGAAAAGCCGCCCGTCAGCGCCAGAGTTCCAAGGCTTATCTTGGCGAAAGCAATGCGCAATGAGACCAGTCTGTTAATGGGCTTACCTTGACGCGCAAGTCGTGTTGCTGCGATTACTTGAGGAATTCCGCTGCCTTGGGCGCCCACGAAAAAGCACGTTGTCAGCCAGACTACGAGCATGCCGATCAGTGGGGTGTAAACAAGAGGAAGCCACGCTCGCTCAGCGATCTGTTGAGCAAACTGCGCCAAGGCCATGTCTGCCAGCCTTGCGAAAGCCACCACCAGCAGGCCGGCAATGGTTGCCGCAATCCATAACGTGACCCTGGTGCGCCAGCGCATCGAGGCGAAGCCTCGGCGTAACAGCATTATCGGTTTGATCACACGAAGTGCTCCTTGAATTCACCTTCTTGATCGTAAGACTAACTAAATAGCATCTTTCCCTCATAGCGACGGTTTTGTTGAGTAAAGAAAACGACCCGTGAGTCGCCCTCCGTTTTTTAGGCGCTGAGTGACTGCTCTTGGCCGGTTAGCAACCGTCGCTCTGATTAGCCATCCTTGTCTTTCCACACGTGGAGGACTTGTCATGAACATCATCGCTACCTGCAGCCGTCAGCCCTGGAACAAAGGAAAACTAGTCGGGCAGAAAGCCCCACTCCGACTGAGAGATATCTGGGCCATCCGAGTAAGGCTTCAAATTGCGGAAAGAACCCGGGATCTGGCTCTCTTCGATCTGGCCATCGACAGTAAGCTTCGAGCCTGCGACTTAACCAAGCTCCGCGTGCGCGATGTCGCTCATGGCGAGCACGTATCATCACGAGCCATGGTGAAGCAGCAGAAAACGCAGCGGCCAGTGCAGTTTGAGATCACTGAGCAAACACGGTCAGCTCTCGTGGCCTGGATACATCAGGCACAACTACGCAGCGAGGACTGCCTTTTTCCTAGCCGGCTGCATACCTCGGACCATCTATCCACTCGTCAATACGCTCGTATCGTCAAAGGCTGGGTGAAAGCCGTAGGCCTTGATCCAGCCATGTATGGCACTCACACAATGAGACGTACGAAGGCATCACTAATCTATCGCAGAACGAAGAACCTACGGGCGGTTCAGTTGCTGCTCGGCCATACGAAGCTGGAGAGCACTGTTCGATATCTGGGGATTGAGGTCGATGACGCACTGGAGATGGCGGAACAGACTGAGGTTTGATCATGCATAGCGACGGTCGAAGTCAGGCCGTCGCTAACCGGCCAATAGCGGTCAGTCGAACTAGCAGGTGGAGACGTAAAATGAGCCCGAGCAAGAACTGCAGTTGCCCGGTGGGACCGCCCAGACGGATGGACAGCCCCACCTCCCGCACTGCATGCTGGCTGACCAGGGCTTTCAACGTCTCCGACTGGATTGCTTCGCCTATCATGGAGTCAATTCCTCACGGCGAGCTGTGGCAGCGACGTCTACCGCAATAGATAGCGCTTCGATGGTGGCCGGAGTCAACGCGCGCGACGCTTGTACACCTTCCACAAAGCCTTCGGCGCGTTCCAGGGCCAGTTCTAAAGCACGCAAATCTGCAGCACGCCATAGGCGTGCGAGGTGGTTGGCCGACTTGGTGCGAATCAAATCTGGCAGGCTGACGCCGTTAAGAGAAAACACTTCGCTCATACGTTTTTCGCCACCGTCTTGGCTCCCAAGCGATCCGCGACAGCCTTCCAGATCTCGGCCAGAGTAGATGTCATGGCCAGTTCTGTTTCATTCGCAATCAGTTCCGCATCCCGCAGAGCCTGCGTGTAGCCAACGGCGTTATGGTAGGCACGTATAGCGTCCGCCTGGTCTGTAGCGGCATGTAGAGCGTTCAACCGTAAATACCAAGCTCTCTGGGTCCTGGCGTTTGGTAAGCCTGGCTGATCGTTAGTCAGGAGTACGGTGTTGGCTGGCATGCCCTAGTCCTTATGTTATGCACTTACCAGCACACGGCGCACTGGTACACCAGTATAGGGTGGCTTCGTTACCGCAGCCACCGGAAAAGGCCCCCACACCAAGCCTTGGTGCGGGGGCCTTTTGAACATAAGCGGCGTTATTCGCATTCAGTGATCAATCCAACTGTCGTCCAGAGCAGTTATCGACAAGAAGGTCGAGATCGATTCGTGCAGAAACTAATACTGACTCCCTGATCTGCCATGAGGTCAATTGGTTTCCTGCATCCTTGTGACATCAAGGGAAAGCTTATAGCGAATTGGTACTGCCGAATTTCTCTCTTCTTCAGACACCTCTTGTATGCAAAAGGGAAATTCATTCGAGATCCGATGCATCAAGAGATGAATAAACATACACTCCGTAACACCAAGGATAAATTCTACGATCGCGGCCATATCTTCCATGATAGGGCGAGGTTTGACCACGTCCTGCCCTTTTAAATACCAAGTAGGTGTTTGTATCTGTCCGTCCGGCAGCACACGAAAATTCTCAATTACGGTTCTTATTTGCTTCGGGTGCTCGTGAAAGTTACGTAGCTCGATCAAAGAGCGCACACTCTCCGCGTTACCTCGCACAAATGTAGAAATCGAAGATGTCTCCCCTAGGGCATCCGACAGCCTTTCGGCGAGGTGATCAAAATTAGTATCTATTTTGTTAAGCTGAATAAACATAGATGGTAGTTCGCAGATCAGCTTGATCGCTCTATTCACTTGAACTAAAAATGTCCCGCAATCCAACTCTAAGTCGTGAACCTGAGGAAAAGGGTTTAGGCCACGACCGTGATTATCTTTGGCTACGCCATGCGCGGTAATGTTGATGATGATTTCATCAATGCGGGAAGCAACTCTGGTAGACACTCTTTCACAAGCAAGCAGCATTTCCTTGCAGCTGTGTAGATGCGATAAAACCGCTACTTTATCGATATCTCCTTCGAACATTGCGAGGTCAAGCATTTCCCGGCTTTGCAGAAGCACGCGAGCAACTATGGGGTTGCTTGATCCCACATCGGCCACTGGGGACACCACCCAGGGTGCATCTGGATTAGTGTTATCTGGATCAATTGATTCAGGCGTCTGAACTCGAAAGGTTTTGTCTTGCTTGTAAATCTCTAAGAACGAACCGCAGGGGCACATTTTTGTGATTGGCCCAGTTCCACCTTGAAGCTCCATTTTTCCTGCAGCGTGCCGAGGGAGTTTTGTGTTTGCGCGCGGTGCTTCGCTCATCGATGACCCCACAAATAGACGTCAATTATTGGATAGCTGTATCGCCTCTGCTTGATAGACACATACCTAGGGTCGATTCCCGCTTACTCCACTCTATCACCTGAGCCGTATTCTGGCCGAAAACTGCCAGCAGTTGGGTAGGTCGCCGGTGGTAAATGAAATGGCGACTCGCATCAGTTACTGGCTCTACTTTACGCACCGAAATAGAGCACCAGTCCCATGGTGGTCCCATGGGGCTATTTTCTGGACGCCAAAAACCACAAACCCCCGACTTTCTCTAGTAAAATCAGGGGCTTGCGCTTTCTCAATTTGGCGGTGAAGGAGAAGATTCGAAACCCCATCACTTCAGGCATACGCAGCGTCCGATTCAGCTCGTACGCAATGACTGCTATTGGCCGATGGCTGCCCGTTACAAAGTGCAGTAGTCGGCCAAAAGCGGAAGTTCGGTTTATAGGAACTGCCTGGTGTTGCGACGATTGCATCAATTAGGCTACTCAACCGGTCATTGAGTGGCTAGTCTGAAGCTAGCCATCAGCGCCCCCAAAAAGCCTTTGTCACACAACAAATCGGTTAACTAACTGATTCAGGTTCACCGCTAGCTTTGACATCTCACCACACGCACTCGCTGTTTGGGCGGCTCCAGCAGCACTCTGTGTTGCAAGTTCACGAATGCTGACCAGGTTTCGATCAACTTCCCTAGCGACGTGAGATTGCTCTTCAGAGGCTGTCGCGATCATTAGGTTGCGTTCGTTAATTTGAATAATGCCCGTTGATATTTGATCCAGTGAGGTACTGGCCTCTTGGGCAACACCAAGAGATTCGGTGGCCAGGTCTCTGCTTGTATTCATCGCCTTCACGGCTAGGTCAGAATCACTCTGAATAGCAGCAATCATCTGCTCAATTTCCTGAGTCGACACTTGGGTGCGGTGGGCTAATGCCCTTACTTCATCAGCGACCACTGCAAATCCACGACCTTGCTCGCCAGCTCGCGCGGCCTCGATAGCGGCGTTTAACGCCAACAGGTTGGTTTGCTCTGCAATTGCCCGAATCACCTCGACAACTTTAGTGATGCTTTGGGCACGATCTGACAACCCTTGAATCTGTTGGCTTGTGTTTTCGACGTTACCGTTCAGCTTTTGAATTGACTTTAACGTCTGAGCCACCCGCGCCAAACCTACCTCAGTGTAACCCTGGGTACGCTTTGACTCTTCGGAAGCTGACTCCGCGTTGCGAGCGACCTCATCAACTGCCGCACTCATTTCTGTGACCGCTGTTGCAGCCTGATTGACTTCATCGTTCTGGGAAACAAGGCCCCGGCTTGACTCTTCAGTAACCACTGTCATCTCCTCCGAAGCTGAGGCCAACTGGGTGGAAGAATCGGATATCTGCATAATTGTGGCACGCAGGTTTGCCTGCATCTGCGCCAGAGCTTTCAACAGTCTCCCAGCCTCATCAGTACCACTGACCAATATCTCCTTGGAGAGATCACTAGCCGCGATACGCTCTGCCACAGACAGGGCATCGTTAATCGGAGAGGTAATACTTTTCGTGAGCACAAAAGCCAATCCTGCCGTCAAAATGACCACGCCCGTTATAAGTCCGATAACAAGCCAAAAACCATGGCTATAGAGATCGGTCGCGGTTTGCCCTGCCTGCGCTGCGCCTTCGTTGTTAAAGTTGGTCAAGTCTTTAATTTGCTGCTCCATTGTATTCGTGAGCGGGCGAATGCCTGTACTCACCAGATTGACCGCTGTGGCGATCTCACCTTGCCTCATCAAAGGTTCGAGAATATCTAGTTGTTTGGAATATGCATCGGCGCTGTTTTTTACCGGTGTGTAAAACGAGCGCTCTTTATCACTCGCTATCAGAGGATCATAGTTTGCCACCGCATCGGTGAAAGCCTTGCGATAGCCGGCGAAGCTTTCAATGTTCTTTTGAATGGACTGAGGATCGGCAATGGCTCGCTGGGTTTCGAGCCTCAGGCGAAGTGTCGCTTTGTCCATCAAAGCCGTTTGTCGGATACTGGCCATCCAATTGAGCTCAACGTCTTTTTCGGCATCCCTAAGCTTGCCCATTTGCAGGACTGCGAATACGCCGAGTACAAAAACAAGAACTATGATTGAAGCGAAAAACAGGGCAGCTCGTGGAGCTAAATTGAGGTTTCTGACGCGCATACGACGTTCCTGCTTTCCAATGATTGTTGAGATGCTCAAAAGGCTATCGACCCAAAGCTGAAAACTTGAAGCAAGTCGTCGAAAGGTGAAGTGAATGGTCCCTAGTTTCCTAGACACCTATGAGCAGCTGCTTTTGGCCGGTTTCTACCTATGCTGGCGGCGGGAGGGATACCGTCGCTACACGACCCAAAGCTGACGGTGGACTTAGGCAGAGATCGGCCAGCAGCTGCCAGCCGCATGCGTCTTGAAAAGTAGCGGCGCTTCACTCCTTCCACATTTAATTATCTTCGCTGTGCATCTAGTGAATGGGTTGATCCGTATGTGCTCTTGAGGGCTCGAGTGCGATGAGTATCCGAGATTATCAAGCGATGCAGTGCGATGAGTGGTTAGGCATTTCATGATCCGAACCGTCATCTCTGCCAAGGACAGCTACGATCATGATACGACCACAGTTAGGTACTGCCATGAACGCCAAGGATGACGCTCATTTTTTGGACCGCCTATTGCGCGGAGAACAAGACGCATATCGTGATTTGGTGTGCACGCATCAGGGAGCCATGAAGGCCATAGCTTATGGAATCGTGGGGCGGCACCATGCAGATGACGTAGTGCAAGAGGCATGGCTTGCGATTGTGAAAGGCATAGGCAAATTTCAGAGACGATCTAGCTTAAGAACCTGGATGATGGCCGTCACGTCCAATACGGCGAAGTGCCGATATAAAGCTCGGCGAAGTGAGTCGAATTGTATTCCATGTACCTCGTGGATTGAGGGAGGAGGCGTTTTAGTCGTAGGTGATTATTCCTACACTCCTTCCGTGATATCGCATGAAGATAGCCCTGAAGCACTTCTGAGCGAATCCGAGCTATATGCTCGCATCAACATTGCTCTCGAGACTCTACCGGAATTGCAGAGAAGCGTATTGATATTGAGGGAGCGCTCTGGGTTGGATCTAAACGAAATTTCTACGCTTCTTGGGATATCGCTGACTAACGTAAGAGTGCTATTGCACCGAGCTCGTTTAAAGGTTTTTTCTGCAATAGCGAAGTACCAGTCCGCTCTTGATATGTGAGCATTAGGGTTTGTCTGAAAAGTCAGCCCGCAAGCATTTCTCGATACAGGCCAGTGTAACCATGGCTTTGAAGCTGCTCGCCAGTTTTTCGTATCGCGTACAGAGCCGACGTTTTTCTTTGAGCCAACTGAACAGCCGTTCGATCACGTTGCGCTTTTTATATTGTGGCCTGTCGAACAGTCGAGGCAGGCCTGGTCGAGGCTTGCGATGCATCTTGCGCAAGGGAATGATCGGCTGCATGCCGTAGCGGTCACAGTACTGACGCAGTATCTGGCTGTCATAGCCCTTGTCCGCCAGTACACATCGGCAACGCTTACGCGGACGACCCTTGCTGCCTGGCAGGCTGATCTGTTCCAGTAGCGGCATGAAATAGCGCGAGTCGGCTTCTTGACCGGGCGACAACATGACAGCCAGGGGGAAGCCATGGCTGTCGCAGGCGAGATGTATTTTGGTGGTCAATCCGCCTCGGCTACGGCCTAGGCAGTGGTGTTGCGGTTCTTGCGGGCCCCTTTTTTTCCAGCACCGCTGGCCGCTCGGGTAGCTCGAATCGATGTCGAATCGACCATCCAGGTATTCAGATCGATAAAGCCATCTTCGCACAAACGAAGGTGTAAATGGCGCAGAACCTGCTCAAAAGTGCCGTTGTCACGCCATTGTCGGAAACGCTGGTAAACGGTCTTCCAAGGCCCAAAGCGCTCTGGAAGATCTCGCCATTTGGCACCAGAGCACAAAATCCAGAAGATTCCGTTAAGCATCTGGCGGTCATCGCGCCTTGACCGCCCCATGTGTTGAGGAGGAGAAACGATGGCTTCGATCATCGCCCAACGCTCAGATGAAATTTCATAGCGGCCTGTCATGACGGCCCTCTTGGCAATCAGAGGGCATCATTTTAGTCAAAGAGACTTTTCAGACAAATCCTAATAGATTTCCTAATATATTTTTTCTTCAGACGTTCTTCATTCACTTTTGATAACGTAACTATTGTGAAAATTCTCCTAATCGAAGACGACCTGGATCTCGGCAATGGCGTTCGTATCGCACTTGCAGATCAAGGGTTAGATGTCATATGGGTTCGCCGAAAAGTAGATGCGTTGCATCAGCTCGATGTCTGCGTACCAGAACTTGTGCTACTCGACCTCGGACTGCCCGACGGTGACGGCATGAGCCTGGTAGCATGCTTACGTCAGCAGTTCAGGGGGATCCCCGTCATCATCCTGACTGCAAGAGGCACTCTGCAAGATCGCCTGTGTGGGCTCGATGCGGGTGCAGACGACTATCTGGTAAAACCATTTGTTCTCGCCGAGTTGTTGGCTAGGGTGAGAGCACTGGCCCGACGCAGTTACGGTTTTCAAAATGAGGTGATAGAAATTCGAGGATTATTTCTTCATATGCCGACTCGTCGCGTGACAGTTAGTGGACGTAATGTTGATTTAACGGCAAGTGAATACGCCCTGCTTGAAATTTTAATGATGCGCGCTGACCGCGTGCTTACACGACGTTTTCTGGAGGAAAGGCTATTCGGCGCGAAAGAAAATATGAGTAATCCGCTGGATGTGCATATGGGAAATTTGCGTCGCAAAATCGGCGAAGGCTATGTGCGAACGGTGCGGGGTGTGGGGTATGTCATTGATACCGCTACAATTCAGAAAGGGATTGGTTGATGCGAAATTTTTGGCTCAACTTGAAAACGCCAACGCTTGTAAGACGAATTATACTCGCCCAGATGCTACTACTTACACTGCTTTGGTGTCTTTTTCTGACCTACATCTTGTGGGAGAACTTGCGAAGCCCCTCTATGCTCACGGGTAGCAATACTTACGAAACCATTCTTACATTAGTTAAGCGCATGGATGATCGCCCGCAGGACCTCACTACTGTGCTGGAAAAGTTCAGCGAAGCATTGCAGGAAGGTTATGGCGGAGGTGAAGATCCCAAACTGTCAATCAGCCTCATTGTTCGTAAGAATAGAAAGATAATTTATTCATCTGATGGTGCTCCGACAGGAGTAACAAATAGCAGGTATGGAGAAATTCAGAGCATTCAGAGTGAGGGGCGCAGCTGGAATAGCCGTACTCTCAAATCAGGGAACTCCGACGCGGAGGTAACACTTATTACCCCTGCCGGAGGCTGGAAATTCTTCATATACCTGAACTCTCGTGGATACTACATATTGCCGCTGCTGGTGTGCATTCCTTTTCTTTTTTTTCCCGCATGGCTATCAGTCCGTATTGCAATGCGCCCTTGGAGCAAGGTGATAAATGGTATTTCTTTGCGAACTTTAGAAGATCTCTCCCCCTTAAAAGAAGGACCAAAGCAGATAGAGCTTCGCCAAATGGTGGACGCGACTAATCTATTTCTTGCCAGAGTGCGAGCAAGTTCTGAGAGGGAACGGGTTTTCATTGCAGATGCCGCTCATGAGCTGCGTACTCCCCTGGCTGCAATGCGAATCAATGTTGAGGCTTTGCAGTCCTATGTAAGCAGCACTAATCAACAGGAGCTGCTTGCAGGGATTATTCGCAGCAATAGCCGTGCTGCGCGTCTCGTCAATCAGTTATTGCTGCTGATGCATAGCGAAGCAAGCATCGACACTGTTATGGAGGCTGTGCCGCTGACGACCCTCATACAAGAGCAAATGGCTGCGCTGGCCCCCCTAGCGGCTGAGCGTAGGATTGAACTTGAATTCTACTCTGATGGTGAAAGCTGGATCAATGGCATCAGGGAACGCCTTATGTCGCTGATTGATAACTTAATTGAAAATGCCGTGAAGTACAGCCCTGAGGGCGGACGCGTTGAGGTAGATGTGCGATCACTTGATAAATCTACTCAGCTACGTGTCTCAGATGCAGGCCCTGGCATTCCATTTGAATTAAGGGCGCGAGTCTTCGATAGGTTTTTTCGCGAACCCAATCAAATGCAAAGCGGCAGCGGACTGGGGCTCGCAATAGTCAAAGCGGTTGCACTGCAACACAACAGCAACGTATGGCTAAGTACATCTGCAGAGGGTGGACTCCTGGCGACTGTTGATTTTCCAAAACACAATTCCGACTGAAAAAGCATGATTTGATGCCTGCCCGGCGGAGGGCCCATACCAGAACAATGGAGTTGAAATTGAAATATTTATCCTTGCCTATACTATTCTTTTCTATCTCAATCAGCGGGTGCGCTATAACCGTCAGCGAATTAAAAAGTAGTCATTCATCTTATGACGGCAGCTTCACTAGCGAGAAGACGCCCTCCGATACTTATCGAAACTTAAGACTAATGGCAAGACAATGCCTGGAACATGAGACATATACAGGAAAGCCGGTCATCGTATTAAGCGAGTTTAGTGATGAGCGTAGTGAAGGTGAGATCAATCAAAAGCTCCTTTCGGAAGGACTGTTGATTAACAACGCCCTAATTGAAATAGAAAGACATGATGCGAACAAAGCACAGGTCAGGTTGTACACAACAAAGAGCATCTTGAGTGTCGGTGCTAGATCGCCGAAGATAAGTGATATCAAGCGCTGGGCTGACGGCGATATAAATTGCGCTAACGAACTCTAGTTCATGCCGTGAGTACTCCAAGTACTATTGGAAAAATCCCGCATAATCGTTCAATCTGCTTTTATAGGTCAACGGCGACATATGCAATGAGCCGTTTGCCAGTCGCCTGCATAGAGTCGATGCAGCGAGGAGCCGACTTGTCGCTTAGGAGTAGTGGGCCTAAATGTAGGTAGCATTCTATGGTTGGGTGTTTGAATGCTTCAGGGTATCGGACGGAGCCGTAAAGCTTGATCGCAATATGCTCTGAATAATGGTGACCGATTGGCCAAGTGTCGGTAGGCGTGGCCATGCTGAAAGACCATTGTTGGCGCTGGAGCGAGATTGATCCAGTTGCTGATATTTAGCTGACCCGGGCTGTTGTGACGTAAACGATCATTGGCTCTGGGTAATTCGCGAGCTGACCGGGTAAGCGTCCCGTCCGCAACAGCGGCAATCCGTCATCAGCGGTCACAAACAGTCTTCCAAGGCCCAAAGCGCTCTGGAAGATCCCGCCATTTGGCGCCCGAGCACAATATCCAGAAGATACCGTTAAGCATCTGACGGTCATCGCGCCTTGGGCGTCCCATGCGTTGAGGAGGGGAACGATGGATTCGATCATCGCCCAACGTGCAGATGAGATTTCATATCGGCCTGCCATAACGGCCCTCCCAGCAACCAGAGCACGTCATCTTAGCCAAAGCGACTTTTCAGACAAACCCTAGGAGGATTTTTCCAACGGTCTGGATGGCTGATTGAATAGCCCCTGTTTCTGTAGACACCTGATGACCGCTTTTGGCCGATTTCTGCCTGTCGCGACCGGCTGAAACCGACCCAAAGCTGACGGTGGCGACAGTCAGAGATCGGCCAAAAGCAGCTCCTCAATTCAGGGGCGTTTTCGTCCGAAAAAACACCATTCGGAAATGTCTGAAAGAGGACGCGCAGGCACCTACCTCAAGGACGATGCAGCCCTGTCGCATCCCGCCAGTACAAGGTTTTTTCGAACTGAAAGCTAATAAGAAAGAAAGCCGAACACGACTGAGATATGGACCGAGCGATTTTATTCAGATCTTCCATAGCCGACTCCCCCTCTGGTTCGGGCCCTTTAATTCTGATGGTGCAACGCACAGCGACAGGGAAGTCGATACCCATTGTATTCTCAGCATAAATCGTAGGGGCATCGAGTACGTCATTGGTACTCAATTTAAGTCCCGAGCTAAATTCAGCGTATAGCCCATTTCCTGCGACCTCTATTTCCCAAGCACCGGCATTCGCAACTGCCTTGCTCAGCGTCGAAATTGTGAGCGTACTATCAGCTTCCAAGCACAGATCAAGACTCATGAATCCTCCCTTTTCCTTGGCTGCACACTTGCACCAAAATTTTTGAGTGCGATCTTCGCGACAGTGTATTTGGCTAGGGGTTTGAACGACCTCCGCCGTTCACTATGGGCGGGAGTCGACCCAAAGCCGACATAACTCCGTGCATTATCGTTTTTCCACAACAACCACATAATCGGAGAAGTCGACATCACCCACCCCGTCGCTACATTCCAACGTTATCGTGCCATCGGTCCCGTGGACGTGAATTCCAGCATTGCCAACCCATGCGTTCATGCCAAAAGCGCTCTTCCAGACGTTCCAGATTTTTAGAACGTTTCCACCTTTAGAAAACACTTCTATCTCCAAAGCATCGGGACTGGTATCAGACCACAAAACTATTTCGGGACAGCCGTTGCCAGAGCCTTCGACGACGATTTGCCCGCCCATCATCTTTAATGCCAATCCTTGCACTCGACCGTTCGTAGCGCCCAATCGACGAACTGAAAAGACGGTTCTGGGTTCTGTGATCTTGATCTCCATTATCGCAACGATAGTTTTTCCATTGAAACTTATGGGCTTCCCTTTGGTGCGCATAAATGTAGAGGAGAGTGTTTCTTCCATTTTTTGATCCCCGGAATCTCTCAGGTGCCTTGCCTCAGTTTGGCCTAGCGAGGTTAGCATCCCTATACCTTAAGGGATTATGAATGGCTGCTTCTGGCCGAGGCTGTGGAAAAACGTTTTTGAGCGCGACAGGTACTCAAAACCGAACCGAAAATCGCGTTTCTACGCAAAATCCACATCTGCTGACGTACCGATAAATTTCAGATTTGACGTAGACGCGGACACTTAAATTTTGGTGAAGCGTTTTTACACACTCTGGGCCATTAGCCGCCATTTACTAAAAGCCGCTTTCGACTCAAAGCTGGCAATGGCGATACCCCAGACTGATTCCGGCCCGATACGATAGAAGCATTTACAACACTTGGTCGTGCCCAGCCCCATTGTTCGGGAACCTTCTGGCCACTTAATAAGAACTAATGCTGATCGTCTGGAGGGACGGTAACGGGATGAAGAAAAGAGTTCCAGGCCTTGTATGCTTCATGATGCTTTTTGACTTCCTCATCCCAATCAGGCCCTGAAACTCTCTTCGAGACCACCATCATCATCATTTTGGTATTGGCGGCATCAAGCTCAACTAGTAGCTCGTGGCATCTAAATCTAAAATCATCTATGTCTTCCATATACTCACCTTGCGACAGGTCTAGCCGGATATACCGGGTCATGCCCATTTTCGTAATGACAAGTCCCCAAAGACAAAGGTTCATTGAGCAGCCGAGTTTCTATTCGGCATGTTTTGAACAGACTGCATCGCACAGCAGCTCCAACAACTCATTCGCCAGGACCGCCGCTTCTTGTCGATAGTCGGCGTTCCAGCGGCACGACCAGTTATCAGGCTTTCCCTCATCCTCCCATTGCGCCAATGCAAGCCCGTTGAGTATTTCCAGCTCGAACCAAACACGCTGCCAAGCGACGGCGTCCTGGACTGACGCCGTGTCTTGCCATAGGAATTCTGTTTGCACGACAAATGCCGACCATGCAAACAGATCCTCTGAGGCTCGCTCACCGATCATTCGGAAGTATTTTGCGCTAGCCAATCAACGATTCCTTGTAGTCGTTTACCTGTTTAGTAAACGTCTATCCCCGGATAGAGATCCGCGGGTGGACGATAATTGGGGTTCTCAAAGCGGCTGTTCTCGTAATGGGTTTTGGCCGTCGGTCCATCGCCGTTATAGGTCACCTGCGGGTTTGGCGTGAGATGCCAACCGCTTCCTTCCTTGTCGCGCTCGATCAGTGATGCGTATAACCTACAGTTGCCTGATGAGCCGGATGTCAGCCTGAACTGGTAATAGCGTCCGGCTTGGGGCGTGAACTTAGTCGAGACATAGCAGGAACGAGTGCGTGTCCCCTCCCAGAATAGATCCACTTGCGTTTCGATACCGGGTCGGATCTGCGTTTCGTAATAGTCCCATGTAAGGTCTTGCCCTGCCTTTGGCATGCCCACGTCCTGTGTGTGGGTGAATGGCAGGGGGCCGGTGCGAACGGCGCCGCCCGAACGTTTGCCGTTTTCGTATTGGTAAATTTCGGCGTGCTGCGTGTAGTCGACGATACGTACCCAGGCAGGGTTGGGCTCGTTTTCGGGCGCGGTAAAGTAGTTGGTATGGGGCAAAAACTGGCAGCCTGCGAACAACGGCAATGCAAGCAGGCAGAGCAGAGGGCGTATCGACATGAAGCCTTTCCTTTTGCGGAGTCAGGGTTACAGACAGCAAAAGAGGAGGCGCATTGCGTAAAAGCTGAAAATTTTGTGGCTGAATCGTCGCGACGATATCGGTTTCAACCGGTCGCGACAGGCAGAAATCGGCCAGAAGGAGCCAATCAGGTGCACCCAGCCAGGGTCAAGCTCTGATATTGGCAGAGCCATATCCTTAGCGCTTGAGGCAGAGGGGCGGGGTCGGTTTGCTATGACTCTCACGCCCGGATGCAAAACCTGGTCGCTACGACGAAGAAATCGATCTTGACACAAATGCATTGACAATCAAGCGAGGTGGCAATGCCAACTTCGCTCTTGCGGACGCGGGTTTGACAGCAGATGTCCGAGTTTTTGTAACCAAGCAGTAGGACACTTCGGCCGTTTAGGCATCATGGCGAATAATGATGGCGTCTTCACTGGCGTGAAGACAATCCGGGAGGGGAACGAGACAGGAATCGAACCATTCGATCCTAGCCCAGCGAAAACGGTAATACTTTTAGATACACCTATGAAAAAGGCGCTCATTTGGGCACTCAGCGTAGCCCAGGTAGTACCCTTGGGCTGCTGTTCCATATGCCTGTCGATCCTTGTTCCGCACGCTGCCTCTTTCCGTTAGGAAGGTAAGGCCGCGCGCCGCAGCAAGGTGCTTGCTCGGCGCGCGGAGCGGCAGATCACCAGTTGAAGTTCACCGAGGTCAGCAGGGTGCGCTCGTCACCGTAGAGACAGGTGGAGAAACTGCACTGCGCGTAGCGCTCGTCGGTCAGGTTGTTGGCGTTGACGGTCACGTCCCAGTGTTCGTCGATCTTGTAGCGCGCCATGGCGTCGAAAAGGGTATAGGCTGGCATGGCCGAATCCATACCCGAGGCCTGTGTTGTACCCATGTAGCGAGCGCCGGCGCCTACGGTCAGTTTCGGAATGCCCCAGTTGATTAAGTCGTAGCGGGTCCACAGGGCTGCCTGGTGGTAGGGCGTTTCGTCGGTACGTTGACCCACTTCAGCGGCGATAGCGCTCTTGGTGGTGCGTGCATCGGTATAGGCGTAGGTGGCGATCACGCTGAGTGCCGGGGTGAGATCCGTCTTGGCTTCCAGCTCCAGACCGCGGGAACGTTCCTCTCCGGTTTGGCGGAACTCGTCGGTGGCTGGATCCTGCTTGAGCACGTTGGTCTGGGTCAGCTCGTAGACGGCTGCGCTGAGCAGCATATTGCTGTCCT
The DNA here is from genome assembly GCF_979253585.1 of Pseudomonas sp. AC463. Lineage (NCBI taxonomy): Bacteria > Pseudomonadati > Pseudomonadota > Gammaproteobacteria > Pseudomonadales > Pseudomonadaceae > Pseudomonas > Pseudomonas sp. AC463. The sequence continues at coordinate 282,124 of NZ_CEEDDZ010000001.1, read as the reverse complement.
TGGGCTGATAGCGCACGCCAACTTCGTACTGTTTGCCTTCGGTGGGGGCGAAGGTCTGGCCGGTGACTTGCGCAACGGAAACCGGGAAGAACGACTCGCTATAGCTGATATAGGGCGCCAGGCCGTTGTCCGCCAGGTAGACCAGGCCCGCACGCCAAGTGGTGGCTTCGTCGCTTTGGCTGGCCTTGGCGCCATTGCGATGCGCCGTCTGCTGCTGGTCAGCCCAGTCGTGGCGGCCACCCAGTTGCAGCACCCACTTGTCGCTGAACTTGATCTGATCCTGGAAATAGGCACCTTTTTGCAGCATATCGAGCTGCGAGCCACGGTCCAGGGCGGGGCTTCTGTTGGCCACTACGGGCTGACCATAGTTGTAGCGACTCAGGTCCAGGCTGGGGGCTGCGCCTCGGAAGTTATGGGAGTCGTAGGAAGTGTCATAGCCGTCGAAACCGACCAGAACGGTGTGCTCGACGCTGCCGAGCTGCCATTTCGATTCGATATTGGTATCGCTGCCCAGGGTTCGAGCACGCTCACGGCGATCACTGTATTGCCGTGCAAGGATGCCGGTATTGGCCGCATTGCGGATAGCAGCTGCGGACGTCTGCGCTTGCAGGTAATTCCACTTCACATCGGACTCGGAGTAACGCAGCTTGTGATTAAGCGTGAAGTGCTCGTTGAAGTGGTGGGTGAATTCGTACCCCAGGGCCGACATCTCGCCATTCATGTCGTCGTAGCCCGGCTCGCCGATAAAGTCGTGGCGGCCGATCTTGAAGGCGCCGTCACCCACACCTTTGACCAACTGATAGGGCAGGGGCGCGGGGAAACGCGTATCGGTCTTCTGATAGAAGGACAGCAGGGTCAGCGATGTGTCTTCGTCAGGGCGCCAGGTCAGCGCCGGGGCGATGTAGATCTTGTCGTCGTTGAGATGATCCTGCTGGGTGTCGCTGTTGCGGCTGAGCAGGGTCAGGCGATAGCTCAGGGTGTCGCTACCGGGCAGTGCGCCGCTGAAATCGGCGGCGAGCTGCTTGCGGTCATTGGAGCCCGCCTGCAGTTGCAGCTCATGAAGCGGCGTTTCGGTTGGGCGCTTGCTGACGCCATTTACCATGCCGCCGGGCGAGAGCTGGCCGTAGAGCACCGAGGCTGCGCCACGGATGACCTCGATGCGCTCCAGGCCATAAGGTTCCTGAATGCCGTCGTAGGAGTTGTTCTGCAGGCGCAGGCCGTCTCGCAGCGAGCCGCCGGTGGCGGATTCGACGGAGAAGCCGCGGATGCGGAAGCGGTCCGCAGTGCGGTTGAAAGCGGTCGCGCTGGCGGTGAACCCTGGCGTGTAGCTCAGCGCCTGGGCCAACGTTTCCGCCTGGCGGTCGCGGATCTCGTCGCTCGTCACCACCGACAGCGACTGCGGCGTCTCGGTGATCGGCGTGTCGGTCTTGGTAGCGCTCATGTTGCGTTTGGCTACATAGCCGACCACATGCTCGGTGGGCTGTTCAACGCTTTGCCCGGTAACGTTGATGGCATCAATCTCCAGGGGCGCAGCCGTGGGGGCCTGGTTAGTCTCAGCGGCATGCAGGCTGCCCGAGCCCAGGCTGGCCATGGCCAGTGCTAGTGCGGTAAGGCTGAAGGCTGAGCGTCGGGCGAAACGTTCGGGGCTTAGGTGCGTAACCTGGCGCATGGCGAAAGAACATCCTCTGATCTTCTGGTATGTGTGCGCAATGCGGAAGACTTTCTGTGATCCTTCACGCCAGTGCGCCTTGGCAGTCAGCAATAGCGGGCGAACTCTACATCTAAATGAGAAATATTTGTACTAGAGAGGCTCCGATCAACTTGTCGTCACCAAGCGGCAAGTTGAAAAAACGCTTAGCACTGCGAAGTGAGCGCGAAATATTCCGCCCGAGCGGCTTTGTCGGATTTACAAGCCCGAGCGACTTGCTCCATTTCGGCCAGAAGCTGGTTTGCCGCTTTACTCATAAGTTATGCGACGATTCGCTCGCACCGCGGGGTGAAGTTTTGCGGTGTCACGTGAGCCTGTCGCAGGTGCTCAATTTTTTGCGATATGGAATGCGATAGCGGTCGCTCTGCGACAAGTTGGGTGCAACTCCGATACGCTCGCCATTTCTCAGGGCAGGGATCAGCAACCGAAGCCGGTCACACTGGCGATTTTATGCCAGCCGCGAATGTCCGGAAATGGCCGATGTCTGCCTGTCGTGAAAGGCGGGCATTTACAACAAAATGCCCCCCGTCTGGGGTTAGAATTCATGAACCTAGCTGTAGGTGTGCGACCCTATATTTCACCTGAGACCCGTCGATATAGAAAGGAGCCGTTCAAGCTATGAACAAGTTTAGCCGCGCCCAACCCACTCTGTTTACAAATGCCTGCTGACACGAAGGATCCTGTGCATGCTCCAATCCCTGCTCGACAAAATCTTCAGTCGTCCTCTGACTCAGGAAGGATTTGCCAAAAAATTTATCGAGTCAGCCCGCAAGGCTGGCTACAGCGAGGCCATGGACTTTCAGGCTAGCGAGTTTCGCATCCGTCATAACAATGGCTCGTACTTCAATCTTCATAACGCCTTTCACGACTATCAAAATGGAGACAAGACCCAGAAGGTCGCAATTCTGAATGGTTACGTATCGACTCTGTTGGTGCCTGGCCAGAGAACCGGGACAGTCTTTGAAAACGTGAAAGCACAATTACGTCCGGTGATTCGAAATCTTGCCATGCTTGAGGAAGTTCGACTTGAGCACGCCAGAAATGGTGGCGACAAGCCGCACGAGGTCGTTTATCAGTCCTTGGGCCGCGACTGTGTGATTATGCTTGCCGTCGACTCTCCCGAGTCTACCGCCACCCTTACCAGCGGCCCTGAAGCGCAGTGGGGTGTCACAATGAATGAGGCAGTGGCGATCTCCATTGAGAACTTGCGCGATACTACTCACGAGGCGTTTGGTGAAATTATCCCTGGGCTTTACGCCGCGGAGTGGGCGGACGGATACGACAGCAGCAGAGTATTGTTGCCAGATGTTCTACAGTGCGCACCCGTTAAAGGTCGACCGGTTTTCATGATCCCCAGTCGTGACGTCTTGATGGTCACGGGCGACAAGGACGAACAAGGCATTCGTCAGATGGTCGAACTTGGCTTCAAAGCGCTTGAGAGGGGCAGGGCAGTCTCCACCGACATTTATACCTATGACGGGCGCGATATCGTCCCATTTCACCCTGATGATGAAACGGTCAATAACCGTCTGGCCACGCTGGAACATTTGCTGCTCCAGGGTAGCTACAGTAATCAGAAAGAGTTGCTCGATAAGGTCAATCTGGAAACGAGCGTCGATGTGTTTGTTGCCTCGTACCTTCTCTACGAGCTGTCTGACCAGAACGGCAAAACCGTATCGATGAGCGCTTGGACAAAAGGTGTGCCGACCCTATTGCCCAAGAGTGATCGCATCGTGTTGGTTGAACCCGTTGAGGGTGGGGAACCTACAGTCAAAACCGTTCTATGGAGCGAGTTTGAATCCGAGCTTGGCGATCTGCTGACTACAGAAGCTGGCTATCCACCTCGCTATCGGACACTAGGATTTCCTTCGGCAGAGCAGCTTAATCGCCTGACTGCCTTGTGATCGCCGCTCAACTAATCTGGCGCACTGCGATGCGGTGGTCGATATTCGTCGGTTGTGAGTTGCCTGGTAGCGGGGGAGGTTGGGACGTCTTTTCGGAGGGGGACTCATACCCTGTTGATCCTATGAAAATGACACCGCCGGCTTGATGATCGTTCGTCCGATTGGCTATGGATAGAATCCAATAGCCTTGCTTAGAATTACCCCTTTTTCCGCTCTTGAAATACCCCAAAAACAAGTCCAGAATTAAGTCTTTTCCTGCTTCGGCAAGAAATAAAACCCTTAGATTTCAATGGGTCGGACGCCAGATACGAGTCTCGTTTCCTGCTCCATTCTCCTGATTTTCGTATATCGTCAATCTGTCGTCACTCGCCAAGCGTTTTGCCGTAGATGATCTAAATAGTCAGCCCATCGTTGAGCCGCTTCCCGGCGTTGCGCTAGCAGTTGCGCACGCGCATAAACAGCCCCTAGCGCACCTGGCATTCTGTGGGATAACGATAGTTCGAGCACAATTGGATCGATTCCCAAGTGCTCGTGTGCAATGGTTCTGTAGGTCGCGCGAAAGCCGTGAGCAGTGATGTTGTACTCCGGCCAAATACGCTGAAAGGACTTGAGCATGGAGGTCGGGTTTATGGGACGTCCCGGATAGACCGGCGAGACGAACACCCACCCTTTGCCTTCTTCATCCACCACGCGGGTTTTATGTAGCTCGCGTAACAGAACCAAGGCCTGTTCAGGCAACGGCACGATGTGTTTGCTCTTGTCCAGATGCTTGGTCTTGCTCACCACATAACGCCAATCGGCGCCCACCAAGTCGACATCTTCCCAGCGCATCTGCACCAGTTCGCCTGGGCGGACCGGCAACATGACCAGCAGGCGCATTGCGGTGGCAACGCTGCCGTCGTTGCAGTCATCAAGGCGTAGAAGAAACCTGCCCAGGTCGGATGGCCTTTCGATCGCCGGGTTGCTGGTCACGATGTGGCGAATCTTCAACTCCTCAATGTTGCTGAGCGCCACGTTGCGCTCCACCCAGCCGCGACCTTCGGCAAAGCCCAGAACGGCACGTATGATGGTGCGCACGCGCCGGGCCATGGCCATGGTGCGCTGGCGGCGCAATTCAGTGATGATCGTAGTGATGTGCTCCAACTTGATCTCGCTGATCGGTTTTTTGCCAATGGCAGGCAAGATGTGGTTGTTCAGCGCTCCGGTAAAGCCCGAGATGGATTTTGTCACCAGTTCGGCAGACTTGAATGCCAACCATTGCTCGGCCACGTAAGCGAAGGTGCGCTCTTCATTGAGCAACTGTGCCTCGATCTTGGCGGTCTTGGCCTTGAGCGGAGCGGTGTGGTTAGCCACGTCGCGGCGTGCGCCGCGGGCAATGTCGCGCGCCTCCTTGAGGCTAATGTCGGGGTAAGCGCCGATGGAGAAGCGGTTTTCCTTCCCACGCAGCCGATACTTCAATCGCCAAACCTTGGAAGGGGATTTGCCGACCTTACTCGACGCCCTCACCTCCAAGTAGAGGCCAGGAACTTCGCCATCGGCGTATTTGCCAGGTTCGGTCAGTGAGCGGATCAAGGCATCGCTGAGTTTTCGTTTGAAAACAACCGCATTATCTGGGGGCATCGGTGGGGGCATCCTTTTTAAGGAACCGAAATTTGCCCCCAATTATGCCCCCATGAGTCGTGGAATCCATTGGATTTAGACAGACGGCCATGGACTTAAGCAACCAATAACTTATTGTTATAAAACGGTTTTATGGAATTTAGTGGAATTCCATTACAGGCTATCGGGGTCCCCGAAGAACATCTGAATCCTCGACCTCAACCACCGCTCCCCCGGATCATTATCCTGCGACCCTCGCCACGCCATATGCAGTTCAAACGACCGCACCGGCAGTGGCGGGTCTTCTGCGCGCAAGCCGCCGGCCGAGGTCAGTGCCTCGGCGGCGTAATCCGGCACGGTGGCCAGGATGTCGGTGCCGGCCAGCAGTGTGCCCAGGCCGTTGAATTGGGGTACGGCCAGGACCACGTGGCGTTTGCGGTCGAGTTTTTCCAGCTCTTCGTCGATAAACCCGCTCAGGTCACCGGCAAACGACACCAGCGCGTGGGGGCGGGCGCAGAAGTCGTCCAGGCTCAGGGAGCCGGGTACGCTGTCGGCGCGCAGCAGTTTGGGCAGGCTGCGGCGCAAGACTTTGCGCTTGGCGTTGGCCGGCAGGTCGGCGGTGTAGCTGACGCCGATGGAGATTTCGCCGGAGGCCAGCAGGCCCGGCATCAGGATGTAATTGACGCGTCGCACCACCAGCACGATGCCGGGCGCTTCGGCACGCAGGCGTTTGAGCAGTTGCGGCAGCAGGGCGAATTCGACATCGTCGGACAGGCCGATACGGAATACGGCGGTGCTGGTGGCCGGGTCAAACTCGGCGGCGCGGCTCACGGCAGTAGAAATCGAATCCAGGGCCGGGGAGAGCAGGGCGAAGATTTCCACTGCCCGGGCCGATGGCTCCATGCTGCGCCCGGTGCGTACAAACAACGGGTCATCGAACAGCCCACGCAGGCGTGACAACGCCGCGCTGATGGCCGGCTGGCCAAGGAACAACTTCTCGGCCGCGCGGGTCACACTGCGCTCATGCATCAAGGTTTCGAATACGATCAAGAGGTTAAGGTCGACACGACGCAGGTCGTTACGGTTCATCTTGGGTCCTGGAAGAGTCAGCAAACTTGACGAGAGCAGTCATATTGAGAACCCTAAGGGTCCATCAGAAGCATGACCGGCATGAATCTTACGGGGAAAGGCTGGTACTCTGCACCGGCTAATTGAGTTTTCCTACGATACTTGAGGGTTATTCCTCAGATGCGGAATCAATGACAGACATGTCGACTATTAACGGCGACCGGTGGTCTTACCCGGAAAGCCCAGATAGAGTTCATGGCATTAGAGGTTACTTTGACGAGGTTTGCGATGTCCCGCACGATCCGTTTTCACAAGTTTGGTCCGGCCGAGGTGCTCAAGTGCGAAGAGCATGCAGCCGCGCAGCCCGCACCGGGCGAAGTGCAGGTGCGTGTCGAAGCGATTGGCATCAGCTGGTATGACATTTTGTGGCGCCAGAACCTGGCGTCTTCCCATGCACGTCTGCCTTCCGGCCTTGGCCATGAGATGGCCGGGGTTGTGGTCGCCGTGGGCGACGGCGTGGATGACTTGGCAGTGGGCGATAAAGTGGCCAGTTTTCCGGCCGAGAGCCCCAATGATTACCCGGTGTATGGCGAACAGATCGTCCTGCCCCGTTCGGCCCTGACCCGCTACCCGGATGTCTTGAGCCCTATCGAAGCCAGCGTGCACTACACGCCGCTGCTGATCGCCTACTTTGCATATGTGGACCTGGCACGGGTTAAACCCGGGCAGTTTGCCCTGGTGACCGACGCCAGCCACTGCGCCGGCCCTTCGTTTGTGCAGCTGGGCAAAGCCTTGGGGGTGCGAGTGATCGCCGCCACCAAGGACAGCGCGGAGCGCGAGTATCTGCTCTCCCTGGGCGCGGAAAAGGTCATCGTTACCGAAGAGCAGGACCTGCTGATGCAAATCAACAAGTTCACCGACAATCGCGGCGTAGACGTGGTGTTCGATGGCTTGGGCGGCCCGCAGATGTCGTTGCTCGGTGACGTGCTGGCGCCCCGTGGCAGCCTGGTGCTTTATGGCCTGCAGGGTGGCAACCAGACGCCATTCCCGGCGTGTGCAGCGTTCCAGAAGAACATTCAGTTCTTTGTGCACTGCATCGGTAACTTCACCGGCAAGCCAGAGCTGGGCATTATCCAGGACCAGGTGGCATTGCAACGTGCCTTGCGTGATATCAACCAGCTCACTGCCGACCGCGTGCTGGTGCCGCTGAAAACCACGGTATTCCCGTTCAATCAGTTCGTGGAAGCGCACCGTTACATGGACGAATGCCCGTGCCGTGAGCGTGTGGCGTTGCAGGTTGAAGCTGTTTAAAGCGTAGGAATATTCGTAAACGAATATTCCTGACTACTGGCGCATGGGGCAAATGCGCCATTTGACAGGGCTGAACCTGCGCCGTCGATAAACTGCCCACCTCGCGTTTTAGCCCCTGATCCCTGACGTTACTCCCGGACGCCGCCCTGAATTTCAGCGCGGCGTCGTTGCGTGTGCGCCATTTATAGTTGGCGTGTCGCCGATCTGCACTGGTTTTTGCCTGGCGTCTGTATCTATTAATCATTATTCCAGCACTGATAATTGCGCCTTCACTTTCATCTCAAGGATTGAGCAATGATTGAATGTCTAACACACCCGTCGCGAGTTACTCGAACTAACACGGCGGCATCCACGCGGCATCATGGAATCAGGTACTGCCACGGTGAGGTAGCCCGGCAAATGAGGAAGTTGCTCGGGCTATTTTGTCGGGCTCTTCTTTAAATGGTTAGTTAATGAAGTGTAGGAGCCTGTCGGAACGGTCCTAGGGCTTATATTTTGGTCAGCGCAGCCCCATTGAATCAATGGGTTGGCGGGTTTGCGTGAGGGAGTCGGTATCCAAAGGTCAACGTGCCCTTTTGTTACTTGGTGCTAACGTCTATTGATCCGCGCATGTAACGGCGAGCGAACTTCCAAACGTGTAATAACTCGAGCAACACTGTCAGCAGTTGCTTGAAACTGATATTTCAACTCAGGTAGTAGAACGATGAGCACTATTCACGAGCAGGCCATGAACTATGTTTACCAACAAGTTCTGCAACGTTTGATTGGGCACTTCAATCGCGCTGAGCGTACTGCGCTCCAGTTGTTGATCCAGCGAATTATTGTGGCGGCGGGGGGCATGGAACAGGTTGGAGATTACAAAGTCTTGATCGCCCATGGAGGCGGTGAAGTCAGCAGTTACACCCTGGCGTTGTTGCGGGCGGCCCAATTGTCGATTGCCGGTCGAGCCCCGCGCACCTTTCAATTGCGGGTTGCCACGTTGCGACACCCTGGTGTGACCGAGGCCCGGCTTGAAACCCTCAACCGAGGCTACAGCCGACTGTTCCTGCACGATGACCCAAGGGTTGAGTTGCTGATGGTGGAAAACCAGGAGGTACATCCCTTCAACCACCTGCGCCCGGCCTCTGCCGTCGGGCGTGAAATCAGCCAGCGCAATATGTTGATGGTGGGGCACCTGACCTCCGGGGACTGTCGCGCAACGTTGTGCAATGACACCTACCTGTCCCTGGGTGATTTCTACCAGCGGGCCAGCACTTGGCATGGCGGGGTGCATGCACTGGTCAGCGGCGACTCGCCGCGCAAGCAAAGCCACCTGTTGGCATGGCTGAAGAAATGCGCCCAGGGTGCCGGCGTTCCTGTCACCAAGGAGTGGCCGTTGTCGCTCAATGGTCTGTTCGCGCGAATGGAGGAGTGGAGCATCGGGTATTACCACGATCTGTTCGGCGAACATTATGTGGCCTCGGACAACCCCAGCAAGGTCGGCCATCGCAACCTGGCGTACATCGGCATCGCCGACCTGCTGGACGACATCGACCCTGGCGCGTCGCCGTTGCTCGCCGAGTTCATGGCCTACAGCCCCGATCCGCTGGGTTTTCACTTCAGCTACCCGTCATTTTCCAATCCGTTGCTGATGGCTCACCTGCGTGGGTTGCAAGCCCAATGCCTGCGCGAGCTGGACTATGACGAAGGGGTGGAAGGCTTTATCCAGCAGGTACGTCCCTACATGCGCCGTCTGCACCTTTGCGAGGACTTGCTTGCCGAGGCAGGCACCTGTGAAGGTCGCATGCTGTCGAGCGCCTACGCCAACCAGTTCTTTGGCCTGGATGAAACCCAACTGACCTGCATGCTGTTCTCGCCATTTATCCATCATGGCGAGCGGCTGGAAGGCTACTTGCGTCAATGCCATCCGGGCATGCTGGTGGCCCTGCCCGAGTTGCACAAGGTGCTGCAGGGCAAACCGTCCGCAGAAATGTTGCAGCAGTGGGTCACCGATACCAGCGGCTTGCCCATGACCTTATTGCAGCACCTGTACCGCAAGCGGCCGCAGGCCGTTGCGCAGGGCAAGCTGCGCAACGCTGCTGCAACGCCGCGCGGCACTTCGCAGGCCTTTCAATTGTCCGGCCGATGATTCTGCGCGGCGAGCGGCAGGCGGACTTCGCGTATCAGGCGGTCTATCGCTACATGATCAGGCTGATCAATGAAGTCAGCACCGATGCGCGGGTAAAGCTGCCGTCCCTGCGGCAATTGGCCGAGCGCCTGAACGTTTCGATTTCGACGATCCAGTATGCCTATTCGCTGCTGGAGAAGGAGGGCAGAGTCTATTCCGTGGCGAAGTCGGGCTACTACGCCTGGCCCCTGTCGGCTAACCCGGCGAACGGGGTGGGAGGTGATCTGCTCGATCGCCTCTACGCAGCAGCCCGTCGCCCTGGCATGGTGGTGCTCAGCGGCGATGAACCCGCACTGCTGGCCTCGCTGGATCCAACCCTGTTGCGGCTCGAACGGGAGCTGGTGCGCCAGTATCCACGGCACTTGCAACCCTGGTCCCAGCCCTGCGGCGTATGGGAGTTGCGCGCGGTATTGGCGGCGCGCTACACCTCGTCTCCCACGCGCTGCTGGCACGCCGATGACGTCTATATCGGCGCCGACCTGCGCGGTGTGCTGGATATCCTGGTCGAGGTGTTAGGCCTGCGGGGTACCACGGTGATTGTGGAATCACCCTGCGACTGGCTGATCCTGCGTCTGTTCCAGGACGCCGGGGTGCACATCATCGAATTGCCCTGGACGCCGCTAGGGCGACTGGATCTGGTTACTCTGGAAGCACTGTTGCGCAGTGAACCGGTGCACCTGCTGGTGTTGTCGTCGGTGGTCAGCCTGCCTGCGGGGGTGGCCATGCCGGCCGGCGACCGCCAGCAGGTCGCGCAACTGCTGGAGCAGCATGGCTGCTGGCTGCTGGAAAACGACACCTTTGGCGAGCTGGGTTTCCAGCAGCCGCATACAGCTCTGCGACAGCTGGTGAACCCGGAGCGGCTGATTGTGTTTTCTTCATTCGAGAAAGTGCTGGGGGCGGAAGCGCCCTATGGTTATCTGCTCTCGCGGCGTATGAGCAGTGAACTGCAGCGTCAGTTTCTGTTGCGCTCGTTCCGACTCTCATCGATTCGCCAGCGCGCCATTGCCCGCTTGTATCAAAGCGGGCGGATTGACCAGCATCTGCTCGTGCTGCGCGAGCGACTGCGCGCGCAGGCAGCCGAAATGAGCCTGCGCCTGGATCAGCACCTGGGCGAACAAGTCACCTATCGGCCGCCTGCCGCCGGGGCGGCCTTCTGGCTGGAGTCTGCGCGGGCCGTGGATATGCGCCAGGTATTCCAACTGATGTTGGCCCAGCAGGTGGTGTTGGCGCCCGGAGAGCTGTTCAGTGTCGGCGGCCTGCATCACCAGCATCTGCGCTTGAGCCATACCTTTCACGGGCAGCCCAACCTGAATATCGCCCTGGCGGCATTGGGCGATGCGTTGCGTCAGGCACAGATAGGCTGACTGCGTGAAGTTTCTCTTGATGATGTAGGATCGATACCGTCGCGCAGCAGTCCAACACTCAGTAAACTGCCATTTTTTCCGAATCCTTCTCTCCGAGGTTTATGCATGACAATCAGTCCTTTTGCGGGCAAGCCGGCGCCAGCCCAGTTGCTGGTGGATATCCCGCGACTGGTCACGGCCTATTACACCGGCCAGCCTGATGCAGCAATCTCCACCCAGCGCGTGGCCTTCGGTACTTCCGGGCATCGCGGCAGCTCGTTCGAACTGAGCTTCAACGAATGGCACGTGCTCGCCATCAGCCAGGCCATCTGCCTGTACCGCGAAGCCCAGGGCATCAACGGCCCGTTGTTCGTAGGCTTGGATACCCACGCACTGTCGACGCCCGCCGGTGCCAGTGCCCTGGAAGTGCTGGCCGCCAACGGCGTGCACGTGATGCTGGCCGAAGGCGATGAATACACGCCGACTCCGGCGATTTCCCACGCCATCATCTGCTACAACCGTGGCCGCACCAGCGGCCTGGCTGACGGTATTGTGATTACTCCGTCGCACAATCCGCCGCAAAGCGGGGGCTACAAGTACAACCCGCCCAATGGCGGCCCGGCCGATACCCATGTAACCAAATGGATCGAAGCCAAGGCCAACGAGCTGCTGGCCAATAAGCTGGCCGGGGTCAAGCGGATTACTCACGCCCAGGCGCTCAAGGCCGACACCACCCACCGCCATGACTACCTCAACAGCTATGTGGCTGACCTGGTCAATGTCATCGACATGGACGCCATCCGCAGCGCCGACCTGCGCCTGGGTGTCGACCCGTTGGGTGGAGCAGGGGTGCGCTACTGGTCGGCGATTGCCGAGCACTATCGCCTGAACCTCGAGGTGGTGAACACCGAAGTCGACGCTACGTTCCGCTTTATGAGCGTCGACTGGGACGGCCAGATCCGCATGGACCCGTCCTCCAGCTATGCCATGCAAGGCCTGATCGGCCTCAAGGACCGATTCGACGTGGCCTTCGCCTGCGACCCGGACCACGACCGTCACGGCATCGTCACCCCGACCGGCGGCCTGTTGGCGCCAAACAACTACCTGGCCGTGTCCATCGACTACCTGTTCCAGAACCGTCCCGACTGGCGCGCCGACGCGGCCGTGGGCAAGACCGTGGTCAGCAGCGGCCTGATCGACCGCGTGGCCGCACGCATTGGCCGGCGCCTGTATGAGGTGCCGGTAGGCTTCAAGTGGTTCGCTGACGGCTTGTTCGAGGGTTCATTGGGCTTTGGCGGTGAAGAAAGCGCCGGCGCCTCGTTCCTGCGCAAGGACGGCACTGTGTGGAGTACCGACAAAGACGGCCTGATCCCGGCGTTGCTGGCGGCAGAAATGACCTCGCGCAAAGGCCAGGACCCAAGCCAGATCTACCGTGGGCTGACCGACGCCCTGGGTGAGCCGTTCGCCATTCGTGTCGACGCCAAGGCCACTCCGGCGCAAAAAGCCTTGCTGGGCAAACTGTCGCCGCAGCAGGTGACCTCCACCACGCTCGCCGGTGAAAGCATCCAGCAGATCCTCAGCCACGCGCCAGGCAACGATCAGGCGATTGGAGGCTTGAAGGTGATGACCGAAAACGGCTGGTTCGCCGCGCGGCCATCGGGCACCGAGGACATCTACAAGATCTACGCCGAGAGCTTCATAGGTGAAGATCACCTCAAGCAGTTGGTGGAAGAGGCACAGGTGCTGGTAGACGGCGCAATCTCCCAGTAACACAGCTGGTCAAAGTGTGGGAGGGGGCTTGCCCCCGATAGCGGTAGCTCAGTCGATATCCATGTTGACTGACACACCGCCATCGGGGGCAAGCCCCCTCCCACAGTTGTTTTGGGTCAGGCTTGAGATCAGGCCAGGTCGACCAGCACTATCTCGCTGTCTTCAATCGCCGTAACCCGCAACACCTGCTCATCCTCCACCGCAACCCCGTCTCGAGCTTGCGCACGCAAGCCATTGACTTCAATCACACCGGTGGCAGGCACCAGGTACGCCCGACGCCCGCTGTCCAGCCGGTATTCGGCGCTTTCCCCGGCTTTCAGGTTAGCCGCCACCAGGCGTGCATCGGCGCGGATGCGCAGGCTTTCAGTGTCACCGGCCTTGCCGCTGGCCAGGGTTACAAAGCCTTCCCGCTCGCCTTGTGGAAACGGCTTGGCACCCCAGGAAGGCGGTAAACCGGCCTCATTCGGGATAATCCAGATCTGGAAAATCTTGGTCGGCGTCGCCTCCAGGTTGTATTCGCTGTGGGCGATCCCGGTGCCGGCACTCATTACTTGCACATCGCCAGCCTCGGTGCGGCCCTTGTTGCCCAGGTTGTCGGCGTGGCTGATGGCGCCTTCACGCACATAGGTGATGATTTCCATGTCGCGGTGCGAATGCTGGGGGAAACCGGTGCTGGGGGCGATGATGTCGTCGTTCCACACCCGCAGGTTGCCCCAGTGCATACGCTTGGGGTCGTGGTATTCGGCAAACGAAAAGTGGTGATGGGCGTCAAGCCAGCCATGGTGGGCGCCGCCCAAGCTGTTGAAAGGTCGAAGTTCAAGCATGATTGCCTCCTGTTGATGGCGCCTATGATCCAATAGCCCATGATCGATAAAAAGCGTAAAAAATGCCTGATTCCTATCTATGGATTAGATTGGTTGCTGGCGTTTTGACTTTCACTTCATCGCCTAACTGCATGACGGCAAAGCAATTGGCTGGAACTGAACGCCGATTCCGGCGACCATGGCGCACTTGTTCAAACCAGCTCATCGCAGGAGACCGCGTGCCGCAACAAAAGCCAGATTTGCCTCCCGAACTGCGCCCCTTGGCAGACATGCCGCTGCTCAAGCGCCTTGCCGCGCGCCTGTTTGGCCATGGCCTGACACGCCTGCGCGCCCAGCACCGGTTTTCCTGGCTGCATGGGCAGGCCGACGGTTTTCGCAGCGGCCATGAGGCGGGTGTGGAATACGGTTACCGTGAAGGCAAGGCTGATGGCATTGAAGAGGGCCGGCAGGTCCTGCTGATTCGCGACTTTCGCCCGGACGAACACCGCGCACCGGGTGTCGACGACAGCCTGTTCGATGATTGGCGCCTGCCGCTGACCGCCGAGATCAAGAAACGCATCAAGGCCGACGTGGCGCGCCTGCTGCCTGCCCACGCCCAACCCAGCGCAGCGCAATGGAAGATGATCTTCAGCGATACGCCGTCGACCTCGGTAATCGCCGGCGCCGGCGCGGGTAAATCCACCTCGCTGGTGCTGCGTATCTTGCTCCTCACCTATTACCTGGGCTTTGAATTGAGCTCGATGACGGTGGTAACCTTCACCCGCGAGTCGCGCAAAGACTTCGTCAACAAGCTCATGGAGATTCTCAGCCTGTGGGGCCAACCCCTTGGTCTCAAAGAGGCCCAGGCGGTGGTGCGTACCTTTCACTCACGTATCCTGCCGATGGTGCGTAGCCTGCCGGGTTTTGAACGACTGCAAGCATTCGAGAACCTCAGCGGCGGTGTTGACGACGCCGACAGCAACCCGTTCGACCTGCGCATCGGCGACGCCCAGCGCCAACAGATGAACGCCTGCTATCACCGGCTGCAGGGCCGGCATGCGCGCTTTCGCGAGCTGATCACGCCGCTGGCCCGTCAGGGGCTGCAGCTGCGGGAGCTGGAGCGCGACCACCCGGACGTGCAGAAGCGCGTGGCGGTGACCGAATTGGCCGCCAAACGCGACGAAGAACTGTGTGACGTGATCGAGGACCTATGGTTTCGCGCCGGCGCCTGGCCGATCAAAGGCATCGAGCCAAGCCGTCAGACCTTTGAGATCAACGGCGCGCAGTTTCACTGCCACGGCTACATTGCCGAACTGGACGCATGGGTGGTGCTGGGCTTCGATTCGCGGGAAAACGCCCAGCTCAGCCGCCCGAATGCAAAATTGTCGGTGCGCGCGGAGTGGGCAGTGAAGCGCACACTGTTTCAAGCTTTCTGCCGTAAGCCACTGATATGGCTAGATAGTTATGAGTCATCCAAGCGCCTTCCAAGCAGCCTCGCTGGTGACGCCAGCGCCGGCCCCGGCTTTGATTACAAGGTCAAAGGCGAACTGGCTTCGGCGCCACTGCTGGACAGTTTTGTCGCCGCAGCCGGCTTTATCGAAAACCTTGGGCTGGACGTGCCAACTGCCGTTGGCCAGATGAGCTTCGCCAGGGACGACCCGGACCGCTTGTTCTTTGAAGCGCTGAGCATCTTCTGGAAAGCCCTGGAAGATCACCTGCTCGATCAATCGCCGCCGATCATGACCTACAACCGGATGTTCTCGCTGTTCGGCGAAAACACCCCGGAAAACCTCAAGCTGCTCAGTGACCCGCTGCTGCGGCCGATGTCGCACCTGATGATTGATGAGTTCCAGGACGTTTCGCCGCAGATCGTCTCCTGGATTCGCGCCAGCTTGCGCGAAATCCGCAGTCGCGGCCCGGCGATGCACGTAGGCCGTGGCGCGCAGCGTTCCTCGCTGCTGTGCGTGGGCGATGACTGGCAGTCGATCTACGGCTGGCGCGGCAGTTCGCCCAAGTACTTCATGGAGTTCAATCAACAATTCCCGTCGCCGAGCACCACCCGCGTGATGCTGGGTGAGAACTACCGCAGCCATCAGCACATCATCGATGCGGCCGAGCATATCGTGCGCGCCGCGCCGGCGATCCCGGGCAAAAAGGCCAAGGCCAGCGGTACTCCCAGGGCGTTGGTGCCGGTGGTGGTGCAGGAGCGCGACGATGCTGCATTGGGCCGGCAGTTACTGGAGCACTATCAAAAAGGTGAATCGGTATTAATGTTGTATCGAAAAAGTAGCGATAAGCTATTGATACAAGAGCATATTCAATCTGTAGTTAATGTGGATTCTAGCTTGCCACCCCAGGCACGTCGGTTGAAGCAACTGACCTATCACAGCGCCAAAGGCCTGCAGGCGGATGCAGTGTTTCTGCTTGGGGATTGCCAGCACCTGACCAGCTCGCCCTACAAGAACCAGGTTTATCGCATGGCGGGCCTGGGCAAGGAGGGTGACAGCGAGCCGTATGACTCGGCGCAAAAGGACGAGGTGTTGCGCCTGGCCTATGTCGGTATCACCCGGGCGGTCAGCCATTGCTATTGGTATGTGGAGAAGCCCGAGGGGCAGGCGGTGAATGTGCCGAAGGCGTCGGAGCGGGTGGATGGCACAAAGGTGTTCTTTGATGACCGGCGCGGTCAGTAAGTGAATGCAGTTCCAATGTGGGAGGGGGCTTGCCCCCTCCCACATTTTGACCCTCTATACCTGTAGGACTGTGCTCAAGCCCGCAATGACAGCGGCGGCACAAAGCATTCCAGCTCATCCTCCACCGCCTCGATAATGCGCTCCACATCCGCGGCATTCATCACCGTGGCGCAGGGTATGCCGGCGATCGCGATCAGCGTCTCACCGCTGGCGCGGTCAAACAGGCGGGCGACCATGCTGCCCGGCGCGTCCATGCTGCCTTCGAAACCCATCGGATGGAAATGCCAGCGCATCAGCTGGCAGGCGTTGGGGAACGTCACTTTGTTCATGTTGCCCACCTTGTTCATTGAGCGCTTCCTTTAGCTCGCGGCAGGGGGCCATGACCGTCACTGGTCGTGGCGTCGGAGCATTCAAAATAGCATTCGTGCGCAAACCCGAGCGCAGTTTTTTTGCCCCGTTCGGCGGTTGTTTTTCATTAAGTTGACGTGGGTCATGTCCCGCCATAAAACCAGGCAATAGGCCATTAGTCCGAAGCGTCAATCAGTCATTGAAGGTGCCGGTAAAATTCGGCAATCTCCAGGGTTTACCCGCCGCAGAGCCTTCCATGCCCGACATCGCCCCAGACGATGATTGCCAGCACACCCAAGCCACGGGCGACCTGGTTTTGCGCCACCACCTGTGTTGGCGCCATCGCGACCTTGAGGGGGTGATGTCCTACTACCACCCGGATATCCAGTACCACGATTTTTTTCAGAACCGTGTCGTCCGTTACGCCGAGTTGCGTGAGTACTTGCAAGCCAGCATGCCCCGCGAGGCCGACGAGGCGATCGAGCACACCGACCGCATCCGTGCCGATGGCGATACCGCGTTTATCCAGTACCGCATCACCTTGCGCGGTAGCCAGGGCCTGGTGTCGTTTCGCACCAGCGAGGCCATCACCGTGCGCGACGGGCTGATCTGGCGGGTCAATGAATACGCGTCCCTGGTGCATGAGCAACCGGCCCAGACACGCCGCCCCACGGTGAGCCGCCTGGGCCTGTCACCCCAGCAGTTGGGGCATATGGCCAATGACCTGCAGCAGTATTTCGAACGCAAGCAACCTTACCTGGACCCCGAACTGGACCTGCAGCGCGTGTCCAGGGAGTGTGGCTACAGCCGTAATCAGATTTCCTACTTGCTGAACAAGGTGCTGGGGTTGAGCTTCTACCGCTACGTCAACCAGTCGCGGCTCCAGCATTTGCTGGCTGCGCTGGATAAAGCCTTGCCGCCGATCAAGGTCGACGACCTGGCCTTCGCCGCCGGTTTCAACTCGTTGTCGGCGTTCTACAGTGCGTTCCGCCAACACACGGGCCAGTCGCCCAAGGCCTACGTCAAACAAATTTCCCTGCGTGCACGCGCGCAAGACAGCCCCTGACACCGCGCTCTAGGATCAACCCTATCGTAACGAGGTAGGGGAGCTTGGCATGCCGGCATGGCGCAATATCAGTTTATGGATGGACCAGTTGGACGACCCGCTGCAGGCGCGGCCGGCGCTGGAGCATGACCTGGACGTCAACGTGGCCATTATCGGCGCCGGTTACACCGGCCTGTGGACTGCCTACTACCTCAAACGCCAGGCGCCTGAACTGAAGATCGCCATCATCGAAGCGCAAACCGCCGGTTTCGGCGCTTCGGGCCGCAACGGCGGCTGGTTGATGGGCAACTTGCTGGGTGAAGACCGCCTGCTGGCAGGCCTGGCGGCCGAACAACGCCGCGCGTCCTACGACCTGTTGCACGCTATCCCCGACGAAGTCGCCCAGGTGCTGGCCCGTGAAGGCATCGACTGCGACTACCGCAAAGGCGGCGCGCTCTACTGTGCCGCGCGCTACCCCGAGCAGGAGGGCAGCCTGCGCCGCTACCTGGACAAACTCCACGCCCAGGGCCTCACCGAAGCCGACTACCGCTGGCTGAGCCCTCAGCAGCTGGCCGAACAGATCCGCATCGCCAAGCCCTATGGCGGTATCTACGCACCCCATGTCGCCACGATCAACCCGGCCAAGCTGGTGCGCGGCCTGGCGCGGGTGGTCGAGAGCATGGGCGTGCCGATTTATGAAAACAGCCCGGTCACCCATTGGCAGTCCGGCAGCCTGCGCACCGCCAACGCCAGTGTGCGCGCGGCCTGGGTGGTGCCCGCCGTGGAAGGCTACGCGAATACGTTGCCGCCGCTGGGCAGGTACCAACTGCCGGTGCAAAGCCTGATTGTGGCCACCGAGCCATTGCCGGCCAGTACCTGGGATGAAATTGGCCTGAGCCAAGGCCAGGCCTTTGGCGAGAGCAGCCGCCAGGTCACCTACGGCCAGCGCACGGCCGACAACCGCCTGGTGTTTGGCGCCCGGGGTGGCTATCAGTTTGCCGGCAAGCTGCGGCATAACTTCGATTTGACTGACAGCGAGGTGGAGCTGCGTCGCTACCTGTTCGGAGAACTCTTCCCACAGCTCAAGAACGTGCGGATTACCCATTCCTGGGGTGGCAACCTCGGCATGTCGCGCAATTTCCGACCGCACATGCTCTGCGATCCCAACACCGGCATCGCGCTCTCGGGCGGCTACGGGGGGGAGGGCGTGGGTGCCACCAACCTGGGCGGCCGAACCCTGGCCGACCTGATCCTCGGCCGCGATACGCCACTGACTCACCAGCCCTGGGTAATCCGCGAGCGTGGCCTGGACGCACTCAAGGCCTGGGAGCCCGAACCCTGCCGCTGGCTGGGCTACAACGCAATCATCCGCAGTTTTGTCCATGAAGACCAAGTGCTGGCCAACCCCAACAGCGCGCCGTGGCGCCGCAAGCTGGCCACCGGCGTGGCCGGCTTTATGGAAGGTTTCATGCAGTAAGTCGTTTCACTCACACGGGAAAACCCATGAGCATCACTCAATTCAAAGACACCCTGAACGCCCACCTGCCGGACTCCTCACCGGTGGCCGTGCCCTTGGGCGAGCCAGTCGCCGTGGCCTCGACCCTGAGCGTGGAGCGTACCGACGGCGTCGAAACCGGCATCTGGGAATGCACCCCGGGCCGCTGGCGTCGACAGATCAAATCCCAGGAGTTTTGCCACTTTATCCAGGGCCGCTGCACCTTCACCCCCGACAGCGGTGAAACCGTTCACATAGAAGCCGGCGATGCACTGATGTTGCCGGCCAACAGCACCGGGATCTGGGATATCCAGGCAACCGTGCGCAAGACCTACGTATTGATTCTGTAACGCTTTGATCCTTGATCGCCTGCCATAAAAACAGCCCTAAAACCGCCAGGAAATCGAACCATGAAAGCCATTGCCCTGTTGCCCTTGATGTTGGTGGCCTCTATCAGCCAGGCCGCCGAGACGGTGAAAATCTACAACTGGTCGGACTACATCGCCCCGGACACCACCAAGAATTTCCAGAAAGAAACCGGCATCGGTTTTACCTACGACGTTTACGACAGCAATGAAACGCTGGACGGCAAGTTGATGACCGGTAAATCGGGTTACGACGTGGTGTTCCCGTCCAACCATTTCATGGCCCGGCAGATCCAGGGCGGCGCACTCAAAAAGCTCGACAAAAGCCAACTGCCCAACTGGAAAAACCTCAACCCGGTTTTGCTCAAGGCCCTGGAAAACAACGACCCGGGCAATGCCCACGGCTTCCCGTACCTGTGGGGCAGCACCGGCATTGGCTACAACATCGACAAGGTCAAGGCGGTGCTGGGTGACAACGCCCCGGTAGATTCCTGGGACTTGATCTTCAAGCCCGAGAACATGGCCAAGCTGCAAAAATGCGGCGTGGCGATCCTCGACAACGGCCCGGAATTGCTGCCCGCCGCGCTGAATTACCTGGGCCTGCCGCACCACAGCAAGAAGGCCGAGGACTATAAGAAGGCCGAAGAGCTGCTGATGAAAGTGCGGCCGTACGTGGCGTATTTCCATTCCTCGAAATACACCGCCGACCTGGCCAACGGCGATATCTGCGTGGCCGTCGGCTTCTCCGGCGACATCCTGCAAGCCGAAAGCCGTGCCAAGGAAGCCAAGAACGGTGTGAACATTGGCTACAACATTCCCAAGGAAGGCGCCGCGATCTGGTTCGACATGGTCGCCATGCCCGTCGATGCGCCTGACGAAAAAGCCGGCTACGCGTTCATGAATTACCTGCTGCGCCCGGAAGTGATGGCCAGCATCACCAACTACGTGCACTACGCCAATGGCAACCAAGCCGCTGACAGCCTGGTGGAGCCGGCGATCAAGGCGGATACCAAGGTGTACCCGAGCCCGGAAATGATGGGCAAGTTGTTTGCGCTGGAGGCGATGCCGTTGAATATCGATCGGGTGCGTACGCGGGTGTGGAACACCATTCGTACCGGCCGCTGAACTGGCGACAGTGTTTGTATGCTTGTCCCGGTTATAGGGGTCAACTCAGATTTTAAGTAGGGGTAGTGGCTGTTTAATGTTGCCAATGGCACTGTGGCAATTAATTGGATCCATTATTCAACTAAGCCGCCCAACTTGGGCGGCTTTACCTCTATTTAATATTTAAATAAGTGCCCGTGTCTTTTGTCGGACAGAATTGAATCCGCCCAATAAATACGGCCTTGCACTGGCTGATGTTATTTACACAGCATGTTTTTGCCGCCTAAATAGATGTAGACGAATGTTTTCAAGTTGTGTCAGTTTTCTTACGCCTTCAAAAGAGGCGAGTGATAGGACGATCTCGCCCGCGGGGTTCCTATCGATCAAAGACTGATGCACTTGCAAACAAGGAAGTACGTTTATGTCAAAAGTTAAAGACAAGGCTATCGTGTCGGCGGCGCAAGCCAGCACCGCTTACTCGCAAATCGATAGCTTCAGCCATCTGTATGACCGTGGCGGCAACCTCACGGTCAATGGCAAACCGTCCTACACCGTCGACCAGGCGGCCACCCAGCTGCTGCGCGACGGTGCCGCCTACCGGGACGCTGATGGCAACGGCAAGATCGATCTGACTTACACCTTCCTGACCTCGGCCTCCTCGAGCACCATGAACAAACATGGCATCTCCGGGTTCAGCCAGTTCAGCGCCCAGCAGAAAGCCCAGGCCGTGCTGGCCATGCAATCCTGGGCCGATGTGGCCAATGTCACCTTCACCGAGAAAGCCAGCGGCGGTGACGGCCACATGACCTTCGGCAACTACAGCGGCGGCCAGGACGGCGCGGCGGCCTTCGCCTACCTGCCCGGCACCGGCGCGGGCTACGACGGCACCTCGTGGTACCTGACCAACAGCAGCTACACGCCGAACAAAACCCCGGACCTGAACAACTATGGCCGGCAGACCCTGACCCACGAAATCGGCCACACCCTCGGCCTGGCCCACCCTGGCGACTACAACGCCGGCAATGGCAACCCGACCTACAACGACGCGACCTATGGACAGGACACGCGCGGCTACAGCCTCATGAGTTACTGGAGCGAGAGCAACACCAACCAGAACTTCAGCAAAGGCGGGGTCGAGGCCTATGCGTCCGCGCCGCTGATCGACGACATCGCGGCGATCCAGAAGCTCTACGGCGCCAACTACAACACCCGCGCCGGCGACACCACCTACGGCTTCAACTCCAATACCGGGCGCGATTTCCTCAGCGCTACGTCGAACGCCGACAAGCTGGTGTTCTCGGTGTGGGACGGCGGCGGCAACGACACCCTGGACTTCTCCGGTTTTACCCAGAACCAGAAGATCAACCTCAATGAGGCCTCGTTCTCCGACGTTGGCGGCCTGGTGGGCAACGTGTCCATCGCCAAGGGCGTGACCGTCGAGAATGCGTTCGGTGGCGCGGGCAACGACCTGATCATCGGTAACAACGCAGCCAACGTGATCAAGGGCGGCGCCGGCAATGACCTGATCTACGGCGGCGGCGGGGCAGACCAGTTGTGGGGCGGCGCGGGCAACGACACCTTTGTGTTCGGCGCCAGTTCCGACTCCAGGCCGGGTGCGGCGGACAAGATCTTTGACTTTACCTCGGGTTCAGACAAGATCGACCTCAGCGGCATCACCAAGGGCGCGGGCCTGACCTTCGTCAACGCGTTTACCGGGCATGCCGGCGACGCGGTACTGACCTACGCCGCAGGTACCAACCTGGGCACCTTGGCGGTCGACTTCTCCGGGCACGGCGTGGCGGATTTCCTCGTCACCACCGTCGGCCAGGCGGCGGTCAGCGACATCGTGGCGTGATGCACGGGCGCGGCGTTTCGGCGCCGCGCCTTGCACAGGGAGCGTGAACATGCGGCGTTTTTTCAATTCGATCACCGGCGTTGTGCAGGTGATGTTCGTGTCGGCAGGAGCCCACGTCATGGCGAGCAGTCTTGTTTTACCCACCAGCGCCCAACTGGCCGGGCACTGGCAGTTGCATCAGGCGGATCAGGTCTGCGCCCTGGACCTGCTGGAACCGGCGAATGCCCTGGGCGGCGATGTCGCCTGTGTGGCGCAATGGTTGGGGGACAGGCCCCTGAGCTGGTCGCCGACCCCCGACGGCATCTGGCTGATGAATGCCGAGGGCAGTGGCATTACCCATCTGAATCGGCAGAAAGAAGGTGAGTATCAGGGGCGTACGCCTTCCGGCGCGTTAGTTGTATTGCACCGCGCACCTTAGTTAGCGTTAAACCCGGTTTTATTAGTTGGCCGCCCCGACATCGGGGACGGGCAGCTTTTGCGCGTCGTTTGGTTCAAGGAAGATCATTAGTTATGGCCAAGCCCACTGCCGTGGCGCCGTTATTCAAAGCGCTGGGTGAATACAAGAGCATCCTGATCAGTGTTGGCTGCTTCACGGCACTGATTAACCTGTTGATGCTGGTGCCGTCGATTTACATGCTGCAAGTGTACGACCGGGTATTGTCCTCGCAGAATGAAACCACCCTGGTGATGTTGACGCTGATGGTCGTGGGGTTCTTCGCGTTTATAGGCACCCTGGAAGTTATCCGCAGTTTTATCGTGATCCGCATCGGCAGCCAGTTGGAGCGGCGTTTCAACTTGCGCGTGTACAAGGCCGCGTTTGAACGCAACCTGCAGCGCGGCCAGGGGCATGCCGGGCAGTCGCTGGGGGATTTGACCCATATTCGCCAGTTCATCACCGGGCCGGCGCTGTTCGCGTTTTTTGACGCGCCGTGGTTTCCCATCTACCTGTTTGTGATTTTCCTGTTCAACATCTGGCTCGGCGTATTGGCCACGGCCGGTGCCGTGCTGCTGATTGGCCTGGCGTGCCTGAATGAGTACCTGACCAAAAAGCCGCTGGGCGAGGCCAGCGGCTACTCCCAGCAATCGACGCAGTTGGCCACCAGCCATTTGCACAATGCCGAGACCATCCAGGCCATGGGCATGCTCGGCGCGTTGCGCGCACGCTGGTTTGCCGTGCACTCGCAATTCCTGGGCTTGCAGAACAGCGCCAGCGACACCGGCTCGGTGATCACCTCCTTGAGCAAGTCCCTGCGCCTGTGCCTGCAATCGCTGGTGCTGGGCCTGGGCGCGTTGCTGGTGATCCGCGGCGATATGACCGCCGGGATGATGATTGCCGGTTCCATCCTGATGGGCCGCGTGCTCAGCCCCATCGACCAGTTGATTGCGGTGTGGAAGCAATGGAGTTCGGCCAAGCTGGCCTACCAGCGCCTGGACGAGTTGCTGCGCGAGTTCCCGCCGGACAGTGAGCCGATGAAGTTGCCAGCGCCCAAGGGACAGGTCAGCTTTGAACAGGTCAGCGCGGGCCCGCCGGGGCGGCGCTTGGCCACGCTGCAGCAGGTCAGCTTCAACCTCGGCGCGGGCGAGGTGCTGGGCGTGCTCGGTGCCTCGGGCTCGGGTAAATCCACACTGGCCCGCGTGCTGGTGGGTGTGTGGCCAACCCTGGCCGGCACCGTGCGCCTGGACGGTGCGGATATCCATCGCTGGGACCGTGACGACCTCGGCCCACATATTGGCTATCTGCCTCAGGACATCGAACTGTTCAGCGGCAGCATCGCCGACAACATCGCGCGCTTTCGCGAGGCAGATCCGGCATTGGTGGTGCAGGCCGCGCAGCAAGCCGGTGTGCATGAATTGATCCTGCGCTTGCCCCAGGGCTACGACACGCTGCTGGGCGACAACGGCGGTGGCCTGTCCGGCGGCCAGAAACAACGCGTGGCCCTGGCCCGCGCGCTGTACGGCGGGCCGAGCCTGATCGTGCTGGATGAGCCTAACTCCAACCTGGACACGGTCGGTGAAGCGGCGTTGGCCAGCGCCATCGTGCAGATGAAAGCCCAGGGCAGCAGCGTGGTGCTGGTCACCCATCGTTCTTCGGCGCTGGCCCAGGCCGACAAGCTGCTGGTGCTCAGCGACGGGCACTTGCAGGCGTTCGGGCCGAGCCAGGAGGTGCTGCGCGCGTTGTCCGGTCAGCAGGAAGCGCCCAAGGAAAAGACTGGGGTGAGTTTCAGTCGTCAGTATCAAGCCGCAAGGAATCCAGGCGCATGAGCAGTATCACTTTGGAGCAACGCGACGCGCGGTTTTTCGTGCGTTTGGGCTGGTGGCTGACAGTACTCGGCGCCGGTGGGTTTTTCCTCTGGGCCAGCCTCGCGCCGCTGGATCAGGGCATTCCGGTGCAGGGCACAGTGGTGGTGTCGGGCAAGCGCAAGGCCGTGCAAACCTTCAGCCCCGGCGTGGTCAGCCGGATATTGGTGAAGGAGGGCGAGGCCGTGAAGCAGGGCCAGCCGTTGTTTCGTCTCGACCAGACCCAGCACCAGGCTGATGTGCAATCCCTGCAAGCCCAATACCGCATGGCCTGGGCCAGCGTAGCCCGCTGGCAGAGCGAGCGCGATAACCAGGCCGGCATCGTGTTTCCGTCTGAGTTGAGCAACCATCCCGACCCGGCCCTGGCGTTGGTGCTCGAAGGCCAGCGACAGTTGTTCAGCAGCCGTCGCGAGGCGTTTTCCCGTGAACAGGCGGGGATCCGTGCCAATATCGATGGCGCCACTGCGCAACTCGGCGGTATGCGCCGTGCCCGCAGCGACCTGAGCGCCCAGGCCCAATCCCTGCGCGACCAATTGGCCAACCTGCAACCCCTGGCCGACAACGGCTACATCCCGCGTAACCGATTGATGGAGTATCAGCGCCAGTTATCCCAGGTGCAGCAGGACCTGGCGCAGAACAGTGGTGAAAGCGGGCGGGTGGAGCAGGGCATCCTTGAATCGCGTCTGAAATTGCAACAGCACAGCGAGGAATACCAGAAGGAGGTGCGCAGCCAGCTCGCCGACGCGCAGTTGCGCAGCCTGACCCTGGAGCAGCAACTCACCTCGGCGGGTTTCGACCTGCAACACAGCGAAATCAATGCGCCGGCCGATGGCATCGCGGTAAACCTCAGCGTGCACACTGAGGGCGCCGTGGTGCGTGCCGGGGAAACCCTGCTGGAGATCGTGCCTCAGGGCACGCAACTGGAAGTGGAAGGGCACCTGCCGGTGCACTTGGTGGACAAGGTCGGCACGCACCTGCCGGTGGATATCCTGTTCACCGCTTTCAATCAGAGCCGCACCCCGCGAGTGCCGGGGGAGGTCAGCCTGATTTCCGCCGACCAGATGCTGGATGAGAAGACCGGCGCGCCGTATTACGTGCTGCGCACCACGGTCAGCGCGGCGGCGCTGGAGAAACTCCAGGGTTTGGTGATCAAGCCGGGCATGCCCGCCGAGATGTTCGTGCGCACCGGCGAACGCTCGTTGCTCAACTACCTGTTCAAGCCGTTGCTGGACCGCGCCGGCTCCGCGTTGACCGAGGAATGAACATGAAAACTGTGTTCATCGCCTTACTGCTGATCAGCGCCAATGCCCAGGCGGCCATGGGCCCGTTCGACGTGTACGAGCAGGCCTTGCGCAATGACCCGGTATTCCTGGGTGCCATCAAGGAGCGCGACGCCGGCCTGGAAAACCGCAGCATCGGCCGCGCCGGCCTGCTGCCCAAGCTGTCCTATAACTACAACAAGGGCCGCAACAACTCCCAGGCCACCTTGCCCGACGGGCGCGGCGGCAGTTACCACGACGACCGCAACTACAACAGCTACGGCTCGACCTTCAGCCTGCAACAGCCGCTGTTCGACTACGAGGCCTACGCCAACTACCGCAAAGGCGTGGCCCAGGCGCTGTTCGCCGATGAGAGCTTTCGCGACAAAAGCCAGGCGCTGCTGGTGCGGGTGCTGAGTTATTACACCCAGGCGCTGTTTGCCCAGGATCAGATCGACATAGCCCGTGCGAAAAAGAAAGCCTTCGAGCAGCAGTTCCAGCAGAACCGGCATTTGTTCGAGCAAGGCGAGGGCACGCGCACCGATATTCTCGAAGCCGAGTCGCGGTATGAATTGGCTACGGCCGAAGAGATCCAGGCGCTGGATGAGCAGGATGCATCTCTACGCGAACTGGGGGCGTTGATTGGTGTGCAAAGCGTCAACATCCAGGACCTGGCGCCGCTGAACAAGGGGTTTGCCGCGTTCACTTTGGCGCCGGCCAACTACGATACCTGGCATGAACTGGCGATCAGCAATAATCCCACGCTCGCGTCCCAGCGCCAGGCCCTGGAAGTGGCGCGTTATGAAGTGGAGCGCAACCGCGCCGGGCATTTGCCCAAGGTCACCGCCTATGCCAGCTCGCGCCAACAGGAGTCGGACAGCGGCAACACCTATAACCAGCGCTATGACACCAATACCATTGGCGTCGAGGTCAGCGTGCCACTGTATGCCGGCGGCGGCATCTCGGCGTCCACGCGCCAGGCCAGCCGCGCCATGGAGCAGGCCGAGTACGAGCTGGAAGGCAAGACCCGCGAAACCCTGATCGAGTTGCGCCGACAGTTCAGTGCCTGCCTGTCGGGGGTGAGCAAGTTGCGCGCTTATCAGAAGGCGCTTGCGTCGGCTGAAGCGCTGGTGGTGTCGACCCAGCACAGCATTCTGGGTGGCGAGCGGGTCAATCTGGATGCGTTGAATGCTGAGCAGCAGTTGTACAGCACGCGTCGTGATCTGGCGCAGGCGCGGTATGACTATTTGATGGCCTGGACCCGGTTGCATTATTACGCGGGGAATTTGCGGGATACTGACCTGGCGAAGGTGGATGAGGCGTTTGGGCCGGTGCGGAACTGACCTGAGATGATGCTGGACTTGGAATGCAGTCCAAATGTGGGAGGGGGCAAGCCCCCTCCCACATTTGATTGATTTTGTGAGGGGGATCAGTTTTCTTTGCGGACGGTGGCTACGTCGTCGGCTTTGACGCGGACGCGCTTGCCGGCAATGTCGGTGAATTCGTAGAAACCATCGGCCGTCTTGGTTTTTGGGGTGTCCTTGGTCAAATACTGTGTGCCATTTTGCAGTGTCACTACGGTTTGCGTCGCGCAACCGGCCAATAGCAGAAAAGTGAGTGCAACCAGGGGCAGACCCAAATTCTTCATGTTCATAACCCTTACCTTTAACCCTGAAAAATCCCACGCCGTGGGCGCGGGCCACAAATGTTACGCGATTGACTCCCCATCTGATCGCTTTTATGCGGAAAGTTGCCTGCGCCATTTATCTATTACAGATTGCAACAAGGCTTTTGCAGCGGCACTCTGTATGCATAACCAGTATTTGATCATTGCGTACCATGGCCAATCCCCTCGACGACCCGCTCTATTACCTGCATAACTTCCGCCAGGTCCTGCATTGGCTGGGGCAACGCTATGCGGATTTGCTTGACCCTGACGAACAGCATTTCATTCAGCAATTTGACAGGTTGCCGCAAGCGTCCCAGGCCTTGCTGGTGCGCATGGTGATGCGCAAGGGTGTGCATTTTCGTGCGGGTAAGCTCAGTTATCTGGAGATCGGTTGCCCGCATGTCGCGGTCGGCCCGTTGCTGGAATTAGGCTGGGTGGATGCGCAGTGTTCGCTGGCCTTTGAAGAACTGTTCGCCTTGGTGCAAAAAAGCGAACTGCTGGGCGCCTTCAAACCCTGGATCGAGCACCCCAAAGGCAAAAAAGCCGACTGGCTGGACGGGTTGGCCGCGCAGTTCACCGAGCCGCGCAGTTTTGCCGATTGGTGCCCAGACCTCGCCGACAGCCTGTACAGCCTTACCGTCATGGACTTGTGCGACCGCCTGCGCCTGATGTTTTTCGGCAACATGCACCAGGACTGGTCCGAGTTCATACTGGCTGACCTTGGCATCTACACCTATGAAAAAGTCGAAATCTGCGCCGAGTCACGTGGTTTGCGTAGCCGTGCCGACGTGCTTGGCTACCTGTTCCTGCATCAATGCCAGCAGGGGTTTGAGGCCGGCGAAGCGCTGGACGACGTGCTGGCCCGAGTGGCCACGCTTTGCACCGACAACCCCTGGCTGGAAAAGCGCCGCGCCAAGCTGTTGTTCCAGATGGGGCAATATTGTGAGCGCAGCGCCGAACTGGACCTGGCGCAGCAGATCTACCGCTCCTGCGCATACCCTGGCGCTCGCGCGCGGCTGATTCGCGTGCTGGAGCGCCAGGAGGACTACGCCCAGGCCATGGCCCTGGCAACCGCGGCGCAACAAGCCCCGCAAACCCCCGCCGAGCTGCAGCACCTGCAACGGGTGCTGCCACGCCTGCGGCGCAAACTCGGTGAACCGGCGCTGCCCAAGACCAAGCCCCGGCCTGTCACGCGCCTGGACCTGGAAATCGCCTTGCTCGAACCGCTGGTGTCGGTGGAATACTGTGTGCAGGCCCACCTCAGCGAGCCCGAGGCTCCGGTGCACTATGTGGAAAATGGCCTGATCAATTCGCTGTTTGGCCTGCTGTGCTGGGAGGCGATTTTCGCGCCGTTGCCGGGCTCGTTTTTCCATCCGTTCCAGCGTGGCCCGGCGGATTTGCACAGCGAAGACTTCCACGCGCGGCGCGCGCCGCTGTTTGCCGCGTGTTTCGAGCAATTGCAGGATGAGCGCTACAAGGCCAGCATCCGCCAGCGCTACAGCGAGAAGTGGGGCATCCAGTCACCTTTTGTATTCTGGAACCTGCTCACCGAAGAACTGCTGGAACAAGCCCTGGACTGCCTGCCCGCCGCACACCTGCGCCACTGGTTCGAGCGGCTGTTGCTGGATATCCGCGCCAACCGCGCGGGCATGCCCGACCTGATCCAGTTCTGGCCCGCGCAAAAGACCTACCGCATGATCGAGGTCAAGGGGCCCGGCGACCGCCTGCAAGACAACCAACTGCGCTGGCTGGAATTCTGCGGCGAAAACCAGATGCCGGTCACCGTCTGCTACGTGCGCTGGGCGGAGCTGCCGGCTTGAGCTACACCGTGGCCGTGCGTGCGTTGTGTGAGTTCACGGCCAAGGTCGGCGATCTCGACCTGCGCTTCACACCGTCGCCCAGCGCCCAGGAAGGCATTGCCGGCCATCGCACCGTCGCCTCGCGGCGCAGCGCGCACTATCAGAATGAAGTGGCCCTGGAAGGCGAGTATCAGCAGTTGAAGGTGCGGGGCAGGGCAGACGGCTACGACCCGGACGCCAACCGCCTCGAAGAGGTAAAAACCTATCGCGGCGACCTCGACGCCCAACCCGCGAACCATCGGCAACTGCATTGGGCCCAGGCCAAGGTGTATGGCTGGTTGATGTGCCGCAAGCTCGGTCTCAGCGAAATCAACGTGGCGCTGGTGTATTTCGATATCGTCGGCGAGGGCGAAACCCTGCTCAACCAGCATTTCCAGGCGGCCGAGCTGGAGCCGTTCTTCAACCAGCAATGCGCGCTGTTCCTCGGCTGGGCCCGGCAGGAAATGCAGCACCGCGAAGCGCGCAACCATGGCGCACAAGCCTTGGGTTTTCCTCATGCGGACTTTCGCCCTGGCCAGCGCCACCTGGCCGAATCGGTGTACAAGGCGATCACCACCGGGCGCTGCCTGATGGCCCAGGCGCCTACCGGAATCGGCAAAACCATTGGCACCATTTTTCCATTGCTCAAGGCCTTGGCGCCGCAGCAACTGGACAAGGTGTTCTTTCTGACCGCCAAGACGCCTGGCCGCAAGCTGGCCCTCGATGCGTCCCAGGTATTGTTCACCAGCAGCCCCGACCTGCAACTGCGGGTACTCGAACTGGTGGCCCGGGACAAAGCCTGCGAACACCTGGACAAAGCCTGCCACGGCGATTCCTGCCCGTTGGCCAAGGGTTTCTACGATCGTTTGCCTGCCGCGCGGATCGCCGCGTCCAAAGTGCGCCTGCTCAACCAGCGTAACCTGCGCGACGTGGCCCTGGCCCATGACGTTTGCCCCTATTACCTGAGCCAGGAAATGGCACGCTGGGCCGACCTGGTGGTCGCCGACTACAACTATTATTTCGACTTTGGCGCCATGCTCTTCGGCCTCGCCCAGCTCAACCAGTGGCGCGCGGCGGTGCTGGTGGACGAAGCCCACAACCTGGTGGAGCGCGCCCGCTCGATGTACAGCGCCAGCCTCGACCAATACAGCCTCAAGACCCTGCGCGACACGGCCCCCGAGCCCTTGAAGAAACCCTTGCAGCGCCTGAACCGCGAATGGAACGCGCTGCACAAGGACCAGCTCGCGTCGTACCAGGCCTATGCCACCCGCCCGGAAAAACTCCTGCAGGCCCTGAGCCTGTGCGCCCGCGCCATGGGCGACTACTTCAACGACCATCCCGAAGCGTTGGCCGGCGACCTGCAAGCCTTCTACTTTGAAGCGCTGCAGTTCGCCAAGGTGGCCGAGCTGTTCAACGAGCACTTTATCTTCGATATCAGCAAGCGCCAGTTCAGTGGCAAACGCAGCAGCTCAACCCTGTGCCTGCGCAATGTGGTGCCCGCCGAATTCCTGCGGCCGCGCTTGACGGCGGCGCGCAGCAGCGTGCTGTTTTCCGCCACGTTGAGCCCGCGTCACTATTACGCCGACCTTTTGGGTTTGCCGGCGGACACCGCGTGGATCGATGTGGAATCACCGTTCAAGGCCGAGCAATTGCACGTGCGCATCGTCGATGAGATTTCGACGCGGTTTGTGCATCGCGACGCCTCGCTGGAACCCATTGTCGAGCTGATTGCCCGCCAATTCGCGCAACAACCGGGTAACTACCTGGCGTTTTTTTCCAGCTTTGACTACCTGCAACAAGTGGCGCAACTGCTGGCCGAACGTTACCCGCAAGTTCCGCTCTGGCAGCAGTCGCGCGGCATGGCCGAGGCCGAGCGCCAGGCATTTCTCGACCAGTTCACCGAGCACAGCCAGGGCATCGGCTTTGCCGTACTCGGCGGTGCGTTCGGCGAGGGCATCGACTTGCCCGGCGCGCGTTTGATCGGCGCGTTTATCGCCACCTTGGGCTTGCCGCAGCTGAACCCGGTCAACGAGCAAATGAAGCTGCGCATGGGCGCGATCTTTGGCGCCGGTTATGACTACACGTATTTGTACCCCGGCATCCAGAAGGTGGTGCAGGCTGCGGGCCGGGTGATCCGCAGCCAGCACGACCGCGGCGTGGTGATGTTGATCGACGACCGCTTCGGCGAGGCGCGGGTGCGCCAGTTGTTGCCACGTTGGTGGGCGCCCGCGACTAAAGCCTGACGCCACTCAGTTCCTCGCTCAGCGCCCATAACTGCTCGGCCTGTTCCGGGTCTATGGCCCAAGGGTGTACGCCGCTGCGCCCGGTTTCATCCTGCGTGGGGCTGGCCACCTCACAGTCCTCGCAATACAGGCCGCCCAGCCCGTCGAGTTGAGGGCTGACGCCGCACCACACCATTGTCGCCGCACCTTGCTGCGGGCTTTTGTAATGACTGGCCGCGCGAATATTGCCGAGCTCATCCAATGCGCCGACGAATGCCAGGTCTTGCTTGTCCAGGTAACGAACCAGGTCGGTGAGAATCTCGCCGGGGTGTACGGAAAAGGCCCGCACGCCATGGGCCTTGCCACGCTGGTCAAGTGCCACGGCAAACAGCGCGTTGGCGGTTTTTGACTGGCCGTACGCGAGCCATTTTTCATACGGGCGGCGGTCAAATTGCGGGTCGTCGAAATGCAGCGGGCTCAGCCGATGCCCCAGGGATGAGACCGCGACCACGCGTGCACCGTTTGCTTTGCACAAGGCCGGCCACAGCTGTGTGGTCAGTTGGAAGTGGCCCAAATGATTGGTGGCAAACTGCGCTTCCAGGCCATTGGCGTTGCGTTGCAATGGGGTTGCCATGATCCCGGCGCTGTTGATCAACAGATGCAAGGCGCGGCCGGAGGCCAGGAACGTCTGGGCGAAATGCTCGATGGACGCCGCGTCAAGCAAATCCAGGCTGGCCAGCTCGACGCCGAGGATGCCGCGCAAATTGCGCTCGGCTTTGAGCGTGTCGCGGGCGGGCACTATCACCTGTGCACCAGCGCCCGCCAACGCCCGTACCGCTTCCAGGCCAATGCCGGAATAACCGCCGGTAACGATGCAGGTCATACCCTGTAAATCTTTACCCGCCAATGCTTGTGTCGCCGTTGTTGCACTGTCGAATCCACTGTCGATAGGGGTTTGTTTGCTGGTCATAAGGCCTCTCCATTCAGGGAGGCCTATGGTGTTTTTTTATCGTCGGACGCGGAATAGCCTAAAGTCTGTGTTTCTGTCGCGATCGTCCGGAGCTTTTTATTTATGGATACCCTGTCGGAGCTAGTGGCGCTGCTACGCAGTCATCGCTCCTATTTTGCCGGTTTGAAAGCAGGTGGCGATTGGGCACTGGATTTCCCGGCGCCGGACGGCATCAAGTTCAATGCGGTGGTGCAAGGGCAGTGCTGGCTCGAAGTGGAGGGGGAGTTGGTGCCGACGCGGCTGTACGAAGGCGATTGTTTTTTGTTGACGCAAAACCGTCCATGGAAGTTGTCCAGCCACATGGCGCTGGAGGGGCGGGACGCACGCGAGGTGTACAGCGAGGCCTTGGGCGGTATTGCCACGCTGGGGAATACCGTTGACCTGTTTCTGATCGGCGGGCGCTTTACCTATGGCGACGAAGCGCGTTTGTTACTGGAGGGGCTGCCGCCCGTGGTGCGCATCAGTGCCCGGTCCGATCAGGCCAGCGTATTGCGCTGGTGCCTCGAACGCCTGGCCATGGAGTACGCGAGTCCCAAGCAGGGCGCGGCACTGATGACCGAGCATTTGGCGCAAATGATGCTGGTGCAAATCCTGCGGCTCTATCAATCTTCCCTGGGCGCCGGCACCAGCGGTTGGCTGGCGGCGTTGACGGACCCACGGCTGGCGCCAGTGCTGGCGCAAGTACATGGCGAACCGGCGCGGCGCTGGACCTTGAGCGAAATGGCCAGCACCGCCCATCAGTCGCGCTCAACCTTTGCCTTGCACTTCAAGCAACGGGTTGGCATGGCGCCGCAGGCCTATCTGACCCGCTGGCGCATGCACCTGGCGGTTCAGGCCTTGAACAGCTCCGACAGCAGTGTGTCGTGCATCGGCCAGTCGCTGGGTTATCAATCGGACAGCGCCTTCAGCAGTGCCTTTAAACGATTGATGAATTGCTCCCCGCGGGAATACCGCGAGCGAAACTTGCACAAGGAAACCCGTGATGAACGCTATCGAGCAGTACAGGATTCAGGTCAACGCCATTGATTTGAGTGTGCACGTTGCGGGGCCGCAGGAGGGGCCGCCGATCTGGCTGCTCCACGGGTTTCCGGAGTGCTGGCACTCCTGGCGTGAGCAGATCCCGGCGCTGGTAGCCGCAGGCTATCGGGTGTTCGCCCCGCAAATGCGCGGGTACGGGCAGTCGAGTTCGCCAGCCGAGGTGGCCGATTACGACCTGCTGACGTTGTGCGCCGATATCCAGCAGGCCATGGATCACTTCGGCCATGAACAGGTGGTGATGGTCGGGCATGACTGGGGCGCCGTGGTCGCCTGGCACCTCGCGTTGCTTGAGCCGGAGCGAGTCACGCGGTTGATCACAATGTCGGTGCCGTTTGCCGGGCGCGCGCGGCGGCCGGTGATCGAGATTTTGCGCGAGCTGTACGCCGACCGGTTCAACTACATCCTGTATTTCCAGGAACCCGGGGTCGCCGAGCAGGAGCTGAACGCCGATATCGAGCGCACGCTGCGTCTGTTCATGCAGGATCAGGACGTGTTTTTGCAGAAGAAACCGGCGGATGCGCGCTTGCTCGAAGGCACTTCACCTCCCGGCGCATTGCCGCATTGGTGTTCGCAGGAAGACCTCGACGTGTATGTGCAGACCTTTGCCGAGCATGGCTTTCGCGGCCCGTTGAATTGGTATCGCAATTTCGAGCGCAATTGGCAGCGCACCGCGTTTCTGGCGGGGCGGCAGGTGCTGCAACCCACGCTGTTCCTGATCGGCGACCGCGATCCGGTTGGCGTATTCGAAGCCCACACCCTCAAGCGCATGCCGGAGTCGGTGCCCAACCTGCAGCAGCAGGTGTTGACCAACTGTGGTCACTGGATTCAGAACGAGCAAGGCTCGCAGGTCAATGCGTTGATGCTCGGGTTTCTAGGGAAAAGGTAAAGGTCGCGCCGCGCCCGGGCCGATCCACCAGGCGGATGCTGCGCCCGTGCAGTTGCAGGATGCGGTGCACGATGCGCAGGCCCAGCCCGCCATCGCGACGCGCTGCCAATCGAAGGCGCGCTGCCATCGCTGGAAGGCGCCGTGCAATGGCTCAACAGCCCGCCGCTGACCGCCGAAGCGCTGAAGGGCAAGGTGGTGCTGGTGGATTTCTGGACTTACTCGTGCATCAACTGCCTGCGCAGCCTGCCGTATGTGAAGGCCTGGGCCGAGAAGTACCACGACCAGGGCCTGGTGGTGATTGGTGTACACGCGCCGGAGTTCGCCTTTGAACGCGACGTAAGTAATGTCACCCAGGCGATGAAGGACCTGGGCGTCACCTACCCGGTGGCCATCGATAACAACTACAAGGTCTGGCGCGCGTTCAACAACCAGTACTGGCCGGCCCATTACTTTGCCGATGCCAAGGGCCAGATTCGCTACCACCACTTCGGCGAGGGCGATTACGCCGAATCGGAGCGGGTGATCCAGCAGTTGTTGCGTGAAGCCGGGGCGAAAAACGTCGCGGGGGGCTTGATCGAGGCCGACGCCAAGGGCGTGCAACAGGCGCCGGACATGAACGAAGTGCAGTCGCCGGAAACCTACCTGGGCTTCCAGCGCGCGGAAAACTTCGTCACCACTGGCACCCTGGCCAGCAACCAGGTGGCCAACTACCCGGCGGCCGGCAAGCTGGCCCTGAACAACTGGACGCTGGAAGGTCAATGGAACGTCGGCGGCCAACAAGCCACCCTTGGCCAGGCAGGAGGGCGCATCGTCTACCGCTTCCACGCCCGCGACCTGCACCTGGTGCTGGGCCCGGCCGCCGACGGCAAGCCGGTGCGCTTCAAAGTCAGGATTGACGGCCAGGCCCCGGGCGACGCCCACGGCGCCGACGTAGCCCCGGATGGCAGCGGCACCGTGACCGAGCAACGCCTGTACCAGCTTGTTCGTCAGCCAGGCGCCGTGCAGGACCGCACCTTCACCATCGAATTTCTCGACCCACAGGTATCAGCCTACGCCTTCACCTTCGGCTGAACTGCAAACCCAAACCAATGTGGGAGGGGGCTTGCCCCCGATAGCTGTGGTGACTGACACACCGCTATCGGGGGCAAGCCCCCTCCCACATTTAAGCCATCAGTGTCAGTTAGACCACTTCCAGATACGAACTATGTATCGCCCGCGCCAGCTCCCGCACAGTATCGATAAAATCCGTCAGCCGGCTATGCAGCCCGTCCTCAAGAATCTCATCGATCCCCGTATACCTCAGCCGCGCCTCGAACTCCGCCGCCAACCGCTGCGCCGTTCGCCCATAACTGCCCGGCAAATCCGCAAGAATATGGCTCAACTCCTCAATACACGCATGCAACGAGCGCGGCACATCACTGCGCAACAGCAGCAACTCCGACACCGAACGCGCATTCAAGGCATTCGGATACAGCTCGGTATACGCCTCGAACGACGACAACGCGCGGAGCAGGGCGCTCCACTGGTAGTAGCCGCGTGCCGATAAGTCGCTGACTTCCTCGGATTCTTCACCAAACATCTCATAACGCGCATCCAGCAGGCGCAAGGTGTTGTCCGCGCGCTCGACAAAGGTACCCAAACGGATAAACCGATAGGCGTCATTGCGCATGATGGTGCCGGACGTTGCCCCACGGAACAGGTGCGAACGCTGCTTGACCCAATCACAGAAGTGGCTGATGCCATGCCGCGCCAGGCCGCCGGCGGCGATGCTGCGCATTTCCAGCCAGGTGGCATTGAGGTTTTCCCACATGTCGGCGGTGATGCGCCCGCGCACGGCATGGGCGTTGCCCCGCGCGGCGCGCAGGCAGTTGTAGATGCTCGCGGGGTTTTCCTCGTCGAGGGCGAAGAAGTGCAACATGCGCTCGGCATCCAGGGTCTGGTGGCGCTCCAGGTAGCTGTCCAGGGTACCGCTGCTGAGCAGTGACATCGCCAGTTCATCCAGGCCATCGCTGCGCCCGGCCTGGGGCATCAGCGACAGCGAATAACTGACTTCAAGCATGCGCGCCAGGTTCTCGGCGCGCTCCAGGTAACGCGACATCCAGTACAGATCTGCTGCGGTTCTACTCAACATACTCAGCCCTCCACCACCCAGGTGTCCTTGGTTCCGCCGCCTTGGGACGAGTTGACGATCAACGAGCCTTCACGCAGGGCCACCCGCGTGAGGCCGCCGGGCACCAGGCGGGTTTCCTTGCCGGAGAGCACGAAGGGCCGCAGGTCGATGTGCCGGGGGGCGATGCCGTTTTCGACAAAGGTGGGGCAGGTGGACAGGCTCAGGGTCGGTTGGGCGATGTAGGCGTGCGGGCGCGCCTTGATGCGTTGGCGGAAGTCTTCGATTTCGGCCGCCGTGGAGGCCGGGCCCACCAGCATGCCGTAGCCGCCGGAGCCCTGGGTTTCCTTGACCACCAGTTCCGCCAGGTTGGCCAGAACGTGGGACAGCTCATCCGGCTTGCGGCACTGGAAGGTCGGCACGTTTTGCAGGATGGGTTCTTCATCCAGGTAAAACTTGATCATCGCGGGCACGTAGGGGTAGATCGACTTGTCATCGGCCACGCCGGTGCCGATGGCATTCGCCAGCACCACATTGCCGGCGCAATACGCGGCCACCAGCCCAGGCACGCCGAGCATCGAGTCGGGGTTGAACGCCTGCGGGTCGAGAAACGCGTCGTCGATGCGTCGGTAGATCACATCCACCGCCTTGGGGCCGTCGGTAGTGCGCATGAACACCTTGAGGTCGTGCACGAACAGGTCGGCGCCTTCCACCAGTTCCACGCCCATTTCCCGGGCCAGGAACGCGTGCTCGAAAAACG
Organism: Pseudomonas sp. AC463; assembly: GCF_979253585.1. NCBI lineage: Bacteria > Pseudomonadati > Pseudomonadota > Gammaproteobacteria > Pseudomonadales > Pseudomonadaceae > Pseudomonas > Pseudomonas sp. AC463. Next base: position 244,463 of record NZ_CEEDDZ010000001.1, on the reverse strand, counting down.
CGCTGTTGAAGCGGCCCGGGGTGAGTACCACCACGTTGGGGTTGTCCAGGCGGCTGGAGCTTTTCAGGGTTTTGAGCAGCAGGTTGGGGTAGTGGTCCACCGGCGCGATGCGCTGCTTGGCGAACACTTCGGGGAACAGGCGCATCATCATCTTGCGGTCTTCGAGCATGTAGCTCACGCCGCTGGGAGTGCGCAGGTTGTCTTCGAGCACGTAGTAGGTGCCGTCGCCGTCGCGCACCAGGTCGACACCGGAAATGTGCGAGTAGATGTCGCGGTGCAGGTCCAGACCGACCATGGCCTTCTGGTAGCCCTCGTTGCCCAGCACCTGGTCGGCGGGAATGATCCCGGCCTTGATGATGCGCTGGTCGTGGTAGATGTCGGCCAGGAACATGTTCAGCGCATTGACGCGCTGGATGCAGCCGCGTTCGATCACGCTCCATTCACTGGCGGGGATGCTGCGCGGGATGATGTCGAAAGGGATCAGGCGTTCGGTGTCTTGCTCGTCGCCATAGAGGGTGAAGGTGATCCCGGCGCGATGGAACAGCAAATCGGCTTCGCGCCGACGCTGGGCCAGCAGTTCCGGCGGCGTGTTGGCCAGCCAGCGGGAGAAATCCTGATAGTGCGCACGGCACTTGCCGTTTGCGTCATTCATTTCATCAAAGAAAGATCGAGCCATTCCAGTACCTTGTCAGTGCCCAGGGAAGCTTGGGTGGCACTGCCGCTTAAAAAACCGCATTTTTTATGAGCCCGTGGCTGATGGTGCCAACAGACCTGGTCCTTACTTTCTTATGGGGTCGGCTCTGGGTCGGGGGGTAACGAATGCTCCTGTATCCGGGCAGATGAATGGATAAAGCAATGGTTGTGCCGGAAAGGACTTTTTGCCGAGCACGCTTATGTGGCGAGCGGGCTTGCCCGCGCTGGGCTGCGCAGCGGCCCCAAAAAAAGCCCGAGCGCTGCGCACTCCAGGTAAACCCGCTCGCCACAAGCGCACTCACCGCTCTAACTTGGTGCATGAACAAACTTGAACTTCACCCAGCCCCCATTCTTCTAAACAGCCTCAGCCCCCGCATGGAGCACGGATGTGCCCAGAATCATTTCACCCAACACGCCGGAATCGACTCTGGACGACCACAGCGAACACAACGCCAAGATCTTCGGCTCGCCCAAGGACCGCCTGGACTTCTACCGACGCGAAATCCAGTACGAAACCACCATCCTCGCCAACCGCACCGACGCCTACCTCACCGCGCAGTCGTTCCTGGTCATCGCCTTCGTGTCCGGCATGGGCAACCTCAACCCGGAGTGGGGCAAGCTGTTCACCCTGGTGGTGCCGGTGTTCCTGGCCTTGCTCGGCATTCTCAGTTCGCTGAACGCCTGGCCGGGCATTCGCGCCGCCTACGAAATCATCGACCACTGGCACTACAAGCAGAGCGAACTGCTGCGCAGCGAGCCGGTGATGGGCCTGGCCTACGATGAGTCGCCGCTGTTTTCCGAGGTGGAGTCGTCCCACAAGGGCTACCGCAAGTCGCTGCTGTTCTCGATGCGCGCGCCGTGGCTGTTTATGGTGTTCTGGGTGTTGCTGGGGGCCTACGCGTTTTACATCCAGGTGGATAATCCGGGTTCTTAAGCAATTGGAACTTCGCCCACCTGCGCGCGACCTTAATTAAACGCAGGTTGCGTTTTCACACGAGGTGAGCCATGAGCACAGACAACGATCCCCAAGTCAGTGGCCGTAACGACCCCGCCATCGACGGCGGCGAGCCGGCCCCCGGCACAGCGGCCGATGCACCCAAAGATCCAAAACCTGACGCCGACCCCAAGGCGAAGGAAAACGACTACAGTCCAGACTTCGAGCCCGAGCGCGAGCCCAAGCCGGAAACCGATGCCGATATCGATACCCAAGGCGGTTAGAGGAGACGGTCATGTCCAAAGAACTGAAAGAAGAACTCAACGATCCGGGCAATGAAGACCCCGGATCGCTGATGGATGATGCAGAGGTGCCGCTCAATGATCTGGATGAAGCGGCGGATGTAGGCAACACCGAAGATCAGGACTGAGTATTTACCTTGGCACGTCGTTCATACCACGCCAGCATCGGCTGGGTACTGAGGCCATGAACGACGATGCTCAAGGCGATCACCGAAAGGGTCAGGTTGACCGCCACCGCGCTGCTGGTGCCGATCAGCCCATGGTTGAGCGCGTAGAACAGGTAGTAGATGCTGCCGATCCCGCGAATCCCGAACCAACCCATCAGCCCGCGTTGCTGCCGATCGATCAGCCGGCCCCAGGGCATCGCGAACACGCTGACCGGGCGGATCACCCAGAACAGCAGCGCCGCCACCGGCAACGCGCGCCAATCCCAGTGGCTGGCCAGCACCACCCCCAGCACCGTGACCAGAAACACTTCCATCGAGCGCTCGACCAGGCTGCCGAACGAGAGCATGTCGCCCATCATCACGCCGGCGGCGATCTGGGTGTCTTGAAGGTCGCTCACATCGCCCTGCAGGGCGCGCTCCGGCTCCACTTCCAGGTGGCCCACCACCGGCAATGCCAGGTGCTCCGAGGGGGTCTGTGAATGGCCGGTAGACCTGAACTCCGCCTGGCGCAGGCCAAGCCCGGCGGCAAACACCGACAGAAAGCCATAACCACCCACCGCCTCGGCCGCCACGTAGGCGAGGGCGATCAGTGCCAGGGTCAGGTAGTCATTCGGGGAAAGCGTGCTGTCACTGTTGGTGATGCGCAGCCACAGGGTCATGCGGCCGATGCCCCGGCCCATCCAGTAACCCGTCAACAGCCCGGCCGGCACCGCCCACAACAGGTTCTTGAGCACCCAGCCGCCGAACCAGTCGCCATCAAACCCGCCGTGCTGCATGAACAACAGCGCAAAGATCACAAAGGGAAAGGCCGTGCCGTCGTTCAGGCCCGCTTCCCCGGACAGGCCGAAGCGCAGCGCGTCGTAGTCCTGGGCGTTGTTGACCTGAACCAGCCCCGCCAACACCGGATCAGTCGGTGCCAGGATGGCACCGACCAACAGCGACACGCCCCAGGACAACTCGAACAGGTAATGCATCACCGCGCAGATGCCGAGGATAGTCAGCAACATCACCGGCCCGGCCATGCCGAACGCAATGCGCCAGGTGCGGTGCTTGAGCGGCAAGCGCAGCTTGAGCCCGCTGACGAACAGCGAAAACAGCACCGCGACTTCGGTGAGGTGCTCCATCCAGCGCGCAGAACCCTTGATATCCAGATGCAGCAGGTCCACGCCCAACGGGCCGATGCCGATGCCCAGCAACAGGCAGACCGCCGAGGTGGTCACCGGCATCCAGCGCAAGTAGGAGGAGGTGAGGGCGAGGGTCAACAGCACTGCGCCCAGTACGGCCAACCATAGGATGAACGTCATCGAGCGAGCCCCAGGCCGTGGTCTATCCAGGTTTGAGGGGCCTGGCCGTACGCAGGTTCAATGCGATTTGTCGTACTCCGTACATCAACGACGCGGCCAACGCCAACGCGCAATATCCAGGCTGGCACTGATCCAAATGTAGGAGGGGGCTTGCCCTCCCACAGGTGCACCGGGTTTGAGTTGTTATGGTCCGACCAAACCGCTTTTTTCCATAAGTAGCCGCTCAAGCTCGGCCATCGGCAATGGCCGGCTGAACAGGTAACCCTGGATCTGGTCACAGCCCGCCGCTTTGAGGAAAGCCAGTTGCGCCTGGGTTTCGACACCTTCGGCCACCACGCGCAGATCCAGGCTATGGGCCAATTCAATGATGGTGCGGGTAATCGCCGCATCCTGCGGGTTGCTGGTGACTTCGCGGATAAACGCGATATCGATCTTCAACGTATCGATGGGGAACCGGCGCAGGTAGGCCAGGCTGGAGTAGCCGGTGCCAAAGTCGTCGATGGAGATTTTCACACCCATAGCGCGCAAGCGTTGCAGACCCGTGATGGTGTGCTGGGTGTTTTCCATCAGCGAACTTTCGGTCAACTCGACCTCCAGCCAATGGGCATCAACGCCGTGGTCGGCCAGGCTCTGGGCGATGTCGGCGATCAGGTCACCCTCGATCAGTTGATGGCCGGAGACGTTCACCGAGACTTCAATCGGCCCGATGGCGCTGCGTTGCCATTCAGCGATCTGCTGGCACACGCGGTCGATCACCCAGCGGCCCACCGGCACGATCAGCCCCAGGCTTTCCAGCACCGGTACAAACACGGCCGGCGATACTGCGCCATAACCGGGCCGATCCCAGCGCAGCAGGGCTTCCAGGGCACACACGGCGCCGCCGGCCAACTCGACCTTGGGTTGGTAATGCAGGGCGAATTCATCCCGCTCAACGGCCAGGCGCAGGGCTTTTTCCAGTTCGAGGCGGGCCAGGTCGTGCACGTCCAGCCGCGCGTGTTCGTCGGTGTGTTGTTGCAACTGCTGTTCGAGCATCTGGCTGTGTTTCTGCAACTGGTCGCCATGGGCCTTGAGCCGCAGCAGGTTGCGCACCCGCAGCCAGAGTTCGACGCGTTCTATCGGCTTGCTGATAAATTCCTCGGCGCCGGTTTCCAGGCCACTGACCCGCGCGCTGGATTCGCTCAAGGCCGACAGCATAATGATCGGGATATTCGCCGTGGCGGGGTTGCCCTTGAGCTGGCTGGCGACTTCATAGCCGTCCATGCCGGGCATCATGATGTCCAGCAGCACCAGGTCCGGCGGCTGTTGCGCCACCAACCGCAAGGCTTCTTCACCGTTGCTCGCGCTCAGGGTTTCGTAGCCCTCATGGCGCAGCAGGGTTTCCAACAGCTTGCGAACCTGGGGTTCGTCATCAACGATCAACAGCGTTGCGGGTGAGCTGGCCATGGAGAGGACTCATGTAGGCGGTGTATTGGTGGGGTTCAGCAGGGTGTCGATCACTTGGTACAGCTCTTTGTAACGCAGCGGTTTGATCACATACGCATCGCAACCGGCCAGGCGGGTTTTTTCGCGGTCTTCCTTCATGGCCATGGCCGTCAGCGCGATCACCGGGATGTGCGCGGTGTGTGGGTCTTGCTTGAGCAGCCGGGTCGCGGCCAGGCCGTCCATGCCGGGCAACTGAATGTCCATCAGGATCAGCGCCGGTTGTTTCGCGCGGGCCAGCGTCAGGCCGGTTTCGCCGTCGGCGGCCCACAGCACGCTATGCCCGGCGTTCACCAGCAGCAGGCGCGCCAGGCGCATATTCGCCTCGTTGTCTTCGACGATCAGGATTTCGGCCACGTGTCGGCAGCCTCCGTCGCCCGGTGCAGCGGCAGCCACACCACAAAGCGTGCGCCCAGGTCTGCACGGCTGGCCACGGCAACGCTGCCGCCGTGCAGGTCGGTGAGTTGCTTGACCATCGCCAGGCCCAGCCCGGTGCCTTCAAATTTGCGCGCCAGGCTGCTGTCGATCTGGCTGAAGGCCTTGAACAGCTTGCCCATGTCATCCGGCGCAATGCCGATGCCGGTGTCGCTGACGCTCAATTCCAGGAACTGCTGGTGCGCGCTGGGGGGCAGGGCAAAGCTGTGCACCGGCCAGTCGCCGGGCACCAGGCCGACCTGATCGCGGCTGACCTCGCGCACCGCCAGGGTCACCGAGCTGCCGTGCTCGCTGAACTTCACCGCGTTGGCCAGCAGGTTGTAGACGATCTGCTTGGTCTTGCGCAGGTCCAGCTCCAGGCAGCCAAAGTCGCCCTGGCTGTCCAGCTTCAACTGGATGCGCTGCAGGGCGGCTTTTTCACGCACGATCAACAGGCTGTTGGCCAACAGGCCCGACAGCTCCACGGCTTCGAGTTCCAGGTCCATCATCCCGGCCTCGACCTTGGACAGGTCGAGAATGTCGTTGATCAGCGACAGCAGGTGCTGGCCGCTGGTGAAGATGTCGCCGATGTATTCGCGCTGCACCTCGGTCATATCGCCGACCAGGCCATCCTTGAGCGCCTCGGAGAAGCCGATCACCGCATTCAGCGGCGTGCGCAGCTCATGGGACATGGTGGCGAGGAACTCCGACTTCATGTGGCTGGCGTGTTCCAGCTCCAGGTTCTTTTCTTCCAGCGCGCGCTCAAAGCCTTTGCGCTCGGCTTCTTCCTGTTTGCGCGCGGTGTTGTCGGTGCCGATCAGCAGGTAGCCGATGATGGTGTCGCTGCGGTTGCGCAGTGCGGTCACCGAGACCATCGCCGACAGGCGGCTGCCGTCCTTGCGGATGTAGGTCAGCTCGTAGATGTCTTCGATGCCGCGCGAGGCCTTGAACACCAGGGCTTCAAAGCCTGGGGTGATGGGTGTGTCGAGTTCCAGGCTGAGGGCGGCGGCGCGGGTGATCAGCTCGGCGGGGTCGGAAATGTCGGCCGGGGTGATGCGGTTGACCACATCGGCGGCGGCATAGCCGAGCATGCGTTCGGCACCGACGTTGAAAATCTGGATCACGCCTTTTTCGTCGGTGGCAATGCTCGAGAAATAGGCGCTGTTGAAGATCGCGTCTTGCAGCGCGCCGGTCTTGAGCAGGGTTTTCTGCCGTTTGAACTCGACGATTTTTTCGGCACGCGACTGGCCGGGGTGGGTTAACGGTGTATCCATCGCTGGGAGGTTCCGTGACATTCAGGCCCGCCATCGGCGTAGGCGATGGCGCAGAGCATGCTCACAGAAGATCGCTGGGAAGCGACGAGGAGGAGATGAGGTACTTGGACAATAGCAGAGATATGGCCTTTGGATGGCGCGAAACACCTTTTTGAATGCAATGACACTCATTTGGATAGATATGGGCATTCTTCACTGATGAAACGTTTCACTAGCGGATTATTGGTAGGCGCAAGCGCTTGCGTAAGCAAATGTATCTGCATTAGAGTCGGCGGCACTCGATTACAAAAATAATAAATCCAGGAGCTCATCCATGAGCCTTGAACCCTTGCTTGAGATGCAGGGCATCAGCAAAACCTTCAACGGTTTGCGCGTGCTCAAAGCTGTCGGCCTGAAGGTCTACCCCGGCGAAATCCACGCCTTGATGGGGGAGAACGGCGCCGGCAAATCCACCTTGATGAAAATCCTCTCCGGCGCCTACCAGGCCGACCCCGGCGGTGAAATCCGCATCGGCGGCCAACCCATCGCCACTTACAATCCCGCCACCGCCAAAGCCCTCGGCATCGCTGTGATCTATCAGGAACTGAGCCTGTGCCCGAACCTCAGCGTGGCCGAAAACATCTACCTGGGCCGCGAACTGCGCCGCGGTTGGACCATCGACCGCAAGGGCATGCAGGCCGGCTGCGTAGAGGTGCTGCAACGCCTGGGCGCCGAGTTCACTCCCGCAACCAAAGTCAGCAGCCTGTCGATTGCCGAGCGCCAACTGGTGGAAATCGCCCGTGCCCTGCATGCCCACGCCAGGATCCTGGTGATGGATGAGCCGACCACGCCGCTGTCGTCTCGTGAGACCGACCGCCTGTTTGCGCTGATCAAGCAACTGCGCAGCCAGGGCCTGGCGATCATTTATATCAGCCACCGCATGGCGGAGATCTACGAGCTGTCGGACCGCGTTTCGGTGCTGCGCGACGGCCAGTACATTGGCGAGCTGACCCGTGATGCACTGTCGGCCGAGGTGCTGGTAAAGATGATGGTGGGCCGCGACCTGTCCGGCTTCTACAAGAAGGAGCACGCGGCCTACAACCCCGGCAACGTGGTGATGCGCGTGCGCGACATGGCCGACGGCAAACGCGTGCGCAACTGCAGTTTCGACCTGCACGCCGGTGAAGTGCTGGGCATTGCCGGGCTGGTCGGGGCAGGGCGCACCGAGCTGGCGCGGCTGATCTTCGCCGCCGACCCGCGTACCAGCGGCACGCTGGAAGTGGTCGGCAAGACCGTCACCCAACTGCGCACCCCGGCGGATGCGATCCGCGCCGGCGTGGTCTACCTCACCGAAGATCGCAAGGCCCAGGGGCTGTTCCTCGACATGAGCGTGGCCGACAACATCAATGTCTGCGCCTGTGTGCCGGACGCGCACGCCGGTGGCGTGCTCGACCGTGGCCACGCCAGGCAACGTGCGAATGACGCGATCAAGTCACTGTCGATTCGGGTTGCGTCGGGCAAGGTCAATGTCGGTTCACTCTCCGGTGGCAACCAGCAAAAGGTGCTGCTGGCGCGGCTGCTGGAGGTCAAGCCGCATGTGCTGATCCTCGACGAACCCACCCGGGGCGTGGACATCGGCTCCAAGTCCGAGATCTACCGCATCATCAATCAACTGGCCCAGGCCGGGGTAGGCATTGTGGTGATCTCCAGCGAGTTGCCGGAAATCATCGGCACGTGCGACCGCGTGTTGATCATGCGCGAAGGCCAGTTGGTGGCCGAAGTCGGCGGGGCCTCGGGCCACGTCATTTCTCAGGAACGTATTATTGACCTCGCCACCGGTGGCGATCAGGTGGTGGCCCATGGCTGATTCGATGATTGCAACAACTGGCAAGGCCGAGCGCGTACGCGAACTGATGCGCACGGTCGGCATGCTGCCGGTGCTGGTCTTGCTGCTGGTGGGCTTTGCCCTGGCCAGCGAGAACTTTCTGACCGTACAGAACCTGTCGATCATCACCCAGCAGGCCTCGGTGAACGTGGTACTGGCGGCGGGCATGACCTTTGTGATCCTTACGGCGGGCATCGACCTGTCGGTGGGCGCGATCCTCGCCGCGTCGGCGGTGGTGGCGTTGCAGGCGTCGATGTCGCCGCAGTTCGGCATGTTCGGGATTGCCGCCGGGATCGGCTTTGGCCTGTTGCTGGGCCTGGTCAACGGCGGGTTGATTGCCTTTATGCGCCTGCCGCCGTTTATCGTCACCCTCGGCGCGCTGACCGCCATGCGCGGGTTGGCGCGGCTGTTGGCCGACGACAAAACCGTGTTCAACCCCGACCTGCCGTTCGCGTTTATCGGCAATGACTCAATACTCGGCGTGCCCTGGCTGGTGGTGATCGCCGTGGCGGTGGTGGCGCTGTCGTGGTTCATCCTGCGCCGCACGGTGATGGGCGTGCAGATCTACTCGGTGGGCGGCAACCCGGAGGCCGCGCGGCTGTCGGGGATCAAGGTGTGGAAGGTGCTGCTGTTTGTCTACGCGATGTCCGGTGCGTTGGCCGGGCTGGGCGCGGTGATGAGCGCGTCGCGCCTGTTCGCCGCCAATGGCCTGCAACTCGGGCAGTCCTACGAGCTGGACGCGATTGCCGCGGTGATCCTCGGCGGCACCAGTTTTACCGGCGGCGTCGGCACCATCGGCGGCACGCTGATCGGCGCACTGATTATCGCGGTGCTTACCAACGGCCTGGTGCTGCTGGGGGTGTCGGATATCTGGCAATACATCATCAAGGGCATCGTGATCATTGGCGCGGTCGCGCTGGATCGCTATCGCCAGTCCGGGGCCCGGACCTGATTTCACTCCAACAACAATCACAAGAGAGACCGGCATGAACTTCAAACGTATCTTTCCCGTTATTGCCTTGGCAGCCCTGATGTCCCAAGCCGTCGAAGCCCGTGAGCTCAAAGCCCTCGGCATCAGCATGGGCTCGCTGGGCAACCCGTACTTCGTGACCCTGGCCGATGGCGCCAGCGCCCGGGCCAAGGAGCTGAACCCCAACGTCAAGGTCACCTCGGTGTCGGCCGACTATGACTTGAGCAAGCAGTTTTCGCAGATCGACAACTTTATCTCTTCCAAGGTCGACCTGATCCTGATCAACGCCGTCGACCCGTCGGCCATGGCCTCGGCGATCAAGAAAGCCCGCGACGCGGGGATTGTCGTGGTCGCCGTGGACGTAGACGCCAAAGGCGTGAACGCCACCGTGCAGACCGACAACGTCGAAGCCGGCAAGCTGGCCTGCCAGTTCCTGGTGGACAAGCTCGCGGGCAAGGGCAATGTGATTATCCAGAACGGCCCGCAAGTGACCGCCGTGACCGACCGCGTCAAAGGCTGCAAGGCGGCCCTGGCCGGCGCGCCGGATATCAAGGTGCTGTCCGACGACCAGGATGGCAAAGGCTCGCGCGAAGGCGGCCTGAACGTGATGCAGGGTTACCTCACGCGCTTCCCGAAAATCGACGGCCTGTTTGCGATCAATGACCCGCAAGCAATCGGCAGCGACCTGGCGGCCAAGCAACTCAAGCGCAGCGGCATCATCATTACCTCGGTGGACGGCGCACCGGATATCGAGAACGCGCTGAAAACCGACACGCAGATCCAGGCGTCGTCCAGCCAGGACCCATGGGCCATGGCCCAGACCGCCGTGAACGTCGGCAATGACATCCTCAACGACAAAGCCCCGGCCGAAGCGGTTACCCTGCTCACGCCAAAACTCATCACCCGCGATAACGTGGCTACCTACAGCGGCTGGTCGAGTAAACATTGATTCAGTGAGAGGAAACGCGCCGTGGTCACCATGGATGACGTGGCAAGCAGGGCGGGGGTGTCGGCGTCGACCGTGTCCCATGTGTTGAACGGCACGCGCAAGGTCAGCCCGGCCACGGTGCAGGCGGTACAGCAAGCGATCCAGGCATTGGGGTATATCCCCAACACCCTGGCGCGCTCGCTGGCCCGCTCCAGTACCAACACGATTGGCGTGGCGATCTCGGCACTGTCCAACCATTACTTCAGTGAAACGGTGCACGCGATTGAAACCGCGTGCGCCAAACACGGCTACATGATGCTGTTTGTCGACACCCACGACGACCCGGAGCAGGAGCTGCGGGTGGTCACGGCGCTGCATCATCGGCGGGTCGACGGCATTGTGCTGGCGCCGTCGAACGGCTCGATGGCCCTGGAGTATTTGCAGGCCAACGAGATGCCTGCGGTGCTGGTGGATCGGATGATGAGCGAGCAGTTCGATCAGGTCGGGGTGGAGAATGCCCAGGCCACCCAGGCCCTGATTGCACACTTGATCAGGCACGGGCATCGGCGCATCGGCTTTATCGCCGGGCGTACCGGGTTCAGTACCACGGACGAGCGCGTTGCCGGCTATCGCGCAGCGTTGCAGGCGGCGGGGTTGGCGTTTGATCCGCAACTGCTGGTGAACGGCGGCTCCAACACCGAGCCGGCACGGCAGGCTACGGTGCAGCTGCTGGGCCTGGCAGCCCCGCCGACGGCGATCATGGCCGGTAACAACCTGATGACCCTCGGTGCGATGCACGCTTTGCGTGACGCGCAACTCGACGTACCGGGGCAGATGGCTCTGGTGGGTTTCGATGATTTTGACTGGGCAGATTTTTTTGTCCCGCGCCTGACCTTGATCGCCCAGCCCGTGCAGGCGTTGGGCGCGCAAGCGGTCGAGCTGTTGCTGCAGCGCATGGCCTTGCCAACGGCGCCGGCCCGCAGCGTGCGCCTGGCGCCGACCCTGCAAGTGCGTAATTCATGTGGCTGTCTCTGATTGGAATGACCTGCGTATGAACTCTCCTGTATCCCTCGGCATCGACCTCGGTACCTCGGAACTCAAGGCCATCCTCATGGATGCAGACGGCAGCGTGCTGGCCCACGCCGGTGTGCGCCTGAACGTGTCGCGGCGCCACAGCGGCTGGTCCGAGCAGGCACCACAAGACTGGTGGCAAGCCTGCCTGCAGGCACTCGACCAACTGCGCGCCCACGCTGCCTATGCCCGTGTGGCGTGCATCGGCCTGTCCGGGCAGATGCACGGCGCGGTGCTGCTGGGCGACGACGACCGGGTGTTGTACCCGGCGATCCTGTGGGATGACTCGCGCGCCATGGCGGAGGCTGAGGCCCTCGGCGTGGGCTTTGCCGAGGTCACCGGCAGCTTGCCGATGGCGGGGCTGACTGCGCCGAAACTGCTGTGGCTGCAACACCACGAACCCGAGGTGTTCGCGGCGATTGACTGCGTGCTGTCGCCCAAGGATTACCTGCGCCTGTGCCTGAGTGGCGAGCGCATCAGCGAAATGTCCGACGCGGCCGGCACCTTGTGGCTGGACGTGGCGCAGCGTGAGTGGTTCAGCCCGATGCTGCACGCCACGGGCCTGACACTCCAGCAGATGCCTCGCCTGGTGGAGGGCGGCGCGGCCAGTGCGGCGCTCAATACAAGCGCTGCGGCACGCCTGGGCCTGTCGACTGATGTGGTGATTGCCGGCGGTGGCGGCGATAACCCGGTGGCGGCGGTGGGCATCGGCGCGGTCAACGCCGGCGACGGGTTTATCACCCTGGGCACCAGCGCGGCGATTGTCGCGATCACCGACCACGCGGCCGGCAACCCGGCCAGCGCGGTGCACAGCTTCTGCCACGCGCTGCCCAACCGCTGGTACACCATGGGCGCCATGCTGGCCGGCGCCAGTTGCCTGCGCTGGGTCACGCGGCTGACCGGCACGCCGGACGAACAAACCCTGCTGGACCACGTACAGGCGCAATTGCCGATCAGCCAACCCGTGCCATTGGACACACCGTTGTTTCTGCCATACCTCGCCGGCGAGCGCACGCCCCATAACGACCCGTTGCTGCGCGGCGGCTTTATGGGCCTGGGCCATGATTGCACGCCAGCCATGCTTGGTTATGCGGTGATGGAAGGCGTGGGTTTTGGCCTGCTAGACGCTTTGCGTGCGGTGCAATCGACCGGCGCGGATGTGACTTCATGCGCCCTGGTGGGCGGCGGCGCGCGCAGTGAGTACTGGGCGCAGTTGCTGGCAAATATCCTGCAACGGGAAATCTTCACCTTGCACGGTAGCGAGTTGAGCGCGTGTGTCGGGGCAGCCAAGCTGGGGTTTATGGCGATAGGCGTGGCTTCGTTGGCAGGTATGCCGGTGAAGGCGCGGTACCTGCCGGATGCGGCGCAACACACGCTGCTGCAGGCGCGGTATGGCAAGTTCCAGGGGCTGCTGGGCGCGGCACAGGCGCTGCACGGCTGATGGGTGATCAGCTGTCGGCCAGCGGCGGCAGGCGGCGTTTTACCGGGGTTTTCTTGACGATGGCAGTGTTGGTTTCGGCATAGGCGTTGAGGCGATCGAGCAGGGTGTCCAACTGATCCATGCTGCGCACATGCAGGCGCGCAATAAAGCAGTCGTCGCCGGTAACCTTGTCGCATTCGGTGAACTCGGGGATGGCCTGGATCTGGCGTTCTACCTCCTGCAACTTGCCGGGCAACGGGCGGATGCGCACGATGGCTTGCAGCAGGTAGCCGAAGTGGGTGGGGTCGATATCGACGGTGTAGTGGGTGAGCACACCGCGTTCTTCGAGACGGCGCAAGCGCTCGCCAACGCTCGGCGAGGACAGCCCGGTGATGCCCGCCAAGGCCTTGAGCGACAGCCGCGAGTCGTCCATCAAGGCGGCGATGAGTTGCTGGTCGATGGTGTCAATCATGCTCTGCGCCTAATTAATAAAGGTGATTTGGCTCGCCGGCCTTTTTTAGGCGCTGGAGCCGCTGCCCGCCAGATTGCCATACTTGTGCCTCACTTGAGGAGCATGAAACATGGACACATCCATCCGTCGCGGGTCGTGGGAAATGGTCGCCGCGATGCTGATCTCGGGCACCATTGGCTGGTTTGTGCTGGTGTCGGGCGTATCGGTGATCGAAGTGGTGTTCTGGCGCTGCGTGATCGGCGCGTTGACGCTGTTGCTGGTGTGTGCGCTGTTGGGTTATCTGCGGCTGGACTTGTTGAGCTGGGCAACATTGGGATTGGCGATGCTCAGCGGCGTGGCCATCGTCGGCAATTGGCTGCTGCTGTTCGAGTCTTACTCGCGCGCGTCCATCGCCATCAGCACGGCGGTGTACAACGTGCAGCCGTTCATGCTGGTGCTGCTGGCGGCGGTGTTTCTGGGTGAAAGGATCACCGTGCAAAAACTCGCGTGGCTGGGCGTGGCCTTTATGGGCATGTTGGCGATTGTCACGGCCCATGGCGATCAACCCACCGGTGACGGTTACCTGGCAGGCATCGCGTTGGCGTTGGGCGCGGCGTTCCTTTACGCGATTGCGGCGCTGATCATCAAACGTCTGAAAGCAGTGCCGCCGCACTTGCTGGCGTTGATCCAGGTGAGCACCGGCGCGGTATTGCTGGCGCCGTTGGTGCCCTGGAACAGCCTGCCTGAATCGACCAATGCCTGGGCAGCCTTGGTGACGCTGGGCGTGGTGCACACCGGTTTGATGTACGTGTTGTTGTACGGCGCGATCCAGAAACTGCCGACGGCCCTGACCGGCGCGCTGTCATTTATCTACCCGATTGCGGCGATTTTTGTCGACTGGATTGCCTTTGGCCATCGCCTGGGTTGGCTGCAATGGCTGGGTGTGGCGGCGATCCTGCTGGCGGCAGCCGGGTTGCAGCGGGGCTGGTGGTGGCCCCGCTCCCCAAAGGCTAGTGCGTACCCTGGAAGATGATGTTTTCCGGGTTGAAATGCTCCACCGTACTGCCTGGCTGCGGCAGGCCGAGGATATGCCCCTTGATCTTGCCCACCACATGCATTTCGCACGGCTTGCAGTCGAACTTCAAGGTCAGCACTTCATCGCCATGGATCAACTGCATCGGCGCGACCTTGGTTTTCACCCCCGTCACGCCCTTGGCCTGTTTAGGGCACAGGTTGAACGAGAAACGCAGGCAGTGCTTGGTGATCATCACCGGCACTTCGCCGGTTTCTTCATGGGCTTCAAAGGCCGCGTCGATCAGCTTGACGCCGTGGCGGTAGTAGAAGTCGCGGGCCTTCTGGTTGTAGACGTTGGCCAGGAACGACAGGTGCGCTTCCGGGTACACCGGCGGTGGCGTGGTTTCGGCCTTGCGCCCGCCACGTGGGTGCTGAGCTACGCGGGCGGCGGTCAGGGCTTCGATCACTTCGCGGCGCAATGCCTTGAGCTGCGAGTTGGGAATGAAGAACGCCTGCGGCGCATCCAGCGCGATGTTCGTCGCGTGGTATTCGGTGGTACCCAGTTGGCCGAGCAAGTCGCGCAGGGTGTGCAGGGCCTGTTCCGGTTTGTTGGCCACGCCGAACGGGCCGGGCAGGGTGACGCTGGCGCTGATGCCTTCTTCGCTGGTGGCGGTGACTTCCAGCTGGTCTTCACGCAGGCGGGCGAGCCAGGTCAGGCCGATACGGCGCTCGGAGGAGGTTTTGAGCAGCGCCTGTTGCCAGTTGTGGTCGAGGTTGCGGTTCAGCGGATGGTTCGGGCGCAACTGGTGCAGGCCGGCCGGCATTTCGTTTGGCTCGACGCGGTAGCGGTAGCGCTTCTGGCCGTCTTCCTCGAACTCGCCCTTGGCTTCGGCGATGTTGGCGCGGAAACCCACCACCTCACGCTTGACCAGCACATTGAGGCCGTCGCCGTTGGACAGCGGCTCATGGGTGATCACTTGCAGGTCGCGCTTGCCGGCTTTTTCCACCACACCCACCGGCAGGCCGGTGAAGGTCGGGGTGTCAAAGGCGCCAATGTCGACCTTGCGGTCGGTGACGAAATAGTCGGTGCTGCCACGGTGGAAGGTTTTTTCCGGGTCGGGCAGGAAGAAATGCACAGTGCGCCCACTGGAGGCGCGGGCCAGGTCCGGGCGGTCTTCGAGTACGTCGTCGAGGCGCTGGCGGTAGTAGGCGGTGATGTTCTTCACATAGCCCATGTCCTTGTAGCGGCCTTCGATCTTGAACGAGCGCACGCCGGCTTCGACCAGCGCGCGGATGTTGGCGCTCTGGTTGTTGTCTTTCATCGACAGCAGGTGCTTTTCAAAGGCCACGACGCGGCCCTGGTCGTCTTTCAAGGTGTACGGCAGGCGGCAGGCCTGGGAGCAATCGCCACGGTTGGCGCTGCGGCCGTTCTGCGCGTGGGAGATATTGCACTGCCCGGAGAACGCCACGCACAGGGCGCCGTGGATGAAAAATTCGACGGCGGCCTCGGTTTCGTCGGCGATGGCGCGGATCTCTTGCAGGTTCAGCTCACGGGCCAATACCAACTGCGAGAAACCGGCCTGGTCGAGAAACTTGGCGCGGGCCAGGGTACGGATATCGGTCTGGGTGCTGGCGTGCAGCTCGATCGGCGGGATATCCAGTTCCATCACGCCCAGGTCTTGCACGATCAACGCGTCAACGCCGGCGTCGTAAAGCTGATGGATCAGCTTGCGCGCGGGTTCCAGTTCGTTGTCATGCAGGATGGTGTTGATGGTGGTGAACACGCGGGCGTGGTAACGGCGGGCGAATTCGACCAGTTGAGCGATGTCGCTCACGTCGTTGCACGCGTTATGGCGCGCGCCGAAACTTGGGCCGCCGATGTAGATGGCATCGGCGCCATGCAGGATCGCCTCGCGCGCGATGGCAACATCGCGGGCAGGGCTGAGCAATTCCAGGTGGTGCTTGGGCAAGGACATAGTTTTTTTAGTCAGGCTTGTCACGGTTGAGGCGCGCATTGTAGCCGTGAAATGCCTGACCGGCATCCCTTCAGGCTTGGGCGGCCATCGCGGTGACTTCTACGCGCATGCCGTCTACCGCCAATGCGGCAACGCCAACTGCCGCGCGCACGGGCCAGGGCTTGGCGAAGAAGCGTTTGTAGACCTCGTTGAAGGCGCCGCGGTCGGCCATGTCGGTCAGATAAATGGTCAGGTGCATGACCCGGTCCATGGAGCTGCCGGCCTTTTCCAGGGCAACTTTCAGCGCTTGCAGGGTGCATTCGCTTTGAGCGGTGATGTCGCCCAGTTCCAGGCTGCCGTCGGCACGGGTCGGGATCTGGGTGGAAACCAGGATGCCGTTGAAGCCGATTACGTCGGAGGAAATCGAATCGGCATCCGGGTCGGGGGTGTACTGCAGGTCGTGGTTGGCCATGGGCGCCTCTGGTTGGCAGGTTCGGAAAGGCGCCCATGGTCCCCGAAAATCAACTCAGGGGCAAACTACTGCCAGCGGCGGAACAGCACGCTGGCATTCACGCCGCCAAAGCCGAAGCCGTTGGACAACGCGTATTCAATCGCCATGGGCCGTGCGGCGCCGCGCAGCAGGTCGAGGCCGTCGGCGAGGGTGTCGGGGTTTTCCAGGTTGAGGGTTACCGGGGCGACCTGATCGCGCAGGGCAAGTACGGTGAAGATCGCCTCGATGCCGCCCGCTGCGCCGAGCAAGTGGCCGGTGGCGGATTTGGTCGAGCTGATCGCCGGGCTGCCAGTGGCGCCGAACACGGTTTTGATCGCGGCCAATTCGCCTTTATCGCCAACCGGAGTCGAGGTGGCGTGGGCGTTCAGGTACTGCACCTGCGAGGCCTGGATACCGGCCTGGCGCAAGGCCTGCTGCATCGCGCGGCGTGCGCCATCGCCATCTTCCGGGCCGGCGGTCATGTGGTAGGCGTCGGCGCTGGTGCCGTAGCCCACCAGCTCGGCAATCGGTTGTGCGCCGCGTGCCAGGGCGTGTTCGAGTTCTTCGATGACCAGGATGCCGGCGCCTTCGCCCATGACGAACCCGTCGCGGGCCTGGTCGAACGGTCGTGAGGCGCGCTCGGGGCTGTCATTGAAGTCGCTGGACAAGGCCCGCGCCGCCGCAAAGCCGGCGAGGCTGACCCGATGGATTGCCGCTTCGGCACCGCCGCACACCGCCACATCGACTTCACCGGCACGAATCATCCGCGCGGCGTCGCCAATCGCTTGCACACCTGCCGCACACGCGGTAACCGGCGCGCCCAGCGGGCCTTTCAAACCGTAGTTGATCGACACATGCCCGGCGGCCATGTTGCTCAGGAACGACGGGATGGTGAAGGGGGATAAGCGTCGCGGGCCTTTGCTGTCGGTGGTGCGCACCGCGTCGGCAATCGCCGGGAAGCCGCCCACGCCGGAGGCGATGATGGTGGCGGTGCGTTCCTGTGCTTCAAGGGTGTTCGGCGCCCAGCCGGCTTGCTTCAGGGCTTCATCCGCCGCGGCCAGGGCGAACAGAATGAAGCGGTCCATCTTGCGCTGTTCCTTGGCGGCCAACAGCCGATCCGGGTCAAAGCCCGCTTCCGAGTCTTGCAGCGCGCTTTGCACCTGGCCGCCGATGCTGACGGCCAGGTCGCCGATCAGTTCTTCCGGCAGCCGGCGAATGCCCGACTGCCCATCCAGCAGGCGTTTCCAGGTGGATTCCACGTCGGTGCCCAAGGGCGTCAGCGCGCCCATGCCTGTCACCACGATACGTTTACTCATGATCAATCGACTCCGCTTGCGTTGAGGGACACAGACTCAGTGGACGTCACTATCATGATGAAAGTAACATGGCGCCACACAACTTTGCACCGACGTATAGGAACCGCCATGCAACGCAAGTCCCTCACCAGCGACGAATGCCCCATCGCCCGCAGCCTTGAGCGGGTAGGGGAGTGGTGGAGCATCCTGATCATGCGCGACGCGCTGCACGGCTTGCGGCGCTTCGACGAGTTCTCGCGCAGCCTGGGCATCGCGCCGAACATGTTGACGCGCCGGCTCACGGCATTGGTGGAAGCCGGGATGCTCGAGCGCAGGGCCTACAGCGAGCGGCCGCCGCGCCATGAATATGTACCGACGGCCAAGGGCGAGGATTTCCGCATGGTGCTGATGGCGTTGGTGGCATGGGGCAACCGGCATTACGCCGAGGAGGGCGCCAGTGTCGAGGTGGTGGAGCGTGAGACCGGCCGCGCGCTGCAGCCGGTAATGGCGAACGCCGAAGGGCAGGTGGTGCCGTGGGATGCGTGCCTGATACAGGCGGGCCCGGCGGCCAGCGAAGGCATGCGTGAACGCATGGCGTCGTGCGCGAATACTTAGGTTTTTGACGTCAGAAAATAAACATTCATGTCACGTTAAGTCGCGTATTTACCAGCCGATAGCGAAGTTAGCACTAGGTTCTTCGCACGCCTGAGGGTACGTCATGTTCAACACTGCACTTAAAACCGAACTGGCGGCCAGGACGGCCGACGTCACTGAATATAAAGGACTGATTGGCGCACTTGAGCGCTCCATGGCCGTGGTCGAATTTGACCTCAACGGCAAGGTGCTGCGTGCCAACGACAACTTTCTCAATGTCCTGGGTTACAGCCGTGAGCAATTGGCTGGTAAAACCCACCGCGATTTTTGCTTGCCGGCGCTGACCAACAGCCCGGCCTATAGCCAATTCTGGGGCGAGCTGAAGGCCGGCAAGTTTGTGTCGGGGACCTTCAAGCGCGTGGGCGCCAACGGCAAGACCATTTGGCTTGAAGCCAGCTACAACCCGGTGCTGGACGAGCGTGGCCAGGTGTTGAAGGTGGTCAAGTACGCGCTGGACGTCACCGAGAAGGTCGCGCAAGAGGCGGCCACGCGCAGCAAGCTGGTCGCACTGGACCGGGCAATGGCAGTGATCGAATTCGATTTGCGTGGCCAAGTGCTGGAGGCCAACCCGAACTTCTTGAACGTGATGGGCTATTCACTGGCAGAGATCAAAGGCAAACATCACCAGGTGTTTTGCGAGCCGGTGTTGGTCAACAGCAGCGAATACGCTGATTTCTGGCGCCGCCTGAATAACGGTGAATTCTTTACCGGGCAATTCAAACGCCTGGGCAAACATGGCCGCGTGGTGTGGCTGGAAGCCAGTTACAACCCGGTGTACGACGCCGAAGGCACGCTGATCAAGATCGTCAAGTTTGCCAGCGACATCACCGAGCGCGTGGAGAAATTCGAGGAAGACTCACGCGGTGCCTCGCGGGCCTACCATATTTCCTCCGAGACCGAGCGCTTTGCCGAACACGGCACCCAGGTGATCCAGGAAACCGCCACGGAGATGCGCCGCATCGCCGATAACATTGGCGCGTCGGCGCGTTTGGTCGGGCAACTGGGCGATCGGTCCGAGCAAATCACGGCCATCGTCAATACCATTCGCGGCATCGCCGACCAGACCAACCTGCTGGCACTCAACGCCGCCATTGAGGCTGCGCGTGCGGGCGATCAAGGCCGTGGCTTTGCGGTGGTTGCTGACGAAGTAAGGCAACTGGCGGGGCGTACCAGCCGTTCCACGGCGGAAATCGCCGAGATGATTGGCCTGATTCTGTCGGAAACCCGCGACGCGGTGACCAGCATGAATGCCACCCAGGAAGGCGCACAACGCGGCGTGCACCTGGCGGACCAGGCGGGGTCGGTGATCCTGCAGATTCGCACCAGCACCAGTGATGCGGTGCAGGCGGTGAGCATGTTTGCGTCGAAGCTGGATGAGTCGGAAGTGATCCCCAAAGCGGCCATAGGCTGGGTTGGCTGATCCTCAGGAGAGGGAGTTTGATCCCTCTCCCTTGCAGCCATTTACAACAAGGTGAACGGGTAGTCGACGATCACTCGCAGCTCGTTCAAATCCCCATCACGCTGGTCGGCGTTCGACGCCACGATGGCGTCGCGCACGCGCAACGACAGGTTCTTCGCCGGGCCGCTCTGGATCACGTATTTGGCTTCCACATCGGTTTCATGGTGCGCGCCATCCGCGCCGTAGTCGCCGGCATAGGCGCTGCCAACCGGGGTGTGCGTGCCGTTGATGTCGGAGCCGTTGATGTAGCGGGTCATGAAACTCAGCCCCGGCACGCCATAGCTGGCCATGTTCAGGTCATAACGAATGCCCCAGGACTGTTCGCCCGGGCCGTTGAAGTCGCCCCATTGCACCGAGTTGGCCAGGAACACCGAGTCGCCGCCTTCACCTGCGCCGTTATTGCCAGTGCCGATGTAGTCAAAGGGCGTGTCGCCGTGCACCTTCTGGAACGACAGCGTCAGTGTATGCGCCTGCAGGAACGAGTACGCCGCCGCCAGCGAATAGGTGGTGTTGTTGATCGCACCGGCCTTGGCACTGCCGGTGTCGAGGGTGCGATACAGGTTGCCGTCCAGGGCCAGCGACTGGTCATGGCCCAGCGGGATCACGTAGTTGAGGTTGGTGTAGTACTGGCGCCAGATGTCTTCCAGCTCGCCGGCGTACAGCGTGGCGCTCAGCGACGGAGTGAAGGTGTATTTGCCGCCGACAAAGCTTGCACTGTTGGCGGGGATATTCGCGTAGGTGGCGTAGATATCGTGGTCATGGTTGCTGGTCATGCCGCTGTTGGTGCTGGTGAAATGCCCGGCCTCCAGGTCCAGGCCGGCGATTTCGCTGCTGGTCAGGTCAAACCCGGTGGCGGTTTGCGGCAACAGGCGGGTGCCGCCGGTGGCGAACACGGGCGCGGTGGGCTGCATGTCGCCGAATTTCAGCTGGGTCTTGGAGATCTTAATCTTCACCGCCGCGCCGACGGAGCCGTAGGCGTCTTCCGGGTCGCCATGCCGATCGGTAGGCAGGTTGCCGGTGCCGGCATCGGCGTGGGTGGCGTCGAGTTTCAGCCCGCCGTAGGCGTAGGCGTCCACGCCAAAACCGATGGTGCCCTGGGTGAAACCCGAGGCGTAGTTGAGCATTGCGCCTTGGGTCCAGTCGATGTTGTCGGCCCGGCCGCCTTCGCGGTTGCGGTTCATGTAGTAGTTGCGCAGCAACCCGGTGACGCTGCTGCCCTCGATAAAACCCTTGGCGTCGGCCTGGTCCGAAACGGCGTCGGCAAACGCGACTTGGCTGATACTGGCGCACACCGCCAGCGCTAACAGGCTGCACTGTTTGATCATGTTCTTATTTCCCCGGAATAATTAACGCGCACAGAAACACCGCACTTATTGGATGGCGCACAGGTTGTTTGGGCAGGGTTTTTCAGGTGAGGTGCTACAGGTTTTTATTGTATTCGACGTATTTGTCGAAGCTGATTGCAGGCACAGTTTGCGCGGGCTGCAGCCGGGTGCGGGATGAAACTCGATTAATTAAACTTCACATTATTTAACCGCCCAGCGGTGTAGCGTTGAGTCCGTCTTAGCCGCTCTGCTTCGACAAAACCCTTTGGTTGCCGCCGCAGATTCTGCGGCGGATTTTTTCGTGGGGAGTTTTTGATCTGCCGGTTAGTTGAACTAACGGGGGAGGAGGGCAGAGGGGTGATCGCCCCCCTTTTAGCGCCCGGGTATTACTCTTTTACGTCCATGAACTCTTCGGCCCAGGCCACGTAGCTTTCCGGCAACGTGTAGGTGTGCGTCAGTTCGGTGGCGCTGAGGTTCGAGGTGCTATGGGTCAACTGGCGCTGGGCGCGCAGGCTGTCGTAGGTGGCCTTGATCGCGGCAAAGTAGGCGCCATGGCCGGCAACCACCACACGCACGCCCAGGCTGGCGAGGCGTTGGCTGTCATTGAGCTTGGGGTTGCCGTAGGTGACGAGCATCAACGGGACGGTGAGGTGTTCGGCGATCTTTTCCAGGTGCTCGAAATCGCTGACACCGACCATGCAAATCCCGTCGGCACCGGCTTTCTGATAGGCCAGGGTGCGTTCGATCACCGCTTCAGTGGGCAGCACACCGGCGTTGGTCCGCGCAATGATCGACAGCTCGGGGTCGACACGCGCTTCCAGCGCCGCGCGGACTTTGCCGATGCCTTCGCCGATGGAGATCAGGTCGGTGGATTTGCGCCCGAATTGCGCGGGCAGCAAGGTGTCTTCGATAGTGAGTGCCGCGACGCCGGCGCGCTCGAGTTCTTCAACGGTGCGCATCACGTTCAGCGCGTTGCCGTAGCCGTGGTCGGCGTCGGCTATAAAAGGCAGTTGGGCAACGCGGCCGATACGGGTGGCCTGTTCAACGAACTCACTCAGTGTGATCAATGCAAAATCGGGTGCAGCCAGTACCTGCAACGAGGCGACGGAGCCTCCCAGGATGCCAACCTCAAACCCCAGGTCGGCGGCGATACGCGCCGACATCGGGTCAAATACAGAAGCGGTTTCAACGCAGGCGGGTGTTGCAAGCAATTCACGGAAATTACGGCGCAGCGCTGAGTGAGATTTTTTCGGCATGTTCTTTCCTGGCTCTGGTCATCGTCATGTGACGATCTATGTCTATTCGTGGTCGCGCGAGATTACCATGCAGGCGGGCCGGGGATTATGACGTTTGAGAATGGGCTATGCGTAAATCACATACGCTCAGTGGCCGGGTGGGGCCGATGGCGACTCTATAGACCTGCGTGAAACTGCTGCACGTTTGCATGGAGAGTGGTAAGTTGTCCTACAACTTGTCCAATTTTTACCAGTACGAGCGCATCCAGAATAAACATAAAAGGAGCTCCAACGGTCTTATTCTGGAATCACGATGCACAGTATTTCCGCAGTACTCGCTCAAGCATTAATCAGTGGTATAGGGCTCGCTCACCTTGACCCCACCCCGTCTCAGCCGACTTTCGCAGGAGCGATTGCGAACCTGTCGGGCGGCGCACAACAAATCCCCCTCGATGAACTCAACGAGTTTTTCCTGCAGGTTCAACGGCGCAGCGGGGGAGAAGACATTGGCTTGCTGGCCTATCAGAAGGCGCATCCCGGTAATTTGGGGGTTCTGGGCTTTGCGATCATGTCGAGCGCGACGATTCATAGCGCACTTCAATGCATCATCGATTTTTACCCCACCGTGGGCACTGGCTTTTGCCTATATATCGAGGAGCAGCGCGCACAGTTGAGATTTGTCGGAACGTCGGCCGACGCCTCAGGGCCGCCACTGCCCAGGGTGTTTATCGACGCGATCGCGTCGATTACGATGGGCCTGTTGCATTGGCTTACGCCGACGGTACGCATCATGCCGACATTGGCAGAGTTCACCTATCCCGCCCCTCAAGACACCCGGCAACTGCAACAGATGTTCGGGCCCAACCTGGTGTTCTCTTCGACCGTCAATGCGTTAACGTTTATGCGCTGTGACACTGACCTGCCCCTGCCGACATTTGATGCCACCCTGCAGCAAATGCACCATGAATACCTCAAGCGCAAAACCCGTGAGTTAGCCACTGACAGCATCTCCATGCGGGTAAAACGCGTGGTCTTGCAGCACCTGCACCAGACCAGGCCGGTCACGGTCGACGAGGTTGCCCGCGCCCTCAACCTCTCGACACACCAACTGACCCGCGCCTTGGAAATGTCCGGGGCAAGCTTTCAAAAACTGCTGGACCAGGCCCGGTGTCAACAGACGCATCACCTGCTGGTGAATACCGCACAACCCCTCAAGCACATCAGCTACAGCGTCGGTTTCAAAAGCCAGAGTGCGCTCAACAAAGCCTGTGAGCGCTGGTTTGGGATGGCACCGGGGCGCTACCGCCTTTCAACCGCCTCGACCGAACCTACCCACGGTTGACATTGTTTATCCCCATCCCGCTTTCATTTGTCCTCAAGGCCTGATCGTCAAAAGCGCCGACAAAAGCAGAGGAGAATTCGTTTCAAGATTTCTCAAGCGCGGATGGAACAGTTGATGTGGTTAAGACGATTCAGATTGGCAACACGTATGCGTGTGTGTTTTGCCGCAGTGATCCTGACGTTGATCGGCGTGGGCGCCTTCGCCATGCTGCAGTCCCAGGAAATTCGCAACGCCAGCCTGGTGGTTGAAAACGATGCACTGCCGGGGATCGCCCTGGGTGACGACATCACCCTGGCCTTTACCAAAGTGCGATTCCGCGCCCTCAGCCTGCTGACCTCGACCAAGCCTGACGACCTGCCGGCACTGTACGCCGCGTTTACCGCCGAAACCCAAGAGTTCGTCGCCGCCCAGGAAGCCTATCGGCCCCTGATCACCAGTGAGCACGAACGTGATCTGTTCAACACTATTAATGCACTGTATGAAAAGTATCGAACACTCGCCCAACAGGGCCGCGACGCGCTTGGCCAAGGCCTGACCGCACAAGCGAATGCCTTGGTGAGCGGCGACATGGCCAAGGTCGCGCAGGACATGAACAAAGCCCTGGGTGAGCTGGAGCGCCTCAACGACGACGCGCAACGTGTCGCCAGCGCTGCGGGGCAGAAAGCGTACGACACGGCCTTGAGAATCACCCTGATCACTATCGTCCTGGCCGCCTTGGGCGCTACGCTCATCGCCCATCGCCTGACCGTCAGCATTGCCCGGCCGATCACGCAGGCGCTCGAGTGTGCCAACGTGATCACCTCCGGTGATTTGCGCAGCGTCGAGCTCGATGCCGGTGGCGACGATGAAGCGGCGCAACTGCTGCGCGCCATTGTGGTGATGCGTGACAACCTGAGCGACACGCTCTCCAGCGTTTACCAGGTGGCTAACCAATTATCGAGTTCGGCTGAGGAACTGAGTGTGCTGGTTGCCAGCAGCAACACTGATCTTCAACTGCAAAACAGCGAGATCGAGCAAGCCGCCACGGCCATCACCGAGATGAGCCAAGCGGTGGAGGAGGTCGCCCACAACGCGCTGGGGGCTTCGGATGAATCGCGGATTTCGTTGAATCTGGCAAAAGATGGTCAGCAGGAACTCGATTCGACCATGAGTGCCATTGCCCGACTTGACGTTAGCGTCAGCAGTGCTTCAGAGCGAGCGACGCAATTGGCCTCCAACACGTTGGAGATCAGCAAAGTCCTGGAGGTCATTCGGTCGGTGGCCGAGCAAACCAACTTGCTGGCGCTTAACGCCGCGATAGAGGCCGCGCGCGCCGGCGAGGCGGGGCGCGGATTTGCCGTGGTCGCCGATGAAGTGCGCTCATTGGCCCACCGTACCAGCACCTCGACGATGGATATCGAGCGCATGATTGTGCACATCCAAAGCGGTACCCAGGAAACCGTCCGGGCCTTGAGTGACAGCTCGGACCAGGCCACCGCGACGCGTCAGCAAGCCGACTCGGCGAACACCGCATTACTGGGCATTACCAAAACCGTGAGCAACATCGATGAGCGCAACACGATGATTGCCACCGCATGCGAAGAGCAGGCACTTGTCGCCAAAGAGGTGGACCGCAGCATTATTCGTATCCGCGATCTGTCCATTCATTCTGCCGTGCGTTCCGACCAGACCCGTGCTGCCAGCGAAGACCTCGCGCAGATCGCGGTGGACCTTAAACAGCGCCTCGATGGTTTTATCTTCAACTGATCGGTCAACGGAGCCAATAATGACGCCGCCTGAAAGCCCCCTGATCAAAAGCATGGCCAACCTGCGCGACAGTTTCGCCCAGCGCGCCCATGAAATTGACGCCAAACAACAACAAGCGCTGCTTGATGCACTGCACCAGCTGTATACCTCGACCCAGAGCTTGAGCAACCAGTTGCAGAGCCTGGTCAGCGAGCCGGCAAAACCCGCGCGCCCGCCACGCAAGTTGTATCTGGTGAAGTGAGAGGCACCGAAGCCCAGCATCCGTTGGGGGCTGGGTAATACGTCTGGAAGTGCGTGCTAGAGTGCGCATCAATGTCGCGTAATGATGTGAACCATGAATCCTCCGCTGTTTGTTTCTCTGGATGGGCCCAAGGGCGTCGGCAAAACCACGCTGTTGGAGGCCGTTACCGCTGTACTGAGAGCAGACAATAAAAAGGTGATCCGGCTAAGCGAAAGCAAGCGCGATCCCTATAGAGCACAAACCATGGCCATGGTTAATCAGTGCGCCAGAGATCCCAGCCGCGCGTTGGAGGTGCAGGTGTGTGAGCGCCTCGCTGACAGCCGTGCCTGGATCTCCCAACACGTGCTGCCTGAACAGCCGGCCGACAGTATTATCCTGATCGATCGCTGGTATCCGTCGGACGCAGCGTTTCGCCGGGCAATCACGTTCGCAGAGATTCTGCAAATGAACATGGATCGAAACGTGCGAGTGCCAGACCTGCATGTTGGCGTAGTGACCGCGCCGGATATTTCATGGATGAGGGCAGCGGCTCGGAATCGTGGGCTGAGCAGTACGGTGATCCATGAACTGGAGCAACATGTGGCGTGTACGGAGGCGTTCGAGCGCGCGGTTGCAGAGCAGGGTTGGTTTTTATGCCGCAATGAAGGAACACTTGAAGACGCAACGATGCAGGTGGTTGCTGAGATCTATGGCGTGCTCAAGCAGGAAAGGTGAGCGGTAGCCTGATACATAATTTAACATAATATACATTATGCGTAATGTCTTGTTACGTAATCAGGGGCGGTGCCAGTCAGATTTCAACTGGCAAAACCCCTGCCGGATTCACACTTGTGCAAACCCTCCATCCACGAACATTTCACTGCCGGTCATGAAGCTGCTTTCATCCGATGCCAGGAACAACGCCGCCGCTGCAACTTCTTCGGGTTTTCCGATGCGGCTCAGTGGAACCTGGGCCGTCATGTCGTCGATGATTGCATCCTTCTGGCCCGTGCTTGAAAGCGCGTGGTCCAAACCGGGTGTCGAGACCGGGCCTGGTGAGAGCACGTTGACGCGAATCCCTGTGCCTTTCAGGTCCAGCGCCCAGCTTCTGGCGAAATTGCGCAGTGCCGCCTTGGTGGCGCTGTACACGCTGAATGCTGGCGTGCCCATGGTGCCTGTCGTCGAACCCGTCAGGATTACCGAGCTGCCTGCTTGCATCAACGGCAAGGCTTTTTGTACGGTGAACAGCGTACCTTTCACGTTGATACCGAACGTGCGATCAAACGACTCTTCTGTGATCGATCCGATCGGTTGGAAATCCCCCAGCCCGGCATTGGCGAACAGCACGTCGATGCGGCCTTTGCTGGCCTTGACCTGAGTGAAGATGCGATCAAGGTCATCCAGGTTCGAAATGTCGCCCTGGATGGCGATGGCCTCAGGGCCGATCAGGTGCAGGGCCTTGTCCAGTTCGTCCTGCCTGCGTCCGACGATAACCACCTGCGCGCCTTCCGCGGCGAAACGAATGGCGCTTGCCAGGCCAATGCCGCTGTTGCCGCCGGTAACCACTGCAATTTTTCCGCTGAGCCTGCTCATGGTGAACTCCCAAGAATGTGAGGCGCAACTGTAGATCCAGGCTATTCTTTTGAATAGTATGCACCTTTTAGTAAGTACCCCCGAGCGAGTCATAACCATGGCGAATAACAGCTACAATTGCGGGCTCGAAGCGGCTCTGGCGGTGATTGGCGGCAAGTGGAAACCCTTGGTGCTCTTCCACCTGGCGCAGAATGTTCACCGTTACGGCGAATTGCGCCGTGCGATTGGCAGCGTGACGGATAAGGTTTTGATTCAGCAGCTTAAAGAGCTGGAACGCGATGAAATCATTGCTCGCGTCGACTTCCAGGAAATCCCGCCCAAAGTCGCGTATTCCCTGACTCCCTTCGGGCGCTCCCTGGCAGCTGCACTGGGAACGCTGTGCCAATGGGGCACGGAGCATATGCAGACGGTTGAACGCATCAGTGCGCGACGTGCGTCTGCCCTCTCCCCACCCTGAGCCCCTGCCCTGAAATCCAACTCAACTAAATGACTATTTAGTTGAGTTAAATCAATAGGTTATATATTCAAAGCTGAAAACGCCCGACCGATTGCGACAGCTTGCCGGCCAAACCGGCCAACTCGTCGGTGGTCGAGGCTGTCTGCCCTATCACTCGACTATTGTTTTCCGACATGCCCGCGATCATCTCCACTTGATGCGCGATTTCATTACTGGCCAGGCTCTGCTCGCCAATCGTGCGCGAGATATCATTCACCAACTCCGTGGTGTTCAACGTGGCCTGCAGAATTTCGCGGATGGCCCGTTCAACCTCGGCGGTCACGGCCATGCCCTTGTCCACCTGCGCCACGCCCTCCTCCATGCTGGTCACCGCTTCGCGGGTGTTCTGCTGGATACGCCCGACCATGCTGGCGATTTCCTGGGTCGAGGCACTGGTGCGCCCCGCCAGGCTGCGCACTTCATCGGCGACCACCGCAAAACCGCGCCCCTGTTCGCCGGCCCGGGCGGCTTCAATCGCAGCGTTCAGGGCCAGCAGATTGGTCTGGTCAGCGATGCCTTTAATCACCTGGATAATGCTGAAGATCGCCTCGGATTCCTTGTCCAGCGTGCGAATCACCAGGGCCGACTGCTGCGCTGAACGAGCAATGCCATCCATGTCCTTGACCACCTGGTGAATCACCCGGCCGCCATCCTTGGCCAGGGTTTCAGCCTGGTTGGCCATGTCCAGCGCGCGCCCGGCGTGCCGGGTGATTTCCTCGATGCTGGCGGTCATTTCACTCGCTGCGGCGGCCATGGTGCTGGCGGCGGCGCTTTGCTGCTGGCTGCTGCCGGCAACTTCATGGCAGCCGTGGCTGAGTTGCTCGCTCATGCTGTTGACGCCCTGGGCATTGCCGCGCACCACTTCGATCATGCCGCGCAGATCCCGCTGCATCGTGGCCAGGCTGCGGATCAGTGCGCCGGCTTCGTCGTTGCGTTTGGGTTCGACAATCGGCTCGCTCAAGTTGCCCCGGGCAATGCTTGCAGCAATGCGGCTGGCGGTTTGCAGCGGGCCCATGATGCTCAGGATCACCCAGCGGCCCTGCGCCAACAGCAGCAAGAGGCTGGCGATCAGTACGGCGCCGAGGGTGAAATTGGCGGTGCTGAGGGTCTGCCGCGTGGCGCTGCTGGTCTGTTGCGTGTTGGTTTCGATCAATTCACTGAGGGCCGCCATCTGGTCTTCCAGCGTGCTGAAGGCCGTATTGAAGGTGTCCAGTTCGCCGCGCGCGGCCTCGGGATTGTCCAGGGCCAGCGCAACAATGCGCTCACCGGCGCTGATGTAGGTATCGAGGCTGGGCTTGATTTTTTCCAGGCTGGCCTTGAGCGTGTCGTCCAGCGGCAGCGTGAGGTTGTCGCCCAGTACCTGGCGGAAATGCTCGGCATGTTCCTTGAGCGAGCTGCTCACCTCAGCCCGGGTGCTGGTGCTTTTGCCCAGGCCCACCAACATCGCCGACAACACATCGGCGCGCAGCGCGTCGTGCATCATGTCGGCTTCCATATGGTTGCGCAGCACCGTCATGCTCACCTCATTGGCCTGCACGGCGTCGCCCATCCGCGTATTCCCCAGGTACCCGGCCAGGCTCATGACCAGCGAAGCCAGCAGCCCGGTCGCAATCAATAGCATCAAGCGTAATCTGATCGTCATGCTGGTATCCCCGTACCTGGACCGCTGGTTGGAAACCCAACCACTCATAACGTTATCGGCGCAGTGCTGTATTAGTGAAGCCCAAGTTTGCGGATCGGCGTGGATCCCTTAAGCTGACCGGCTTCTGCGCTGCCCGGAACGTCCTAATGTCTCGAAGTATTGCCCATCTGGCCCTGCTGCTGGGGTTGATCACCGCCGTCGGCCCCTTTGCCATCGACATCTACCTGCCCGCGCTGCCAACCCTCGGCGCCAGCCTGCACGCCTCGCCGGCGGCGGTGCAGATGAGCCTCACGGTGTTCTTCATGATCATTGGCGTGTGCCAGCTGTTCTATGGCCCGCTGAGTGATGTATTCGGGCGCAAACCGCCGATCTACGCCGGGCTGGTGATCTTTGCCATCGGCAGTGTCGGCTGCGCGTTGGCGCCAACCATTGAAGTGTTGATTGCGTTTCGCGCCGTGCAGGCCTTCGGCGCGTGCGCCGGCATGGTCATCCCCCGGGCGATCGTGCGCGACCTGTATACCGGCCACGAAGCCGCACGCCTGATGGCGTTGCTGATGCTGGTGATGAGTGTCTCGCCGATCCTCGCGCCGTTGGCCGGCAGCCTGGTGATCGCGCTGTGGAGTTGGCGCGAAGTGTTCGCCGTGCTCGCAGTGGTCGCCGTGGCGTGCCTGGTGATGACCATCGTGCAACTGCCGGAAACCCACCCGGCCGAACGCCGCCTGGGCAAGACCCTGGGCACTGCGTTCAGCAGTTATGGGGCGTTGCTGCGTGATCCGGTTTTCATCGGCTTGTCCATCGTCAGCGGGTTTGGCCTGGCCACCTTCTTTGTGTTTATCGGCAGCGCGCCGTTCGTGTACATCGAATACTTCGGCCTCACGCCCACGCAATTCAGCCTGTGCTTCGCACTGAATGCCGCGTCGTTTTTTGCCATGAGCCAACTCACCGCACGTCTCAGTGCACGCTTTGGCCTGGCGCCGCTGATTCGCTGGTCAGTGATGGCGGTTGCCGCCGTCATGGCCCTGCTGGCGGCCACCACCCTGTTGGTCGACAGCCTGGCCCTGATGATGACGTTGCTGTTTATCGGCTTCGGTTTCCTTGGCCTGCTGTTGCCCGCGGCCGGTGTGTTGTCCCTGGAAGATCACGGCGCAGTGGCAGGCTCCGCCTCGGCCCTGCTGGGCGCGATTCAGATGATCACGGCGGCGGTATCCATGAGCCTTGTCGGTGTATTTGCCGACCACACGCCCGCGCCCATGCTGATCGGCATCGCGCTCTGCGCGGTGGCGGCGATGCTCACGGTTCTGTGGACGTTGCGCCGCCTGCCGGCCCACTTGGCGAGCGCCCCGCCCTCCTCCTGATACCACCGGCAGGCCCGACGGGAACCGCTCGTCGGGCCTCAACCGCATCCATTACAACTATCGCCAAGCCCATCATTACTAAACCCATAGCGCCTTTGAAAACCTATGGAGATCGCAATGACTGATTACCCACGCCCGCCATTCGCCCCCCAGGCCCAAGCCGTACCCGGCACCCAGAAAAAAATGGACCCGTACCCCGACTGCGGCGAAAAAAGCTACCAGGGCTCAGGCCGCCTGGCCAACAAGATCGCGCTGATCACCGGCGCCGACAGCGGCATTGGTCGTGCGGTCGCCATCGCCTTTGCCCGCGAAGGGGCCGATGTGGCTATCGCCTATCTGGATGAGCATGAAGACGCCAGGGAAACCGCGCGTTGGGTCGAAGAAGCCGGGCGCCAGTGCCTGCTGTTGCCTGGCGATATTGCGCAAAAGGCCACCTGCCAGGCGTTGGTGGACAAGACCGTCGAGCAGTTCGGCCGCATCGATGTGCTGGTCAACAACGCCGCGTTCCAGATGACCCACGAAACCCTCGAAGAGATCGAGGATGAGGAATGGGTGAAGACCTTCGATATCAACATCACGGCGATGTTTCGTATCAGCAAGGCCGCGCTGCCGCATATGAAGGCCGGCAGTTCAATCATCAACACCAGTTCGGTCAACTCCGACATGCCCAAACCGACCTTGCTGGCGTATGCCGCTACCAAAGGCGCGATTGCCAACTTTACTGGTGGCCTGGCGCAGTTGCTGGGCCCCAAGGGCATTCGCGTCAACAGCGTGGCACCCGGCCCGATCTGGACGCCGCTGATCGTGGCGACCATGACCGATGAAGATGTGAAGAGCTTTGGCAGCGAAACCCCATTGGGTCGTCCGGGGCAGCCGGTTGAAGTGGCGCCGATCTATGTGCTGCTGGCCTCGGATGAAGCCAGCTACATCTCCGGCTCGCGTTACGCCGTGACCGGCGGCAAACCAATACTCTAAAGCCTTATACAAAACCAATGTGGGAGGGGGCTTGCCCCCGATAGCAGTCTGTCAGTTGATAAATACATTGACTGATCCACCGCTATCGGGGGCAAGCCCCCTCCCACATTTGTTCAGTTAAACGTTGCAGCGGCACTACAAGTCAAACCTGTCCACCGCCCGCCGCCGCTCATTGTCGTCGCGCACGTCATAGCTGGCAGTGGTCTGGATATTGGTGTGGTGCGCCAGTTTCTGCGCGATCGACAGATCATGCTCCTCAATCACCCGCGTGATGAAGGAGCGGCGAAAGTCATGGGGCATGATCTTCACCCCTACCTGTTCGCCACGCTGGCGGGCGATGTAGTAAATCGCGTGTTTGGTGATGCGCTCGCGGGTGATGTGGCTGCCCCGGCGGATGCGGTTGAACAGGAAACTGTCGTCCTGCTCGCCCTCTTTGAGCTGCTCACGCCGAAACGCCAGCCACGCCTGTAACTTGGCGAAGGCCCAGTCGGGCGCATATTTGATCAGTTCCTTGTTGCCCTTGCCGATCACCCGCAAGCTGCGCTCGTCGAAGTTGACCTGCGCCAGGTCGAGGTTGACCGACTCGGACTTGCGCATGCCCGAGCCATATAAAATCCCGATCACCGCCGCGTCGCGCAGGCCCTGGGGGCGTGGGTCGGCGGCGCAGACCTCCATCATTTCGCGGATCAGCGTGCGCCGCAGGTTGCGGCCCTGGCCCAGGCGGCTGCCGGCAGCGGCCTTGACCATGCGCATGCGCAACAGGTGTTCCTGGCTGATCAGGCTCAACCGCCAGGCTTCATTCATGACCCCGCGCACCGCATTCACGTACAGCGACGAGGTATTCGGCGCATAGCCGTCCTCGCGCAAGGCGGCCACCAGGGCGATCACGTGTTCGGGTTGCAGTTGGTGCCAACCGATGTCTTCAAGGTTGATGTCTTCGAAGCCCAGGCGGTCGGCGGCATCCTGCAGCACGTAGCGCATGGTCAGTTGGCTGGAGGGCGCCAGGCGGGTGAGGTAAAGGGTCAGCGGGTTGCGGATAGACTCAGTCAATGTAGATCAGCCTTTGGATTAAATACCTCGAACAAGCCATTGTTTAATCGAGGTATTTAGTGAATTGGCGAAGGCTGAGTCTATCCCAGGAGCAGCCTCGCTACCAAATCACGGCGCGATGTCTTCTTCCTCGACGGGGTCTTGCGGCTGGGTTTGGGTCTGGCTCCACTCGGTGTCCTGCTTCTGCATCAGCGCGAACCAGTGCTGGCGCATAAAGGTCAGGTAAGCCTGCGGGGCCTTGGCAAAGTCCTTCTCATCGCCATAGCAACCCGGCAATGGCAGCTCGGTGCCCTGCTCCTTGTACTGGCTCACCAACGCCTGCTGGCCGGCAATGCTGCAATCCTTGGGCAGCGGCATGCCGCGCAGCGCACCGGCCTCTTCGTCCCACCAACTTGCGCCGACCCGGTCGACACCACGCAGGCGATACTTCTGCGACTTGCCCACATGCATGATCAGCTTGAATTCATTCGGGCTGACATCACTGGTGCAGGTGCGCGAATAGCCCACGGTGGCCTGGGTGATGCCATCGCCGCTGAGGTCGGTGACTTTGGTGGCGGCCATGTCGAAACGCAGCGACGCGTCGAACTCGCAATGCTGCACGTCGTCGTAGAGCATCCACACGCGCTTGGGGCGATTGCCGTCGATGAGATACTGGGCCGCGTAGACAAACGCCGACTGGGTGCCGTCGTCATCGCGCTCGCTGACTTGTTCGGCGAGCACCAGCAGGTTCTTGCCCTGCTGATCCTCCCAGGTATAGGCCGCGACTTGCTTGCCGCGCACTTCAACGCCGTCCGGCACCTGATCGATGCTGGTCAGCGCTACCGCGTCATCGGCGCGCACCGTGGCGACACACGCCACGCTCATCAACAACCCCATCAACACTGGCCGCAACTGGCCGCGTAAAAGCTGCACGCTATTCATCCGACTACCCTGGCAAGAGACGGCTTACTTTACCGGCACTTGAGGCGCATTGCAGAGAAGATTCTTGAATAAAATTTGCCGGTGCTGGCGCCTTGGCGCCGTTGAACCAAATACCCTACAGACAGTTCCTACTGTGCTGTGCAACTAAAGGCCGTAATGCCTTAGTTATCTAGCTGAACCCTAGCTGTCTACCTGTCAAATAAACGAGTTTTTCATCTGCCTTTCATATCTGTTCCACATTTTTACGCTTAATCTTAAACACAGCACTTCATGGCAAACTCCGCTTTACCGACTAACCTTTTGATTATGCTTCACCTTTCACGCCGCCTTTACATTTGCGGGCTGCCTGTTTGCCCAATGATTGCTGCTGTTTTCACGCGCCAAGTTGCTCTAACCCCGAGGTCTTGAATCTTTGAAACCCTACCCTATTCATTGCGTGTCGATCGTTATACCGGTCTACAACGAACAAGACAGCCTGCCTGAATTGCTGCGCCGCACCACGGCAGCCTGCAAGCAGTTGGCCTACGAATACGAAATCATCCTGGTGGATGACGGTAGTCGCGACAACTCCGCCCAACTGCTGGAAGACGCCGCCACGCAAGACGGCAGCCACGTGGTGGCGGTGATCCTCAACCGCAACTACGGCCAGCATGCGGCGATCATGGCCGGTTTCGAGCAATGCCGGGGCGAGGTGGTGATCACCCTCGACGCCGACTTGCAAAACCCACCCGAAGAAATCCCGCGCCTGGTCGAACAAGCCGCCCTGGGTTACGACGTGGTGGCCACCGTACGCAACAACCGCCAGGACTCGGCCTTTCGCCGCTGGCCGTCGCGCCTGATCAACCTGGCCGTGCAACGTTCCACCGGCGTGGCCATGACCGACTATGGCTGCATGCTGCGCGCCTACCGCCGCACCATCGTCGACGCGATGCTCGCCTGCCGCGAGCGCAGCACCTTTATCCCGATCCTGGCCAACGGCTTTGCCCGCCACACCACCGAGATCCTGGTGCACCACGCCGAGCGTGAACACGGCGAATCCAAATACAGCGCCATGCGCCTGATCAGCCTGATGTTCGATCTGCTCACCTGCATGACCACCACCCCGCTGCGCCTGCTGTCCATCGTCGGCTTCAGCCTGGCGGCGCTGGGCATGCTGTTCGCCTTTGCGCTGATCGTGCTGCGCCTGGCCTTTGGTGCCGAATGGGCCGGCGACGGCATGTTCGTGCTGTTTGCCGTGCTGTTCGTGTTCACCGGTGGCCAGTTCATCGGCATGGGCCTGCTGGGTGAGTACCTGGGCCGCATGTACAGCGATGTGCGTGCGCGCCCGCGGTTCTTTATTGAAAAAGTGCTGCGCAACCAACCGGCAGCACCGGCACCTGTGGTCGTCGTTGACGGCCTGACGTCCTCCCATACCTCCACCTCTTCCGATCAGGTTCAGTCATGAGTTCAAAAGCTGTTGTATTCGCCTACCACGACATTGGTTGTGCAGGCATCGAAGCCCTGCTCACTGCGGGTTACGAAATTGCTGCCGTGTTCACCCATGCCGACGACCCCAAGGAAAACAACTTCTACGGCTCCGTGGCCCAACTGTGCGCGCGCAACGGCATCCCCGTGCACGCTCCGGAAGACGCCAACCACCCGCTGTGGATCGAGCGCATCGCCAAGCTCAACCCGGACTATCTCTTCTCCTTCTACTACCGCAATCTGCTGAGCGAGCCGCTGCTGGCCACCGCCAGCAAAGGCGCGTTCAACCTGCACGGCTCGCTGCTGCCCAAATACCGTGGCCGTGCGCCGGCCAACTGGGTGCTGGTCAATGGCGAAACCGAAACCGGCGTGACCCTGCACCGCATGGTCAAGCGTGCCGATGCCGGCGCCATCCTGGCCCAGCAAAAAGTCATCATCGAGCGCAACGACACCGGCCTGAGCCTGCACGCCAAGCTGCGTGACGCGGCCACCACGCTGCTGCGCGACGCTCTGCCGCAACTGGCCCAAGGCAAACTGAGCGAAACCGCCCAGGACGAAAGCCAGGCCACCTACTTCGGCCGCCGCAGCGCCGCCGATGGCAAGCTGGACTGGAAACAACCGGCTGAAGCGCTATTCAACATGGTCCGCGCCGTGACCCAACCTTACCCAGGCGCCTTCTGCGCGGTGGGCGAGCACAAGCTGATCGTGTGGAACGCTGAAGTCGTCAAAGGCAACGAAGGCCTGGCGCCAGGCCGTGTAATCAGCGTCAACCCGCTGCGCATCGCCTGCGGTGAAGACTCGCTGGTGGTCAAGTTCGGCCAGCGCAACGCCACCGGCCTGTACCTGGCCGGCCCGTCCCTGGCCGATGAGCTGGGCCTGGTCGACGGTTCGGTACTGCGCGGCGCCGAGTCGGGCCGCAAGCCTCGCCGTACCCGCGTGCTGATCCTCGGCGTGAACGGCTTTATCGGTAACCACCTGTCCGAGCGCCTGCTGCGTGACGACCGTTACGAGGTCTACGGCCTGGACATCGGCTCCGACGCCATCGAACGCCTGCGCAGCCACCCCAACTTCCACTACGTGGAAGGCGATATCAGCATCCACACCGAGTGGATCGAGTACCACATCAAGAAGTGCGACGTGGTCCTGCCGCTGGTGGCCATCGCCACGCCGATCGAATACACCCGCAACCCGCTGCGCGTGTTCGAGCTCGACTTCGAAGAAAACCTCAAGCTGGTGCGCTACTGCGTCAAGTACAACAAGCGCGTGATCTTCCCGTCGACCTCCGAAGTCTATGGCATGTGCCAGGACCAGTACTTCGACGAAGACACCTCCAACCTGGTGGTCGGCCCGGTCAACAAGCAACGCTGGATCTACTCGGTCTCCAAGCAACTGCTGGACCGGGTGATCTGGGCCTACGGCGACAAAGGCCTGAAGTTCACCCTGTTCCGTCCGTTCAACTGGATGGGCCCGCGCCTGGACCGCCTGGATTCGGCGCGTATCGGCAGCTCCCGTGCGATCACTCAGCTGATCCTCAACCTGGTGGAAGGCACGCCAATCCGCCTGTTCGACGGTGGCGAGCAGAAGCGCTGCTTCACTGATATCGCCGACGGCATCGAAGCCCTGGCGCGCATCATCGATAACGACAATGGCGTGTGCGACGGCCAGATCATCAACATCGGCAACCCGGAAAACGAAGCCAGCATCCGCCAGTTGGGCGAAGAGCTGCTGCGTCAGTTCGAAGCCCACCCGCTGCGCGGCAACTTCCCGCCGTTTGCCGGTTTCCGCGACGTAGAAAGCAAGGCGTTCTACGGCACCGGTTACCAGGACGTGGCGCACCGCAAGCCCAGCATCGAAAACGCCAAGCGCCTGTTGAACTGGGAGCCGAGCGTGGAGATGAGCGAAACCATCGGCAACACCCTGGATTTCTTCCTGCGTGAAGCCATGCTCGAAATCGCGGACAAAAAGTAATGAAAGCAGGCTTGCGCATCGACGTCGACACCTACCGTGGCACCCGTGAAGGCGTGCCGCGGCTGCTCGAAACCCTGGATGAAGCGGGGGTGAAGGCGACGTTCTTCTTCAGTGTCGGCCCGGACAACATGGGGCGCCACTTGTGGCGCCTGATCCGCCCGCAGTTCCTGTGGAAGATGCTGCGTTCCAACGCCGTGGGCCTGTATGGCCTGGATATTTTGCTGGCTGGCACCGCCTGGCCGGGCAAACCGATCGGCCGCGACCTGGGCCACCTGATGCGCCAGGCCAAGGCCGCCGGGCACGAAGTCGGCCTGCATGCCTGGGATCACCATGGCTGGCAGGCCAACACCGGGCGCTGGAGCGAAGCGCAGCTGATCGAACAGATCCGACGCGGCGTCGACACCCTGAGCGACATCCTCGGTGAACGCGTCGATTGCTCTGCGGCCGCCGGTTGGCGCGCCGATGAGCGCGTGGTGCAAGCCAAGCAAGGCTTCAACTTTCGCTACAACAGCGATTGCCGGGGTACCAGCCTGTTTCGGCCGACATTGGCCGATGGCAGCGCCGGTACGCCACAAATTCCGGTAGACCTGCCGACCTTCGACGAAGTCGTCGGGCCGGTAGTGGCTGCCAAGGACTTCAATGACTTCATCCTCAATCGCTTTGAGGAAGACAAGCTCAACGTCTACACGATCCACGCAGAAGTAGAAGGGATTCTGATGGCCAATGATTTCCGCCAGTTGCTCGCCCAGGCCGGGCAGCGCGGTATTGACTTCACTCCGCTGGGCGATTTGCTGCCTGCCGACGTCACCACCCTGCCCCGGCAACAGCTGGTGCGCGGAGCCTTGAGTGGTCGTGAGGGTTGGCTCGGAGTGCAACAGGCATGATCCGCCGCTGGGCGCTGCCCCTGCTCCTGCTGGCCTTTGGCGTGTTTTATCTGCTGCCGCTGGCCACCCACGGCCTGTGGATCCCGGACGAAACCCGCTACGCGCAAATCAGCCAGGAAATGCTGCTGACCGGCAAATGGGCGTCGCCGCACTTCATGGGCATCCGCTACTTCGAGAAACCGGCGGCCGGTTACTGGATGATCGCGCTGGGCCAGGCGATCTTCGGGCAGAACCTGTTCGGCGTGCGCTTTGCCTCGGCCTTGAGCACTGGCTTGAGCATCTTGCTGGTGTACCTGGTGTCGCGCCGGTTGTGGAATGACCCGCAAAAAAGCCTGATCAGCACCGTGCTCTACATGAGCTTCGTCAGCGTGGCGGCGTTGGGTGGCTATGCCAACCTCGACCCGCAGTTCACCTTCTGGGTCAACCTGACCGGCGTGGCCCTGTGGTTCTGCTTCGACAGCTCCACCCGCAATGGGCGTCTGGGGGCCTGGGCGTTGCTGGGGTTTGCCTGCGGCATGGGCTTTATGACCAAGGGTTTCCTGGCGTGGCTGCTGCCGGTCCTGATCGCCCTGCCCTACGCGATCTGGCAGAAACGCTTTCGCGAACTGCTGGGCTATGGCCTCGTGGCCGTGGTCGTGGCGATTGTGGTCAGCCTGCCGTGGGCCCTGGCCGTGCACCTGCAGGAACCGGACTACTGGAACTTCTTCTTCTGGCATGAGCACATCCAGCGCTTTGCCGGCGAAGACGCCCAGCACAGCGAGCCATTCTGGTACTACCTGCCGCTGCTGGTCGCGTTCTGCCTGCCGTGGGTGGCGCTGCTGCCGTCGACCCTGAAACAGGCGTGGCTGCACAAGCGCACGGCAAAAACCGGCTTTGTGTTGCTGTGGCTGTTGATGCCCCTGGCGTTTTTCAGCCTGGCCAAAGGCAAGCTGCCCTCCTACATCATGCCGTGCCTGCTGCCCCTGGCCTTGCTGATGGGCTCGACGCTCGCCGACAAACTCGCCGAGGGCCGTGGCCGCGTATTGCGCATCAACGGCTGGCTTAACCTGATCCTCGGCATTGTGGTGTTGCTCGCCCTCACCTGGTTCCAATTGAAGAAGCCGGTGTACGAACACGGCCAGGAAACCCTCAGCCTGGTGCTGGTGTTTGCCTTTCTGTTCGGCTGGATCATCGTCAACCTGCTGCAGGCCGCACGCCCGCTGAAACTGTGGGCTGCACCGGCCATCGGCGGCTGGCTGATGGTCGCGCTGCTGCCGGCCGCCTTGCCCCATTCGGTGGTCTACAACAAGACCCCGGATCAATTCATCATCGACCACCTGCAAGCGCTGCAGCCGACCACCGCCCTGCTCAGCAATGACCTCGGCGCGGCTTCAGCCCTGTCATGGCGCCTGGGGCGCCCGCAAGTAACGCTCTACAACACCGTCGGCGAAGTGAAATACGGCCTCGCCTACCCGGATGCCGGCCATCACAAGGTGGACACCAGCCAGGTTCAGCAGTGGATGAGCGAGGCGCGCAAAAAAGGTTCGGTTGGCGTGGTGATGCGCGTTAAAGGTGACGACGAAATTGCCGAAGTCGCTTTGCTGCCCGATGACGGTCAGCGCTATGAGCAAGGCAATATCGTGATTCTGATCTTCCCCCAGGTGACGCAATGATCACCCTGCTGCTGTTATTGGCCGCCTGCCTGCTGACCTGCATGGGCCAGATGTCGCAGAAGTTCGCGGTGGAAAGCTGGCGCGAGCTGCCTGAGGGCTGGGCGCTGAAACTGCGCTCGCCATGGCTGTGGGCCGCGCTGGTGTGCCTGGGCCTGGGCCTGCTGGTATGGCTGCTGGTGTTGCAACGCCTGGAAGTGGGCATTGCCTACCCCATGCTCAGCCTGAATTTTGTATTGGTCACGTTAGTGGCGCGCTTTGTGTTCCATGAGCACATCGACGGCCGCCATTGGCTGGGCGTGGCGCTGGTGATTGGTGGCGTCGTATTGCTGGGGCGTCACGTATGAGCCGGGCCACAGGCTTTGCCCTGGCCCTGGGCAGCGTCGGCCTGGTCAGCGCGGCCCAACTGGGCATGCGCTGGAGCATGACGCGCCTGCCGCTGCCCAACGAATGGCTCAGCGCGCACATCGATCTGGGCGCGCTTGGCGTAGTGCTGCTGGCGATCCTGGCCTATGCGCTGTCGATGCTCTGCTGGCTCGGCGCACTCAAGCACCTGCCGCTGGGCCGGGCCTATTCGCTGCTGAGCATCAGCTACGCGCTGGTGTACCTGCTGGCCGCCAGCCTGCCGGTCTTCAACGAAGATTTTTCGCTTTCAAAAACCCTGGGGGTGGCCTTGGTCATCCTCGGTGTGCTGGTCATCAACTCTCGTCGTGCTAGCGCTTCAAGTCCCAGGAATGCCCCATGAAAATCAGTGTATTTGGTAGTGGTTACGTCGGCCTGGTACAGGCCACCGTATTAGCCGAAGTCGGTCACGACGTGATCTGCATGGATGTCGACAAGAACAAGGTCGAGTCCCTGCAAAAGGGCCATGTGACGATCTTCGAGCCAGGGCTGGCAACCATGGTCAAGGAGAACCTGGAAAGCGGGCGCCTGCGTTTCACCTTTGATGAAAAACTCGCCGTCGAGCACGGCGAAGTGCTGTTTATCGCGGTGGGCACGCCGTCCGATGAAGACGGTTCGGCCGACCTGAAATACGTGCTGTCGGTGGGCGATGCCGTGGCCCGCCATCGCACCGAGCCGGTGATCCTGGTGGAAAAATCCACCGTGCCGGTGGGCACTGGCGACACCCTGCGCGCCCACATCGAAAAAGCCCTGCGTGTGGCCGGCCGGCACCTGGAGTTCGATATCGTCTCCAACCCGGAGTTTCTCAAGGAAGGCTCCGCCGTTGCCGACTGCCGCCGCCCGGACCGCATCATCATCGGCTGTGAGCGCGAAGAAGTACGCGAGGTGATGCGCGACCTGTACGCGCCGTTCAACCGCAACCATGACCGCATCATCTTCATGGACCTGCGCAGCGCCGAGCTGACCAAGTATGCCGCCAACTGCATGCTGGCGACCAAGATCAGCTTTATCAACCAGATCGCCGAGCTGGCCGAGCACCTGGGCGCAGACATCGAGTCCGTGCGCCTGGGGATCGGCGCCGACTCACGCATCGGCTACCACTTTATCTACCCCGGCTGCGGCTACGGCGGTTCGTGCTTCCCCAAGGACATGCGCGCGTTGATCCACAGCGCCAAGCAGGCCAACTGCTCCAGTGACTTGCTCGAAGCCGTGGAAGCGATCAACCAGCGCCAGAAGAGCAAACTGTTCGAACGTATCAATGCGTTCTTCAAGGGCAACCTGCGCGGCAAGACCTTCGCCCTGTGGGGCCTGGCCTTCAAGCCCAACACCGACGACATGCGCGATGCCCCCAGCCGCGTGCTGATGGAAGCTTTGTGGGCCGCCGGCGCCAACGTGCGCGCTTTCGACCCGGAAGCCATGCAGGAAACCCAGCGCATCTATGGCGACGAAGCCCGCCTGATGCTGATGGGCACCCCGGAGTCGACCCTGGCCGGTGCCGACGCGCTGATCGTGTGCACCGAGTGGCAGCAGTTCAAGGCGCCCGATTTCGACCTGATCCACCAGCGCCTGAAAACCCCGGTGATCTTCGACGGCCGCAACCTGTACGACGGCGAGCGCCTGTCGCGCAAAGGCTTTCAGTATTTCCCGATTGGCCGAGGGGACTCCTGCCAACTGCCGATTCCCCAACAGCAGTGGCTGCCGCAGGTCGTGGAAGCCTGATACGTGAACAAAGCGCAACCGCCCCTGCTGACTGCCACGATCCGCCGCCAATCCCTCGGCTTGGGCGTGCTCGCGTTGTTACTGTTTATCGCCGGCAGCTGGCACCAGGCGATTATCGGCTTCGACTCGCGTTTTGTGCTGTTCGCCCAGGAGATGCTGCGCCATGGGCCGGGGTTTTTCCCCACGACCTATGGGCAGCCGTACGCCGATTACCTGGCCACCTCGACGCTGATGACCTGGCTGCTGTCGTTGCCCCTGGGCCAGGTCACCAGCCTGACGGCCTGGTTACCTACGGCAATGGCGTCGGCGGTGATCGTCATGCTGGTGTATCGCCTCACCGCGCCGTACTCCCCGCGCTGGGGCCTGCTGAGCATCGCCGTACTGTTGCTCAGCAGTACGTTCATCAGCGAAACCCGCTCGGTGTCCCTCGACCAGATGCTCGCCGCAATTACCCTGGCGGTGTTCTACCTGGGTTATGCGCATGATCACTTCGGCGCGGGTAAACGCCTGCACTGGTTGTACCTGCTGCTGATTCTCGGCTTCGCGATCCGTGGGCCGATCGGCCTGGTGGTTCCTACCGGTGTGCTGTGCAGCTATTACCTGATCAACCGCCAATGGCGCCAGCTGTTCAGCTTCGGCTTGCTGGCGCTGGCACTGCTGCTGGCGTGTATCGGCCTGTTGCTGCTGATGGCCAAGCTCAGTGGCGGCGAAAGCTTCATGCAGGACGTCATCCGCATGCAGTTCCTGGGGCGCATGGACGGCAGCGAAGGTTCCAGCGGCGTGTTGTATTACTTCACCAGCTCATTGGGCAATTACGCCATGGCCTATCCGCTGGCGCTGCTGGTACTCCTGGCGATCGCACTGGGTGGGCGGCGCACGCCCGAGCCGGCGCTGCAGTTGGTGCTGTATTGCGCCGCTGCAGGCCTGTTGGTGATGCTGGGGCTGTCGATTCCCCAAGCCAAAAAGGCGCGCTACATACTGCCGATGCTACCCATGGCAGCCATGATTGCGGCGTATCCGTTCCAGGTCACCGAGGGCCGCCTGTTCGCCTGGTTGCGGGGGCTGATGCTGGGGCTGTGGACGCTGCTGCCGACATTTTTGATCGTGGTTTTGGCATTCGCGCGCCGCCGTTATCCGCAGCCGTTGAGTGACCTGGGGCTGGTGTTCGCTGTGTTGGGAGCGCTGCAGGCCTTGGCGTTGCTGGCCTTGCTCAAGCCAAACCTGCGGCTGCTGGGTCCGGCGTTTATTGCGGTGCTGGGGGTGTGGGCCACGTATATCGGCGTAGTCGAGCCATTGGTGCGCACTGTCTACGACACCCGTACCTTTACGCTGCGCGTGCACGAGCAGGTGATGCAACAACGGGCGCCGGTGGTGCTGCACGGCCTGGGCAAAGACGCCAAGGCAATCAAATACATGGTCAACCTCGACTGCGACCAAGTGCCGTTGTTTACCCGGCAACAGGGCGACCTGGCGCCCTTACAAGGACCTGCCTGGCTGGTAATGAGCCAGGCGGATTACCAAGGGTTGAC
This sequence comes from Pseudomonas sp. AC463, assembly GCF_979253585.1. Classification (NCBI taxonomy): domain Bacteria; kingdom Pseudomonadati; phylum Pseudomonadota; class Gammaproteobacteria; order Pseudomonadales; family Pseudomonadaceae; genus Pseudomonas; species Pseudomonas sp. AC463. The sequence goes on along the minus strand of NZ_CEEDDZ010000001.1, from coordinate 200,810 downwards.
CGACCCGCGCTTTCGAGAACTCACCCCGGTCCTCACCGGTGAGTTCGACAAAGACCCCTACGTGCTACTGCACTTGGCCCAAACACCACGACCTTGAGTCTCGCGTCGGCGCGGCCCGCGCGGAAAGCTCCTACACAGCTATGCGTAATGACTGGTGCCTTTTCCCTTTCCCGTGTTCGAACGCCAAATGTAAACTCCGATTGCCGAGTGCGGTATCTATCTACCGCCACGTGCCATGGATCACAACAAGCACGCTAGAGGACAACGCCGTGCCAGATGATATATCGCTCGACACCCGCGATGAAGTACACGTTGGCTACCTGCCCGGTCCGCCATTGCATCGGCTGATGGAACTGCGCAATGCCCTGCTGGCGTTGAATGGGCCACTGGGCAGTGACCCAGGGCTGCAGGCAAACTTGCGTAAACACTGGTTCAACGAAGAAACCAGTGACCGCGTTCTGGGAAAGCTCAACACTGCTATTTCTCGTTGATCCGTTTTTGCCAGTCGTTTACCCGACCCTGCATCCTGGATGCTATTTCTTCCTGCACCTCTCAATGTCGCTTTGGGTTTTCAGTTGGGTGTCGATTCCAAGGCGATATCTACAGTAGTCGAGGATCCACTTCCGATCCTCGCCGGTGAGGTGTTCAACTTGTCTGATTTCGCCGTCATTGGCATGGATGTTGTAAAACTTCATTTGAAACGTAGGGTGTTTTTTGATGAAAAACACCGCAGTGACGTCGCCATCCTCAAGAGCATCGTAATAGCCAATGTAGAGCGTCGACAGCAACGCCGATACGCCTGCGATCAATAGTTTTTTCATTCTCTCGGTGCCGGCGGCTGCAGCAACTGTGTCTCGATCCTGATATTTCTCACCAACTCCATTCCAATGTTGCCGGGGCAAATTTTTCCTTCGGACGCCTGTCCTGGGTATTCCCGGTGACCACCAAGGTGCTTGATAACGAATACGCTTTTCAGGGATTCGATCAAATGCATCAGCGCGACAATTTGAACAGCCGGAATCAGGTTGGTGCTGCCGTAACCCATGCTGTCAAGGAACACACGGCCCTTGGCTACCCAGTCGCCTCCCTCGTCCGGTGTTGTCAGGTTTTCCAGCAGTACAATACCAATCACCCCAGTATTGAACTTGAAAACACTCGACCCCTGAAGCCGAATGTCGCGACCTTCGAAAATCTGCCCGGTGCAATCGATTCCATAGTGATAGCCGATGTCGTCATACTTCTGGCTCAGGTGGCCTTTTTGAACTGCCTGCATCTGCTCTGCACCGGGCGCGCAGCTATGGCTTCGCCCTGCATGGTGCAAGGCAATCATGGTGTAGTCCCAATCCATAACCATCTCAGGCTTGCCTTTCAGTGCTCCCCATGACGATCGATCAACGAACGTTGCACTTCGTGAGCGGATTTTTTTGATAATCGCTTCACGGGTAGCGGCGCGGTCGTTGACGGTGATAGAAACGAAGGTTGCTAACTGGTCGGGCGTCACTTCTTGCGCCTGGGCTGTTGTCGTGAAGGTTTCGGTGCTCATCCGACCTCCTCCGAGAACTCAGTCAGCTCACGAGCGGGAGCTTGGAAAACTACATGAAGTGCAATCACGGAGTTCGCCGTAGGTGCTTCCACGATGGCAATGCCGTTGGCATCAGTGAGTCCTGCCTTTCGATGCCCATCAACCAGAACTATGTACGCCCGGTGAGCTAATGGCCGACCTGTATCGCTATCAGTGATGGAAAACGATCTCGCAAAGCTTTTTGAGCCTGATGCGCAAGCACTAAAGCGTGAAGCGTGGGCAGTTACGTGCATCGGACTTGAAGTTGCGGTGGTGTACTGACTGGTAGAGCCATAAACCACATGGTCAGGACATCCGCAAAGCACTCTATCGCCCGTGGCGGCATAAGGCTGCCTCTCCGACCAGTCGAACGCTGTTCCAAATATGGGAAAGGCCCCTTTGCATTGACTGCATTGAGCGAGGTCAGCCGTTTGAGCAATGGCTTTGTTACCTTCAAACCACGTTGCCGTGGCTGAAATAACTTTGCCATATGTGGTTTTATCCCCAAGACAAACTAATGCTCTCAATCAGAATCCCTCTGTAATGACGTATTGAATCACTCGACCCCGACTTGGTTTTCGGGGCTTCGAGATTATCAGCGCACTCAAAAAAGCAGACGTAGGAAGCATCTGAATTTGCGCAAATACCGAGTTCTGGGAAAGCTCAACGGAGCTGTTTCTCCATGATCCGTCGGCCCGTATTGGCCCAAGACGTTTAAATCCATTTTTATTGTATTTAACCCTCATTAATATGCATTGGAACTGTGTTGAACGGCGCGGCACACTGCACAAGTTCCTTCCCCCAATGTTGGAACTTTCAAAGGGCTTTTCCGGGCAACCAGACAAGCCTTTTTTTTGCCCGCCGTTTATGGATTGCCTTTCAATGCTCGCTCGCTGGTTCCCCGCTGCCATCAATACCCGCCCCACCGAATGGAGTCGCGCCGCCATTGGCATGGCGCTGGGCACCCTGTTCAGTGTCTGGTTATGTGCCCAGGTCTTTGGCATGGAGGTGGCACTGCACTTGCTGGGTCCGCTGGGGGCGTCTGCGGTGTTGCTGTTTGCGGTGTCGTCCGGTGCGCTGGCCCAACCCTGGTCGATCATCGGCAGCTACTTGTGCGCCGGTGTCGTGGCCTTGCTGGTTGCACGCGTGCTCGGGCGCACCCTCGGCGGTGCCTGCCTGGCGGCGGGTATGGCGGTGGTGCTGATGTGCTGGCTGCGCTGCCTGCACCCGCCGGCCGGCGGCCTGGCCATGACCCTCGTACTCGCCGACCCGGCCTCTGCTGCTCTTGGCTGGCATGAATTGGGCGCAGTACTGCTGGGCGCCGGCGCCCTGCTCGCCTGCGCCCTGGCCTACAACAACGCCACGCGCACGCGTTATCCCAAGGGCGCAACCGAGGCCCCGGCGGTTGTGCTGCCGGACCTGGCTGCCGGTCGGGACCCGGCAATCACCGCCGCGGACTTGAAACTGGCGCTGGCCGACATGGAGCAGTTCTACGACGTAGCCCCCACGGAACTGGAACAGTTGATCCACGCGGCAGAGCACCACGCGCGGCGCCGCAGCATCGGTGAGGTACTGGCAAGCCGGGTGCCCTGAGCAGCGCCTCGGCGCTCTGCATAAATGCAAAAACGACCTGCATGATTCCGGGTTGTACTGGGCAAATTTGCACTGGTACGATCGCGAGAAGGTTCGTCCGCGAACATCTTGATAAAGAACAATAAAAGCAGGGAGTTACAGATGACTGCTCAGGTTTCAGCCGAAGCAAGCAGCACCGATGTACCGCAGGACGACGTACTGGCCGAAGTACGCAACCATATCGGCCACCTCACCCTCAACCGCCCCGCCGGCCTGAACGCCATCACCCTCGGCATGGTCCGCAGCCTGAGCCAACAGCTGCAAGCCTGGGCGGATGACCCCCAAGTGCATGCCGTGGTCCTGCGCGGCGCCGGCGAAAAGGCCTTCTGCGCCGGTGGCGACATCCGCTCCCTCTACGACAGCTTCAAAGCTGGCGACACCCTGCACCAGGACTTCTTCGTTGAAGAATATGCACTGGACCTGGCCATCCATCATTACCGCAAGCCCGTATTGGCCCTTATGGACGGCTTTGTGCTGGGCGGCGGCATGGGCCTGGTGCAGGGCGCGGACCTGCGTGTGGTCACCGAACGCAGCCGCCTGGCCATGCCTGAAGTGGCGATCGGTTACTTTCCGGACGTCGGCGGCAGCTACTTCCTGCCGCGTATTCCCGGCGAGCTGGGCATCTATCTCGGTGTGACTGGCGTGCAGATTCGTGCGGCCGACGCGCTCTACTGCGGCCTGGCGGACTGGTACCTGGACAGCCACAAGCTCAACGACCTCGACCACAAACTCGACCACCTGCAATGGCACGAATCCCCACTCAAGGATTTGCAGGGCGCACTCGCCAAGCTGGCCGTGCAGCAATTGCCTGACGCGCCGCTGGCGGCCCTGCGCCCGGCCATCGACCATTTTTTCGGCCTGCCGGACGTACCGAGCATTGTCGAGCAGTTGCAGCAAGTCACCGTTGCCGACAGCCATGGATGGGCGCTGCACACCGTCGACCTGATGCAGACACGCTCGCCCCTGGCCATGGCCGTGACCCTGGAGATGCTGCGTCGCGGCCGTCGCTTGCCGCTGGAGCAATGCTTTGCCCTGGAACTGCATCTGGACCGTCAATGGTTCGAACGCGGTGACCTGATTGAAGGGGTTCGCGCGCTGATCATCGACAAGGACAAACAGCCACGCTGGAACCCGCCGACACTCCATGGGTTGGACAAAACCCATGTCGAGAGCTTCTTCCATCACTTCGAGCAGGTTGCGAACTAAATCATGCAAGACATTGAATACACAGAAGAACAAGTAATGATCCGCGACATGGCGCGCGACTTTGCCCGTGGCGAGATTGCCCCCCACGCCCAGGCCTGGGAGAAAGCCGGCTGGATCGACGACGCGCTGGTGGCGAAGATGGGCGAACTCGGCCTGCTGGGCATGGTGGTGCCCGAAGAATGGGGCGGCACCTATGTCGATTACGTGGCCTATGCCCTGGCGGTTGAGGAAATTTCAGCCGGTGATGGCGCCACTGGCGCGCTGATGAGTATCCATAATTCAGTCGGTTGCGGGCCTGTCCTCAACTACGGCACAGATGCGCAAAAACAAACCTGGCTGGCTGACCTCGCCAGCGGCCAGGCGATTGGCTGCTTCTGCCTCACGGAACCCCAGGCCGGCTCCGAAGCCCACAACCTGCGCACCCGTGCAGAATTGGTGAATGGCCAATGGGTGATCAATGGCGCCAAGCAGTTTGTCAGCAACGGCAAGCGCGCCAAGCTGGCCATCGTATTTGCCGTGACCGACCCCGAGCTGGGCAAAAAAGGTATCTCCGCATTCCTGGTGCCCACCGACACTGCGGGGTTTGTGGTCGACCGCACCGAACACAAGATGGGCATTCGCGCATCCGACACCTGCGCCGTAACCCTCAACCAGTGCACGGTGCCCGAAGCCAACCTGCTGGGTGAGCGCGGCAAAGGCCTGGCCATTGCCCTGTCGAACCTGGAAGGCGGCCGCATCGGCATCGCCGCCCAGGCCCTGGGCATCGCCCGTGCGGCGTTCGAAGCGGCGCTGGCCTACGCCCGTGACCGGGTGCAGTTCGACAAGGCAATCATCGAGCACCAAAGCGTGGCCAACCTGCTGGCCGATATGCAAACCCGCTTGAATGCCGCCCGCCTGCTGATCCTGCACGCCGCGCGCCTGCGCTCTGCCGGCAAGCCATGCCTGTCGGAAGCCTCCCAGGCCAAGCTGTTCGCCTCGGAAATGGCCGAAAAGGTCTGCTCCTCGGCGATGCAGATTCATGGCGGGTATGGGTATCTGGAAGATTACCCGGTGGAGCGCTACTACCGGGATGCGCGGATCACGCAGATTTACGAAGGGACCAGCGAGATTCAGCGGATGGTGATTGCCAGAGAGCTGAAAAACTACCAGCTCTAACTGACACCCCAGAAAGCAACTGTGGGAGGGGGCTTGCTCCCGATTGCGGTGGGTCAGCTAGCCATAAGCCGACTGATACACCGCCATCGGGAGCAAGCCCCCTCCCACATTTAGATTTCCAGTGTGGGTGAGGTCGAAGTTATTTGTCCTTGAACTCCGGCGCACGCTTGGCCACGAACGCGGCCATGCCTTCCTTCTGATCCAGCGTCGCAAACGCCGCGTGGAACACCCGGCGCTCAAAGCGCACGCCTTCGGACAGGCTCACTTCAAACGCGCGGTTCACGCTTTCCTTGACCATCATGCTGATCGGCACCGACTTTCCAGCGATCAGGGTGGCAACTCTCAAGGCCTCTTCCAGCAGCTCATCGGCCGGCACGATGCGCGCCACGATCCCGCAGCGCTCGGCTTCCACCGCGTCGATAAAGCGCCCGGTCAGGCACATTTCCATGGCCTTGGCCTTGCCCACCGCGCGGGTCAGGCGCTGGGTGCCGCCCATGCCCGGCAGCACGCCGAGATTGATTTCCGGCTGGCCGAACTTGGCGCCGTCACCGGCCAGGATAAAGTCGCACATCAGCGCCAGCTCGCAGCCGCCACCCAGGGCGAAGCCGTTGACGGCGGCAATGATCGGCTTGCGGCGGTTGGCCACGCGATCGCTGTCGCTGAACAAATCGTCCAGGTAGATCTGCGGGTAGGTCAGCTCGGCCATTTCCTTGATGTCGGCGCCGGCGGCGAAGGCTTTTTTCGAGCCGGTTAACACAATGCAGCCGATCTGCGGGTCGGCTTCCAGGCCGTCCAGGGCCTGGTTCAACTCGCTCACCAGCTGCGCATTCAGCGCGTTCAGGGCTTGTGGGCGATTCAGGGTAATCAGCCCGACGCGGCCCTGGACTTCGAGCAAAATGGTTTCGTAACTCATGTATCGGCTCCTTAGAGATTGCGTGAGATGACCATGCGTTGGATATCGCTGGTACCTTCGTAAATCTGGCAGACCCGCACATCGCGGTAGATGCGCTCCAGGGGGAAGTCGCTCAGGTAACCGTAACCACCGAGGGTTTGCAAGGCGGCGGAACAGACTTTCTCGGCCATTTCCGAAGCGAACAGCTTGGCCATGGACGCTTCCACCAGCGCCGGCTTGCCGCTGTCCCGCAGGGCGGCGGCGTAATGCACCATCTGCCGCGCGACCGCGATTTGCGTGGCCATGTCGGCCAGGCGAAACGCCACGGCCTGGTGTTCGATCAAGGCTTTGCCGAAGCTTTCGCGTTCGCGGGCGTAGTCGCGAGCCGCCTCAAACGCCGCGCGGGCCATGCCGACGGACTGCGAGGCAATGCCCACGCGGCCGCCTTCGAGGTTGGCCAGGGCGATCCTGTAGCCTTCGCCCTCCTCCCCAAGCCGGTTGGCCACGGGCACTTTCAGGTCTTCAAAGAGGATCTGGCAGGTGTCCGATGCATGCTGACCGAGCTTGTCTTCTACCCGCGCCACGCTGTAACCCGGCGAATCGGTGGGCACGATAAACGCGCTGATTCCACGCTTGCCGGCTGCCGGGTCGGTCACCGCAAACACAATCACCACCCCGGCGTTTTGCCCGGAGGTGATGAACTGTTTGCAGCCATTCAGCACGTAGTGGTCGCCTTCGAGGCGCGCGCGGGTTTTCAGGCTGCTGGCGTCGGAGCCGGCTTGCGGTTCAGTGAGCGCAAACGCGCCGAGCATGGCGCCGCTGGCCAGGGGCTTGAGAAATTGCTCTTTCTGCTGATCGTTGCCGAACTTAAGGATAGGCACGCAGCCCACCGAGTTGTGCACGCTCATGATGGTCGAGCAGGCGCCGTCACCGGCGGCGATTTCTTCCAGGGCCATGGCGTAGGCCAGGTAGCCGGTGTCGCAACCGCCCCACTGTTCGGGCACCAGCATGCCGAAAAAGCCGAGCTCGGCCATTTCGCCGATGGCTTCCTTGGGGAAACGGTGCTCGCGGTCCCATTCGGCGGCAAAGGGTTTGAGACGCTCCTGGGCGAACTGCCTGGCCGCATCGCTGATTTGCAGTTGTTCGTCATTGGGCAGCATAAAAAATCCTCAATACAGGCATTCAACGGCCATGGCCGTGGCTTCACCGCCGCCGATGCAGATGGCCGCAACACCACGCTTGAGGCCTTTCTGGCGCAGGGCGGAGAGCAGCGTCACCAGGATGCGCGCGCCGGACGCGCCAATCGGGTGGCCGAGGGCGCAGGCACCGCCGTGCACGTTGACCTTGGCATGCGGGATTTCCAGCTTGCTCATGGTCAACAGGCTGACCACGGCGAAGGCTTCGTTGATTTCAAACAGATCGACCTCATCGAGTGTCCAGCCCGTCTTGCTCATCAACTTACGGATCGCTCCCACCGGCGCCACCGGAAACAGCCCCGGCTCGTCGGCAAACGCGGCGTGCCCGTGGATCACCGCCAGCGGCTTGAGGCCGCGCTTGTGCGCCTCGGACGCGCGCATCAGCAACAGGGCCGCTGCGCCATCGGAAATCGAACTGGAGTTGGCCGCCGTCACCGTACCGCCTTCGCGGAACGCCGGTTTCAGGCTGGCGATCTTGTCCGGCCTGGCCTTGGGCGGCTGCTCGTCGTGCAGGATGGTTTTTTGTTCCTTGCCGACGGTGACCTGCACGGGGACGATCTCGGCGACGAAGTTGCCATGGGTGATGGCTTCCTGCGCACGGGTCAGCGAGGCAATCGCGAAGGCGTCCTGGGCTTCACGGCTGAAGCCGTTATGCAGGGCGCAGTCTTCGGCGAAGGTGCCCATCAGGCGGCCCTTGTCGTAGGCGTCTTCAAGGCCGTCGAGGAACATGTGGTCAAGCACGCGGCCGTGGCCCATGCGGTAGCCGCTGCGGGCGCGGTCCAGCAGATACGGCGCGTTGGACATGCTTTCCATGCCACCGGCGATTACCACCTCGACACTACCGGCCAGCAGCGAGTCATGGGCCAGGATCGCCGCTTCCATACCCGAGCCGCACATCTTGTTGAGGGTCGTGCAGCGGGTGGACTTGTCCAGCCCGGCGCCGAGTGCAGCCTGCCGTGCCGGCGCCTGGCCGAGGCCAGCCGGCAGCACGCAGCCGAACAGCACTTCATCCACGGCATCGGTGGCAATGCCGGCGCGCTCGACCGCCGCGCGGATTGCAGCAGCGCCGAGCTGCGGCGCAGTGAGGCCCTTGAGGTCGCCCTGGAACCCGCCCATGGGCGTGCGCACGGCGCTGACAATCACGATGGGATCAGTCATGGGGAATCTTCCTTACTTGGCAGCCATGCGCAAGGCGCCGTCGAGACGGATCACCTCGCCATTGAGCATGCTGTTTTCAATGATGTGCCGCACCAGCGCGGCGTATTCGGCGGGCTTGCCCAGACGCGGCGGGAACGGCACGCCGGCGGCCAGGGAGTCGCGCACCTCGGGGGTCATGCCGGCCATCATCGGGGTTTCGAAAATGCCCGGGGCGATGGTCATCACGCGGATGCCGAAGCGCGCCAGTTCACGCGCGGCCGGCAGGGTGAGGCTGGCAATCGCGCCTTTGGAGGCCGCATAGGCGGCCTGGCCGATCTGCCCGTCAAACGCGGCGACGGAGGCGGTGTTGATAATCACGCCACGCTCGCCTTCGGCATTCGCCTCGGTTTCAGCGATCGCCGCTGCGGCCAGGCGCAGCAGGTTGAAGCTGCCGATCAGGTTGACGTTGATCACCTGGGCAAAGCTGGCCAGCCCATGGGGGCCGGTTTTGCCGAGGATTTTTTCGCCGCGCACGATGCCGGCGCAGTTGACCAAGCCGTGCAGCCCACCAAAGGCTTCCACAGCGGCGTTTACGGCCGCTTCGGCGGCGGCTTCCTGGCTGATGTCTGCCACCGCGCTGCGTGCATTGTCACCAAGCTGCCGGGCTTTGGCGGCCACGGCGTCGGCGTTCATATCCACCAGCATCACTTTGGCACCGGCGGCTACGAGCATTTGCGCGGTGGCCGCGCCGAGGCCCGAAGCGCCGCCGCTGACCAGGAATACCTTGTTTTCAATCTGCATTATTGTTTCCTTGGACTGTGCACGATTGGGCCAGATGGTCGCTCTGCAGCCGCATAGCGGCAATGGTCAAAGCCTTCAATATCGTTGACTGGTTTGGCCAATCATCGATCCCGCTGATCGGCCGGTCAGCCCAAGCGATTGGACGGCAACCAGGCGGCCTTCTAACCTGTGGGCCTGCGCCACCAAAGAAGCCCCGCGATGATCGTACGTCCCAAACCCAACCTGCTCGGCATCCTGTTTTCCCTCAAGGGCTCGATTGCCAAACGCATCGCCCTGCGCAGCCTGCTGGTGACCCTGCTGGCCTCGGTGATTGTGCTGGTCGAAACCCTGCACCCGGCGTATTTCTCCAAGGTCAACGCTACGCCTTTCACCCTGCTCGGGCTGTCGCTGTCGATCTTCATGAGCTTTCGCAACAACGCCTGCTATGACCGCTGGTGGGAGGGCCGCAAGCAGTTGGGGCAGATGATCATTGACGTGCGCTCGCTGATCCGCGAAACCCAACTGCTCATTGACCCGGCCGAGCGCGCCGGCCTGCTGCGCGCCCTGTGCGGTTTTGCCCACGGCCTGATCGCACGCTTGCGCCATGAAGACGAAGCCCGGGCGATCACGCCATGGGCGGCGGTGGACAAACACCACCCCAACCTGCCGGACAACGTGCTGCAACAGGTAGGCGCGCGGTTTTCCGCGCTGACCGAGCAAGGCGTACTCAGTGAATGGCGCTACACCCAGCTGGAAGCGCGGCTGGTCAGCCTCAGCCAGGTGCAGGCTGCGTGTGAGCGAATCAAGACCACGCCGCTGCCCTTCCCCTACACCCTGTTGCTGCATCGCACCATCTACCTGTTCTGCATCCTCCTGCCGTTCGCCATGGCCGAACCCCTGGGCTGGCTGACACCAGTGTTCACCGCCATCGTCAGCTACACCTTCTTTGGCCTGGATGAGATCGGCGATGACCTCGAAGATCCGTTTGGCTTCGATGAAAACGACCTGCCGTGTAATGCCCTGCTGCGCACCCTGGAGCGCGAAGTGCTCGCGGCGCTGGGCGAAACCGATTTGCCGCCGGCCCTCGAACCGGTGGACTACGTGCTGACCTGATGCGGGTTTGACACCTGCCCTGGTCTGACCGAAGCTGACGGCTTTGCTCTTGCTGGACGCCTGCATGTCAAAGTCACGCCGTTACGCCATCGTCGGCCTGTGCGCCCTGTTGTTTATTGTGCTGCTCACCTGGTATTTCTCCCGCGCCACCCCGGTGGCCGTGCCGCCGGCCATTGCCCACGGTTACTCCAAAGCCTTGAAACAGGCGCATAACGGCGAGCCCGGCGCGGCCCGTGTGCTGTACCAGCAATTGGGCCGCCCGGACCTGTCGCCCGAACGCCGCGCCGCGCTGCACGCCGAATTGCCCAACTACCCCAGCCCCCAGGCCTTGAAACTGGCGGATAAAGACCTGGCCAGCGAGTCACCGCTGGTGCGCGAGGCTGCCATTCACAGCATCGTCGGCCTGGTGCCCAGTGGCCAGCGCACGCTGCTGCTTGGCCCGGCGCTGGATGATCCCGACCAGGGCGTACGGTTTGCCGCTGCCAATGCCTTGCTCGGGCTGTCCCCCGACACCTTGGGCCTGTACTTCGGCCCGTTGCAGCAGGTGCTGGATGAGTTCGTAAAGACGCTCAAGGCGCAGCCGGAAACGGCCGAGGGCTGGATTCAACTGGCGCGCCTGTATATCCACAGCGCCCTGCTGCCCGACGCGCAAAATGCGCTGGAACAGGCCATGCGCTTGCAACCCGATAACCTGCAAGCCGGGGTGGCGCAGATCGAATTGCTCGACAAGCAAGGCAAGACCGACGAATCCCGCCAACTGCTGGCGCGGCAGCTGGCGGCGCACCCCGAGTCGGCCTACCTGCAACATGCCCTGGGCATGTGGCTGCTGCACCATGGCGAGCGCCCCTATGCGCTGCTCGGCTTGTCCAAGGCGGTGGAACTTGAGCCGGACAACCAGGATTACCGCTACGACCTGGCCACCACCCTGCACGCCCAGCATGAACAGGAAGCTGCCCAGCGCCAGCTGGAAGAAATCCTTCAGCGCCACCCGGCCAATCGCAAGGCGCGCGTGCTGCTGATCAACTACTGGAAAGAAAGCGGCCAGTTGCAGAACGTGCAAGTGCTGCTCGCCCAGCTTGAACAGCAGAATCCGGATGACCCCGCACTCCAGCAGGGTCTGTAGTTTTAGCAACAGGTTGGAACCGTGGCAAAGCGCTACGGTCAAGAGAGTATGGCGCTCCGATATCAACGGCGCGCATCCTCTACTCGTATGTGACCTGAGGGCACTTCTTGTCTACATCCAACGCGCAGTTATCCGAAAAAGCGGCCACCGGCATCGAAGGTCTTGATGACATTCTTTCCGGCGGGCTATCGCGTAGCCACCTGTTCCTGCTGGAAGGTGAGCCTGGCACCGGTAAAACCACGGTCGCCCTGCACTTCCTGCAGGCCGGGGCAAAAGCCGGAGAGCGTTCGCTGTACATCACGCTCTCCGAAACCGAGCGCGAATTGCGCCAGGGCGCCAAGTCCCACGGCTGGGACCTGGATGACAATATCCATATCTTCGAACTGACCCCGCCGGAAAGCCTGCTCGACGCCGAGCACCAGCAGAGCCTGCTGTACTCCTCCGACCTGGAACTGGGTGAAGCCACCCGCCAGATCTTCGAGGTAGTGGAACGGGTCAAGCCGACCCGCGTGGTTATCGACAGCCTCTCGGAAATCCGCCTGCTGGCACAAAGCTCGTTGCGTTATCGCCGGCAGATCCTGGCGATCAAGCACTACTTTGTGCGCTACGACGCCACCGTGCTGCTGCTGGATGACCTGACCACCGAATCCCTCGATAAAACCGTGCACAGTGTGGCCCACGGCGTGATTCGCCTGGAAGAACTGACCCCCAACTACGGTGCCGAACGGCGCCGGGTGCGGGTGGTGAAATACCGCGGCCAGAAGTACCGTGGCGGCTTCCACGACTTCACCATCATGCAAGGCGGCGTGCACGTGTTCCCGCGTCTGGTGGCGGCCGAGCACCGCGGTGGCTACCTCCGCCAGACCCTGACCAGCGGCATTCCTGCCATGGATTCACTGTTGGGCGGCGGCATCGAAACCGGCTCCAGCAGCCTGATCCTCGGCCCGGCCGGTACCGGCAAGTCGCTGATCTCGATGATCTTCGCCGCCGCCGCCGTGGCCCGTGGTGAAAAAGCCGCGCTGTTTATCTTCGATGAAGAACTGGGGCTGCTGTTCGAACGCATGAAAAACATGGGCATCGACCTGGCGGCGCTACAGGAAACCGGCAACCTGCTGATCGAGCAGGTGGACGCCGCCGAGCTGTCCCCCGGCGAGTTCTCGCACCGCGTGCGCCGTTGCGTCGACGAGCGCGGGATCAAGACCGTGGTGATCGACAGCATCAACGGCTACCAGGCCGCAATGCCCGAAGAAAACGCACTGATCCTGCATATGCACGAACTGCTGCTGTACCTCAACCGCCGGGGCGCGGCGACTTTCATGACCGTCGCGCAACATGGGCTGGTCGGCGACATGCAAGCGCCGGTCGACATCACCTACCTGGCCGACACCGTGATTCTGCTGCGCTACTTCGAGGCCCTGGGCAAGGTGCGCCGCGCCATCTCGATCATCAAGAAACGCACCGGCTCTCACGAATCGACGATCCGCGAATACCGTATCGGCAGCCGTGGCCTGACGGTCGGCGAGCCGCTGGACAACTTCCAGGGCGTATTGCGCGGGATCCCGACCTACATGGGCGCCGGTTCCCCTCTGCTCAAGGATGAGGGCGTGTGACGGGCCTTTCACCGGTCTCCGAACGCGCAATCGTACTGGCGCCGATGGGCCGTGATGGCGCGCTGGCGCTGATGATGCTCAAAGAAGCCGGCTACAACGGCATCGTTGCCAGCCACCTGCCGATGCTCTGCGAAGCCCTGGACCAGGGCGCCGGCTTGTTGATCATCGCTGCCGAAGCCCTGCGCGGTGTCGATCTGGAACCGCTGCTGGAGCACTTGCACCGGCAACCGGCCTGGTCGGACCTGCCCATTGTGCTGATGACCCATCACGGCGGCAGCGAGCAGAACGGCTCGTCACACCTCAGCGGCCTGTTGGGCAACGTGACGTTCCTGGAGCGGCCCTTCCACCCGATCACGCTGATCAGCCTGGTCAGCGCCGCCCTGCGCGGCCGCCGCCGGCAATATGAAGCGCGCGACCGCCTGATCGACCTGAGCCAGAGTGAGTTGCGCCTGCAGCGCACCCTGGAAACCCTCGAACAACAAGTCGAAGAGCGCACCGCGCAGTTGCGTCACAACGAAGAAGCCTTGCGCCAATCACAGAAAATGGAAGCCGTCGGCCAATTGACCGGCGGCATCGCCCATGACTTCAACAACATGCTCACCGGGATCATCGGCAGCCTGGAGCTGCTGCGCCGGCGGATATCCCGAGGCAAGCTGGACGACCTCGACGGCTTGATCGACCTGGGCGTCACCTCGGCGAATCGCGCCGCCGGGCTCACCCACCGGCTGCTGGCGTTCTCGCGTCGCCAGTCGCTGGACTCCAAACCGGTCAACCTCAATGAGCTGGTCACGTCCATGGGCGAGCTGCTGCAACGCAGCATCAACGAAAGCATTTCCCTGGACATGCGCCTCACCGGCGAGCCCTGGACCGCCGAAGCCGACCCCAACCAGCTGGAAAGCGCCCTGCTCAACCTGGTCATCAACGCCCGCGATGCAATGCCCGGCGGCGGCAAGCTGGTGGTGGAAACCACCAACCGCCGGCTCGACAGCGTATTCACCGCCGCCTATGGCACTCTCACTCCTGGCGACTACGTGGAACTGAGTGTCAGCGATAACGGCTGCGGCATACCGGACACCGTGATCGGCCGGGTCTTCGACCCGTTCTTCACCACCAAACCCATCGGCCAGGGCACCGGCCTGGGCTTGTCGATGATTTATGGCTTCGCGCGCCAGTCCCATGGCCATGTGACCATCCATAGCGAAGTCGGCAAGGGCACCACGGTGAGCCTGTTTCTGCCGCGCTTTATCGGCCAACCCACCGCCGATGTGCGTGCGGACCCTGCCCTGCTGCCGTTCGCCAATGCCGGCGAAACCGTCTTGATCGTTGAGGACGACCCGGCCGTGCGGGCGTTGGTCAGCCAGGTATTGAGCGAGCTGGGTTACGCCTTTGTCGAGGCTGGCGATGCTGACAGTGCGTTGCCAATTATCGAGTCCACCCAGCGCATTGACCTGATGATCAGCGATGTGGGCTTGCCGGGCATGAACGGCCGGCAACTGGCCGAAATCGGCAGGCAGCTTCGACCCGACTTGAAGGTGTTGTTTATTACCGGCTACGCCGAGCACGCGGCGGTACGAGGCGGGTTCCTCGACCCGGGCATGCAGCTGATCACCAAGCCGTTTACCTTTGATTTGTTGACGGCGAAGGTGCGGGAGATGATCAGGTGCTAGGGGCCGCGCATTTTCAGACGGCCAGGTTCGCTACGTTGGCGTTGAGTGTGCTGGCGGGTGTGTAGGCAAACTGCCAGCCGCTTTGCCCGTTGAGCCCGTCGAGGAAATCCTGAAGGCCTTTATGCTTGCCATCGCCCAGGTGATAAACGGTCATGCTGCCGCTTAACTTGGACGGGTTGCCATGTCTGGCCATCGCCGCGTCCAGATCCTGGCTATTGGTGTTGAACAGATAAAGCTTATTGTTTACGTCTTTCTGGATGTAGACCGTGTGGCCGAACTCCCCTCCCTCATGCGCACGTTTGAAGTTGAGCAAACCGGACTCCTGGATGTCCGCAGGATTGAACCTGGTTTTGAGACTGTCTGACTGAATGCCCATGATGTTCAGGTAGCGTTGTGAATAGTTAGTGCCTCGCTGACCTTTTCTGGCGGCTTGCACAGCGTCGAAGACTTCAGGGGCAAGGGTCTTTTCGGCCTGCCCCACACGTACTGAGGCTTCGTAACAAATCAGGCCATGATTGCCTGGCGTCTTGTACTGGTGTTCCCAGCCCGCTTTCAAACGATCATGAGAGAGGGTCGCAAATGCGCGCTCATCGAGTGGGACTTCATAGAGCTTTTTGAACGCGCTTTGGTTGATGCTATTCAGCTCTCTCCATTCGTCGTCATGGGTGAATATCTTGAACTCCAGACGTTTGGGATCTACGCCATGGGATCGGTAAGGCGTGGGAAAGGTTGTGTCATTGAATAACCGGGTCAGCCCTTTCTCCATTGCCTCGGGGGTATTGAAGTAGGCAACGCCAGCATTCGGATCATAGAAATAGTATTTTTTCGCCGAGCCCTTAACGATCACACCCGCCGCCATTGCATGCCCTGGTGTATCGATCATCACGGATTTAGTGCCGGGTGATTGTGCCAACTCCTCCACCAACTGGTCGTGGGTCACCTGCCGCGCAACCTTGTGCGCATGAAACGCCGTTTCGCCGCCCGTCTGAGCTTGCAGGCTTTTAAGCGAGTGCATGAACTCCCTGGACGCAGGTGCATCAGGACGGGCCGAGGCTTTGTACATGTTATTAATCAGTACTTTGTCTTTGCCTTGTTCTATGGCCGTGGCGAACGTGCGCGAAAGCGCTGCACATTGGCCATCGGAAAACTGCGCTGTCGAACTCAGGTAACTGGCTTGCGGCATTGCAAACACAGTACCGAATTCAGGTTCGATGTTGTCGATGAACCGGGTCGCGCCTTTTGCCCCGTGCTTGAAGGCCAAATTATCGTACTGCTTGACGAGTGAGCCCATCATGCTCGCCGTGAGGTCTTTTTTTTGCGCCAACGCCATTAATTCCAGGGGCTTCATTTCGCGTGAAAAAAGGCTGGAGGCTTTCGGCACCTCGGTAGCGTGATAAGCCGCTTCGAACTGTGCTTTATCGGGCCCGAACTTATGCTTGTTGAGCGCCGCGGTCCATTTATCCACAATGGTTTTTTGGTCGGGCTTCAACACTTTTCGACCCACATCCCAGTCTCCAAAAGCCGCAGCGCTCTTCATGGAGGGCACGAAGTCAACCAGCGCTGAACCGTAGGGTTGCTGCAAGACAGCGTCGTAGGCATGCCACTTTCCGCCCGTTAGCACGGCGGTCCCGCTGTGTACGACATGGCCTTCGCGCTTGTAGGTGCCTAAGGCTGATGCATCAAAGCGCTTGGCCGCAGCGACAAGGTCATAATCGCCTGCTGCTCCACGAATTTTATTCAGGTGTTTGAGGCCAACATTGCCGACCTTTTTTACTCCGCGTCCTACGCCAGTGATAAGGCTGGTGACACCGTCCAATGGATTGAGGAGACTCACCGCGGCCTTGCCAATGATTGAGGCGACTCGCAGGGCTTTGGCCCCTTTTGCTACGGCGCCCAGCGCCTTGCCTACCGTCGCGGCACCCAGGGTGACAAAACCCAGAGCGTCCAAGGCAAGCTCGCCCAAACCTTCGGCAAAGTTACCTTTGGAGAAATTCACAATGGCGGAGCGCAAGGGAATCAGGTTAAGCAGAAACTCACGATACTTTACGTAGTCTGGAACTTCGGTCTCCAGCGTTGTAGCCCCCTTCGAATAGGCCTTGATCTTCTCCGTCAGGCCTGCATACACATGCTCGGTCACAAAGTTCGCGATGTTATTTGTGCGACGGGAATCATAGGCGGGTTCTTGGGGTAAATCCGAGGGGTTCATTTCGGCAACTTTGGTGGTATATCGGTGGCTGCCTGGAATCCTGGCGTAGCTAGGCACACTGATCTCATCCGTATCACTGCCTGGAAGCACTTGTTTTCGCAGCCCATCAGGGGCCCCCACTTTGAAGTTCTTCTCGAGATCGGCTCGCCTGTAAATATTCGCCTTTTGAGGGTTTATCTCATAAAACCTGACTTCTGAGCCTATTTGGCAACGTGCAACCAGCGGCTTGTTACTAATGGGCTGCCCGCGTTCAACATGGTTCCGTCCAGGGGTAGAGTCGTAAATAAGCTCCTCGCGGTAAAATTCAACCTTGCCTTGCACTAAAAACTTAAGGTCGTCTGCCGGAAGGCGGGAAATTAAATATTTAACCGTTGTTTTTGTACCCAGCTTCAAGTCATCAATGTGGCTTTGTATTTTGTCGGTGTAGAGTTTGTTGGTGTCCGGGAAACCCGCCGACGTTCCAAGCAGTTCAAAAAACTTGACCTTGTTCGAAAACAAATGCCATTGGTTTTTTGTATTGTCGAGTGCGCCACTCCTGCTCCCTGGCTCGGGGGCGTCGAATAGACGGTTAGAGATATAAAGGTCCAATAACGAATACGGACCGGGAAAATCTTTATTTGGATACTTTAACGTTATGAACCTGGTGTTGATCAGTTCATTAAAATCAGCCTTCTCACCCTGCGCCTCGCGCAGCTTTTCATTGCCCGCCCTTGGGATACCGAGCTTGCTTATGATCGACTTGAGGTAAGGCAGGTTTTCGCTTTGATTAAAGCCGAGCGCGTCATAGAGCTGGTCAGCCGCCATGCTTTCGCGCATAGGAATGGGGGCACCCTGGACCTCCAATGCGGCTACAAGCTCTGCCATTTGCTTCTGGAATGCAGCCAGGACGTCTTTCTGTTGATTCGCTGTGTAATCGTCTGATGGGCTCAGCGGGATGAGCCTATTGGCCACTCCCCAGTCCATGAGCGCGGTCAACTTGGCCTTCTGCTCTGCCCGCAGTTGCTGCAGGGTGAGAGCGGCAACATCGCCTTGACGCAAAATGTCTGCATATTTCATCGTCGCGGTGGCGCCTGGCGCTTGCGCCTCGATTCGCCCCACGGCGGTGCTCAAGGTAAGCCAGGCCTGGGAGCCATAGGTCACGTTCACCGGTATATCTTTAACCAAAAACTCCGGCGCACGGCTTGAAAGCAGCAAGTGAGCGGCGATAAGCGCCGTTTGATCGTTGACCCGCTCGTGTCCAGTGCGAACAGGTGCTGCCTTTAAATGGTTGGCCAATCGCTTGACGATAGCCGACGCCGTCAAGCCCGAATTGTCGGGATGGATGAGTTCAAACCCGGCTACGTTACCTCTTGAACCTGAAGCTTCTCCCTGGGGATCGTACACTTCATGAATAGCGGCCAAGAGGTAATCAGTGGCGCTGGTGGAGGTCGGCACAGCGCCGACGCTGGCTTGCAACTCCCTGCCAAGGGCCTGGGCTTTAGGCGAGTCGAGTATGTCCTGGATCGCTTCACGCAGATTGCCCAGTTCATGGCTCTGCCAAGGCCGATTATCGCTCAGCTCCCCCAGCAAGCCACCGGAACCGGGGTTCGTTATACCGGCCAGGACACCCTGGTAGATCTCTAATCTTTCCTGGCGGGTCGGCGGGTTTGGCCAACCGAGGGCACCCGAGAAATCACCTTTTTCGGGCGTAATGGGCGCAGGCGTTCGCAACGCTTCAATCATGGCCTCAAGTTCACCCGGCGTCTTCGGCACGGTCCACTTATTATGGTTTATATAGTCCTTGAGACTCACGGTGTGCTGTATAGCTGATGCATCGCCCGCAGCGTTATCGGTGAGGGGATAGACGCTGAGGGTGGTGGTTTTAAGATAATCAATAAGTTGCTGCGGGGTTTCGCGAGGAGCTGACGTCAGCAAGTCGGCCAGCTTTAATGTTTCATTGCGGCGCGATAACGCAATTGAAAGTCCCGGCGTCGTGTGTGCGGGGAACTCGGAGAGGTTAAGCCGTCGCGTATCACGCCGCTCAGCCTCACTGTCATTGGATAGCTGATTTCTCTGTGCGTGGGTTGGGGCGGGGTAATGATCGTGAAGACTTGAATAATCAGGTGTGAACGCGGAGGCCGAGCGGAAACCAATCTGACTCATTAAATACCCTTGCCCATATCATTTAAGTAATTGCCCCCGATTGAACAGTTTCTTTTCAGGGGCACTTACTGATTGGCAAGCGATGTAAATATGATCCAGAGATGTGTGTATTGGGATATTTCCCCGTCAGCCCATCCAGCAATGAACGCCTACGCCAACAACCGCTGGATATGCTCTTGCAGCGTATCCAGATCGAACGGCTTGGCCAGGATCGGTGCGTTGCGCGTGATAGGGCTGTTGCAGTCGAGGATTTCCTGCGGATAGCCGCTGATAAAAATCACTTTCAGCTCCGGCCGCACTTTGAGTGCCGGCTCGGCGATCTGCACGCCGGAGATACCACCCGGCAGGCGGTAATCGGTGACCATCAGGTCCAGGTGCGGCTTGGTCGCGAGGATTTCGAAGGCTTCCTTGCCATTGATCGCTTTCAGCACCCGATAGCCGAGGCCTGCCAGGTACTCACCCAGCACGAACATAATGGATTCGTCGTCCTCGACGATCAGAACGACATCTTGTGCATCTTCACTCATGGGAAGCCTTTGTCCGGTCAATTGCTGCAATTACGACCATGGGGTCACGTAGAAGGTTGCGTCGAGGTGACGATTGATTTCATGCCGCCGATTCAAGGGGCAGGCACACCCGGAACAGGGCGCCCTCACCTATCTGGCTCTCGACCTCGATGGTGCCGCCATGGGCCGCAACGATCTGCTCTGAAATAAACAGCCCAAGGCCCAACCCGGCCGCTACCTGGCTGGCGGATACACGCTCGAACTGCTGGAAAATACGCTTCTGGTTCTCTTCACTGATCCCGATGCCGTGGTCGCGTACTTCCACGCGGGCCTCGCCGTGCTCGCTGTACACCCGCACATTCACCGGGCTTTTGGCGCCGTAGCGCAAGGCGTTGGTCAACAGGTTGGTCACCACCTGCTCAATGCGGAACTCATCCCAGTTACCCTCCACAGGGCCTTCGGCAACCAGTTGCATGGACGAATCGGCAGCCGCCACTTGCGGCGCGAAGTTGTCCACCAGGTTGCTGACCAGTTGCGCCAGGTCGAAACGCCCGGGGCGAATCGACAGCTTGCCGGTGCGGATGCGCGACACATCCAGCATGTCTTCGATCAAGCGGATCAGGCTCTGGATCTGGCGTTCATCGCGGTCGACCATGGCGTGCATCTTGTCCAGGGTAAACGCGGCGGCGTTATCGCGGGCCAGGTGCATCTTGCGCAGCTGGGTTTCCAGGATCAGACCATTGAGCGGCGTGCGCACTTCATGGGCGACGATCGACATAAAGTCATCACGCATGCGCACCGCCTGCTCCAGCTCGGCCTGAGTGGCCTGCAGACGCGTGAGCAACAGCTCCTGCTCGCGGCGGCTGCGCTCCAGGGCTTCGACCTGTTGCTTCATGGCCTTGCTCTGGCGGTACAGGTCGACGAACACATTGACCTTGCTCTTGACCGCGTGGATATCCAGCGGCTTGTGCAGGAAGTCCACGGCGCCGCTTTCATAGCCCTTGAACGCGTAGTTGAGTTCACGGCCGGCGGCACTGACGAACACGATCGGGATGTTCTTGGTCTTTTCGGTGCCGCGCATCAGCTCGGCCAGCTCAAAACCATTCATGCCGGGCATCTGCACGTCGAGAATGGCCATGGCGAATTCATGTTCCAGCAACAGGGACAACGCCTCGTCGGCGCTCAATGCCTTGAACACCTGGCGGTCCTCGCGCTTGATCAGCGCTTCGAGGGCCAGCAGGTTTTCCGGCAGATCATCGACGATCAGCAGTTTGGCCTGGACAGTACTTAACATGGGGAAGATTCCAGCAAAGCCAGTAACGAGCCAATTTGGCTCAGCGTGAGAATATGGTCAGGGGTGTGCAAGGCCAGCGCCGCCCGTGGCATCACGGCAATGCGTGCTTCGACGGGGTCTTGCACGACCGTGGTGCCGCCCGACTGCTTGACGTGGGCCAGCCCGCGCGCGCCGTCGTGGTTGGCACCGGTCAGCAGAATCGCGAGCAGGCCCTTGCCATAGGCATCGGCGGCGGAGGCAAACAGGAAATCGATGGCCGGGCGCGAGTGATGCACGCGGTCTTCCTGGCTCAGGGACAAGCTGCGGTCGTGCTCCACCGACAGGTGATAACCGGGGCCGGCGAAATACAGCGTGCCCGCCTCGATCACTTCCTTGTCGCGCGCTTCACGCACCGGAATGCGCAGACGCCGCGCGAACACTTCCGCCAGCTGGCTGCGGCGCTCGTCCGGCAGGTGCAGCACGGCAATGATCGGCAGCCCGAAGCCTGCGGGCAGCGCGCCGAAAATACTCAGCAACGCCTCCACGCCGCCGGCAGACGCGCCGACGACGATGGCTTCAATCCCGCGAATCGGGCTGGCGTGAGCGTCGTTCATGATTTGCGGTAGATCCGTTCCTGTTTGACCAAGGGTTCGAATTGGGTGGCGTAGCCGGAAAAATCCAGGGTTTCCTTGCTGCCCAGCACCAGGAAGCCGCGATGACACAGCGACTCATGGAACAACCCAAAGGCGCGATCCTGCAACTTTTTGTTGAAGTAAATCAGTACGTTACGGCACGAAATTAATTGAGTTTCTGAGAATACACTATCGGTCGCCAGGCTGTGATCGGCGAACGTGACATTCTCGCGCAGCGTCTTGTCGAAAATCGCGTAATCGTAAGCCGCTGTGTAGTAGTCGGCAAATGAACGCTGCCCACCGGCCTGCTGATAGTTCGCAGTGTAAGCCCTTACATTCTCCAGGGAGAAGATACCCTGTTTGGCTTTGTCCAGCGACGCCGGGTTGATGTCCGTGGCGTAGATGATCGTGCGCTCCAGCAGCCCTTCTTCACGCAGCAGGATGGCCATGGAGTAAACCTCCTCCCCCGTGCTGCACCCGGCGATCCAGATCTTGATCGACGGGTAGGTCTTGAGCAGCGGCACCACTTCCTGGCGGATCGCGAGGAAGTGCGACGGGTCGCGAAACATCTCGCTCACCGGAATCGTCAGGAATTGCAGTAACTGCATGAACGCCGCCGGGTCATGCAGCACCCGCTCCTGCAGCGCCGAAATGGTCGCGCAGTCAAACTGGCGCAACGCATGGGCCACGCGGCGCTTGACCGAAGCGCCGGAGTAATCACGAAAGTCATAGCTGTACTTGAGGTAGATCGCCTCAATCAGCAGGCGCAGCTCAATGTCGCTGCTTTTGTCCAAAAAACGTTGCTCCACTTAAATACGTTCCATCTTCGGTAGCCAAACGCGAATCAGCGAGAACAGGCGGTCCAGGTCAATCGGCTTGGCCAGGTAATCGTTGGAGCCCGCCGCGAGGCAGCGCTCCTGATCGTCCTTCATGGCCTTGGCCGTCACTGCGATGATCGGCAGCTTCTTCCAGCGCGGGTCCTGGCGGATCAGCGCGGTCGCCTCGTAACCATCCATCTCCGGCATCATCACGTCCATCAGCACCAGATCGATATCGTCGACTTCATTGAGTTTGTCGATGGCTTCACGGCCGTTACGCCCGATCACCACCACGGCGCCTTTGTGCTCAAGGGCGCTGGTCAGGGCGAAGATGTTGCGCACATCGTCGTCCACCAGCAGGATCTTGCGCCCCTCGAAGACCTTGTCGCGGCTGCGGGCGGTCTTGAGCATCTTCTGGCGGTCATGGGACAACTGCGATTCGACTTTGTGCAGAAAGAGTGTCACTTCGTCCAGCAAGCGCTCCGGCGAGCGCGCGCCCTTGATGATGATCGAGCGCGAGTATTTGCGCAGCTCGGCTTCTTCATCGCGGGTCAGGTTGCGCCCGGTGTAGACGATCACCGGCGGGAACGAGCAGATGTCCTCGGTGGCCATGCGCTTGAGCAGCTCGTTGCCGAGCATGTCCGGCAGCTTGAGGTCGATGATCATGCAGTCGTAGACGTTGGTGCGCAGCAGGTCCAGGGCCGCCTGGGCGAAGCCGACGTCGGTGATCTCGATGTCATCGTCGCCGATCAGGCGGGCAATGCTGTCGCGTTGCAGGTCGTCGTCTTCCACCAGCAGCACACGCTTGACCTTCTGGGTCAGCTTGGCTTCCAGGCGCGCGAACACGTCCTTGAGCTCTTCACGGGTGGTGGGCTTCACCGCGTAACCGATGGCGCCCATGTGCATGGCGGCTTCGACGCGGTCTTCCACGGAAATCACATGCACCGGGATATGGCGGGTGTTGGCGTGTTCCTTGAGGCGCTGCAGCACGGTCAGCCCGGAATGGTCGGGCAGGCGCATGTCCAGCAGGATCGCATCGGGGATGTATTCCTTGGCGAGGCTGTAGCCCTCGTCCGCGCCATGGGCCACCAGGCAGTGGTAGCCCAGCTCATGAGCGAGGTCGAAGAGGATACGCGCGAAGTTCGGCTCGTCTTCCACCACCAGGATGCAGCGTGTGGTGAACGGGGCTTTGTCGCGGTCGTCGGCGAAACGCGGGATCCGTTCGGCATCGGCCACCGGCAGCGGCGAAATCGCGATGGGCTTGGGTGCCGGGGCCGTCACCACCTGGCGCGGTTGCTCGATGGCCGGCGCGTCTTCCGCGCGTTCTACGTACTGCTCCGGCAACACCAGGGTGAAGGTGCTGCCCTTGCCCGGCTCGCTGGTCACGCTGATATAGCCGCCGAGCAAGGTGGCCAGGTCGCGGGAGATCGACAGGCCGAGGCCGGTGCCGCCATAGCGGCGGTTGGTGGTGCCGTCGGCCTGGCGGAAGGCTTCGAAGATGCTCTCCTGCTGGTCCGGGGCAATCCCGATGCCCGAGTCACGCACGGTAAAGGCAATGCCCTCGCCCGGCGCGCGGGATACCGACAGGCTCACGTCGCCCTGCTCGGTGAACTTGACCGCGTTGGACAGCAGATTCTTGAGGATCTGCTCCAGGCGCTGGCGGTCGGTAAACAGCATCGCCGGCGCATCCGCCTGCACTTGTACCTGGAAGCCCAGCTTGCGGTCGGCGGCCAGCGGTTCGAACATGCCGCGCAGGCCATCGACCAGGCGCGCCACGCTGGAGTTTTCCGGGCGCACTTCAAGCTTGCCGGCTTCGACCTTGGAAATATCCAGGATGTCATTGATCAGGTTGAGCAGGTCATTGCCGGCCGAATAGATCGACTCGGCAAACTTGACCTGTTCAGCGCTGAGGTTGTCCTGCGGGTTTTCCGCCAGCAACTTGGCCAGGATCAACGAGCTGTTCAGCGGCGTGCGCAGTTCGTGGGACATGTTGGCGAGGAATTCGGATTTGTACTTGCTGGAGCGCTGCAACTCTTCGGCGCGGTCTTCCAGCTCCACCTGAGCCTGGTTCAACTCGACGTTCTTGCGGTCCATGGCGTCGCGCTGGTCGGCGAGGGTCTGGGTCTGTTCGGCCAGTTGCTCGTTGGTCTGCTCAAGCTCGGCTTGCTGGGTTTCCAGGTGGGCCTGGGACTCCTTGAGAATGCGCGACTGCTCCTCCAGCTCTTCGTTGGCGGTCTTGAGTTCTTCCTGTTGCACCTGCAGCTCTTCGTTGAGCTGCTGGGTCTCGGCGAGCACTTCCTGCAAACGCTGGCGGTACCGCGCGGCTTCGATGGACGTACCGATATTGCCGGCAATCAGCTCCAGCAGCTCTACATCGCGATCATCCAGCGGGCGCAGGAAGCCCAGCTCAATCACGCCGTTGACGCGGTCGTCATCACTGGTCGGCACCACCAGCACACTGCGGGTATTGCCCTCACCCAGGCCGGAGCTGACCTTGAAATAATCCACCGGCACGTCGTCCAGGCGAATCAGGCGATTGAGCTGCGCGGCCTGGCCGACGATGCCTTCGTCGTTGTAGATCGCCTGCTCAAGCTGTTCCTGCTCGCGGGAAAAGCCATAAGTGGCCACGCGCTTGAGGCCGCCGTGTTCTTCGCGCACATACACCGCCGCGACCGCCGAGCCCATGTATTGGGCAAAGAACTGCAGGATATTGCGCCCCAACATGTTCAGGGTCAGTTGGCCCAGCACCTGTTCGGCCAGTTCGGTCTGGCCGTTGCGCAGCCAAGCCTGCTGTTCCAGGCGCCGCGCAATCTTCTGTTGTGACGCGAGGTTTGCGCTGTAACTTTCTGATAGAGCAAGTAAATTCTTTCTGCCGATATAGGCCAAAAAGCCACTCAGGCCGAGCACGAAGGCCAGGTACAAAGTGACACTGATCACCGTGGTCTTGGTGACATCCTGATTACGTGCAATACGAAAAGACTGCTCCATCGCTACCGCATCGGCATATTCCTGGCGAATCGAGTCGGTGAGGCCCTTGCCTCGACCGGCCTTTACCGCGCCGCGATAATCGCCGCTCTGACGCTGCAGGTCGATCATCGACTGGGCGTACTTGTTCCACTCGTTCTGCATCGCCTCCAGGCGTTTGAGGCGGTCCACTTGCTGCGGGTTGTCAGCGACCAATTCCTGCAGGTTGCGCAAGTCGCCAATGATCCGCGGCTTGGCCACTTCGTACGGGTCCAGGAAATGCTCGTCGCCAGTGATCAGGAAGCCGCGCAGGCCGGTTTCCAGGTCCACCGTCAACTTGGACGACTCGTTGAGGTTATTGATAACCCGGTCGGTGTGTTCCACCCACTGGATCACCGACAGCAGATAAGTGATCAGGCAGACGAAAAACACCGCGCTGAGCACGCCCACACCCAGGGGCAACGCCACATTGCGGCCGAGCAGTGTACGGAAGCTCTTTTCATCGACTGTCGACGCGGGAGTCATGGGCATGCCTTGTCCAAGAGGGAAAAACGCAGAGTTTGCCCGAACTTGAGGGGCCAGGGCTATGTTTCTGCGTTGATTTGGCGCAAATGCCTACGTAGTACACGCAAATCTCTTGCTGGCTTTGCACGAGATTCATCAGCGTACTTTCGCAATACCTAGTAATTCTTATCGTCGGCGGCCCTAGGAATCTATACCGCGGTTTTCATCACACAGGGGGAGCCCTCGAACTCACACGGAGCGTTAGTGGGGGGCGTAAACATCCCCCTACAGAGCATTATCTCGATGACTACCGTTAATCATTCCCTCCTCTCCTCATCCCAGGGCAGGTTCGTAATTGCCACCCCGATACCCCAGGGCAGGTTCTCAATTGCCGCCCCGATACAGGCGCCGTTAAACGATAAGGCCAACGTGCGCGCCCATGGCGATGACCTGCTGGCGAGACGTTATATGTTGGAGGCCCCTCGGAACATCGCCGGTACTCTGGTGGAAGTCCCGGCAGACTCAACCTTCGGCCACTGGCGCCATCAGTTGGCGAAAGCGCTGATGTCTGAAAAATTCCAGGCGTGGGCCGCCATCCAGGGCATAGAGCTGAGAAGTATGGTCATTTACCCCTTCACAGATAACTTCTCGGCCAGGGTCCATGGCAAGCGAAGCTCTTTCAGCCTCGTTGATTACCCTGAGGTGGCCGAAGCGCTCAGACCCATCCTGGCTGCCGCAAAGGTTTTGACCTGCGGCCAATTAGAGAACGTTCACTACTCGGATGCATTCTCCAGAACGGCCACCGTTGAAACCGTTGCGCAGTTTTATAATGTGGCACATGGCACCGAAGGTTATGCGGCGCTATGGCGTACCGGAGGTTTCCCGGTAATCGCAGAGACAGACTCAGGTAGATCTGCGGCAATACGAGGCGAGGCTGCGCTGGCCGCACAAGGCAGTGCCCTCACTATCGAGACGCCCCCCGCAACAAATGTGCGGCAACAGGTGGCGGCCCCGGAATATGTGGCTGACGTGGCTGGCATGCTCAGGCGAATCGCGGGGATCTGTGCGGGCCTACCCAGCCCCGACCTCGCTATTGCAGGCTTTATGTACAAGCCAACTCAAATGCCTGATGGAAAGACTCAAAACTTTGCGACAGTCCTACGGGGCTTGGGTTTTAAACTGCCCACAAGCCTCAAAACCCTTAATGCGCTTGCCAATTCCTTGGACCAACAAAGCCCACTAAGTGAGCGTGCACGCAACGACCGTCAACTGGCGCAACGCTACATAGAGCAGGCAGCGACAAACGTCCCCGGCGCGTCCGTTGAGGTGCCTGGCGGCTCAACGCTCGGACAATGGCGTCACCAGTTGGCGAGGGCGTTGCAGACCCCGAAACTGATGGAGTGGGCCAGCCGCCAACGCGTTGAACTGAATACTATGGTGCTGGACCCCACCACCCATAGTGTCTCGGCAAGCGTCAATGGCGAGCGTCGTGTTTTCAATCTCGTTACTGACCCTGAATTGGCCGAGGTGATTGCACCGGCCATGGCTGCCGCTAAAGTATTGACCAGCGGTCAAGCGAACAGCGTTCAATACGCGGATGCATTCTGCGCAACGGCCACCGTTGAGACCATCGCGCAGTTTTATAATGTGGCACATAACACTGCAGGTTATGAGGCGCTGCAGCGATTCGGTAGTTTCCCAAGGTTCGAAGAAACGGATACAGGCAGATCTCCTTCGGTACGCGGTGACGCCGCGCTGGCCACACAACGCCAGAGTGTGCAGGACATGGTCGCCGCGATAGTGCCTTCCTTTGTACCGTTAAACCCATCGCAGCCTTTTACGCAAGCGGGCGAAGATGCGCTCGTTGCCGAATACAATCGCCATCTGCCGGACTTTCGCAACAGCGGTAATGCCCGTATCGGGATTCCGGGCCAGTCGAAGTTGGGTAAGTGGTTAGAGGTTTACCGTGCCCATCTTGAAACGCCGACGGTCAAGGCGTGGATGCGTGAACAGGGGATAACCAACTCGGTAAGAATCGATCCCGCTACGGGCGTGATGTCGACAACGATAAATGATGTCAAAAAGACTTTTACCTTGAACGATGCATCGGGTTGGGCAGAGATTGCGGGGCCTATTCTGGCAATCGCCAAGATCATCGTACCTACCCCGAACCAGACGTTGAATATTTCGCTCTTGCGTAACACCGTGTTCGTAGACTTTGAGGTGGTGGGGGCTTTCTATGGATTCCCCAGTAATCCAGCGGGTCACTCACTCGATAACTTGAATGCCGCTGCTCCAGATGAAACCCTGCGCCCCGCCGCTCAACGTTCGGAGCAGGCGCTTGATCGACACAAGCTGGCGCTATTACCCGGCAACCTCAGCCTCACACAAACGCCAGCCACAGTGCTGCGTAAACAGCAGGGCAATCGCGAGAACCTGCGTAACCTGGCCGCAGAGCTTCAGGAGATCGCCACTTCGGTGAAGGAACAAGGCGCGCCAGCACAACGTGTAATCGCGGAGCAATTGGCAAACCGGCACCTGACAGCACACCCAGACTCCACCCTGGCCGGCGGTAAAGTGGTTTTCCCCGACCTGTCCACCTTGATCAGCCATTGCGGTTTTCACGTCCCTAAAACGCTGGATGAAGTGACCTCCTTGGCACAGCGCCTCTTCGTCATGGGCTCCACACCGCCCTTGGGAAATCTAGGCGGTGGGCTGTCGTGGCCGGTACCGATGGCATCCTCTGATGAAAACAAACTCGCCCGTTTTCTATCCTCCAACACTACTGGTCTCCCGGGCTTACCTTTACCCAACGATGGTAAGGGCGTGCTGGGTTACTTGTTAAGCGGTAGCTCAGTCACGCCGGAAGACTTGAAAAACCCGGCCGGCGCGCTGATGAAACTGCTCGACAGCCCCAAGGCCGAACGCCTGGGGCTAGCCCTGCAGACGCACTTGGATGGGTTCTCCACCGACACCAGTGTTTACGACTACATTTTAAGCGCCATTCACCTCGGCCTCGATCCAAATAAGCTGGAACAACCTACAAGCAACAAAATCGCTGGCTTTGATATGGCTCAGCAACAGTACTGGGGCAAGCCGCCCTCTGTGGTTCTTGCCGATTTGAAACAGCATTTGATCGACACTAACAAGACTGACGCAACCGCCGCGCCGCTGGCTGCTCATATAGTGTTGGCGAGCACAGCCCCACAATTTCTGATTAAAGATATTCCTGCCAACGTGACCATCGGCAGCAGTGCTTGGGCGTTACTTGCAATTGCAGCCGCCAGGATCGAAGCGCAGACGCCCGGGCGGGTGCAAAACATGACGTACGCTGCGGTGCTTGCCGCGGCGGACTCCATCAATACCGATAACTACGCCACTCAAGCGGCCAAGTACGAGGCCCTGAAAGACTGGGGTGTCATCAATGGCGTGTTGCCGCGCTCCTCCGACAACCCGTCGCGGTCCCAAATGGAAAAAGTCCGTGAGGCCTTCAACAGTAAGTTGACCTCGATAAAGAACGCGTCGCTGTCGATGCAAACGCTTATCCCCACGCGCAAGGAGGCAGCTCTCGATACCCTTAAGGAACAATTTCCGACGGTTGATCCAACGGTTTTCGAGGCCAAGGTCTTGATGCAACGCAGGGTGGCCGGTGGCCGTACTTACCCCGCGGAGCTGGTGAAGCGCTCCATGCTTGATATCGTGATGGAGGGCGAAAAGCTCGACGATAGCCATACGTGGGTCTCCACCATCGGTAGCGTTCCAATCCAGAAATTCAACACCTACGCTCACTCATCAAACATCGGTGACGCAGGCAAGCTGTTCAAGCAGCGGTTTAAGGCGGCTATAAAAACGCAGGCCGAGGGTCACCGCGACACCGTCAAATACCTGATTTCAAATTTGCCTGTGGCAGATCGCAAGAATTTTGAGTTCGGGAAAACCGAGTTCTTTCACACGAACGACTACCAGATAGGACTGGATTTGACATCCCCGCTTGCCCTGAAAAAACGCGGGCACACGATGATGGTTAAAACCACTCTCAACAATGAGGTCAATATTTATGAAATCAACACCCACACGGGTGTTATCGAAAAGCGAAACGACCTTAAGCGTAAACTTACAGCGCCTTACACGCCTGAACATCTGCAGGAGCGAAAGGCGAATATTGTTTCTCGAACAGCACTTTTTGATCCTGACAATGGCATGCGCGCCAGCGACTCGGCTGAAAAACCCATCACAACTGAAACCCCCAACAACTACGGTTCCAGCCGAACCGACTATGTTGCAGAGGTCTTCGTAAAATCGCTGGGCCTAAACAATGAGGACTTACTGACCCAGGCCAAGGGCGTGACATCTTTCGATAACGGCCGGGTGCTGGGTACCGCGCTTGATGAGTTCTGTCTCAACTTGATTCCGTTTCGCTCTGCCGTCGTCAACTTTATAAACGGCAACGTCGTAGACGGACTGCAAGACGTTGTACTAGATATATTTGGGCTGTGCACATTCGGCGCGGGTAAAGTTGCGCAAGCCGCAAAAACCGGCAGCAAAGTCCTGAGTAGTTTGAGCAAAACCGCCAAAGTCGTGAAATATTCCAAGTTCATCGGTGCAGCGCTTATTGATGCGGTCAACCCACTTGGCGGGGTAGGCGATTTGTTAGTGGGAGGCGCGAGGTTGGTCGGTAAAGGTGTGGCCCTTAGCACTAAGCTTTTCAACAATCTCAGGGGAGCAAGCGGCAGTTACGACCTGTTAAAGGCTGTCAGTAAAATCAATGGCGTCGCGGCAACAGGCTCCTTCAAGGTTGCAGATCAGACCGTTGAGGGCGGCGCGGTCCTGCACAAAGGTAAATGGTACAGCCTTGACCCAACTACTCAGCGGCCCTATGGCTGTGCACTCAAAGATTTCCAGCCCACTACGATTGCCGGCAACGGTGAAATAAACAGCAACTTGATCAATTGGCTGTCGGCGGTGGTAGCGCCAAATCCCAAAACACCAGACCTTCCTGCAGTGTTCAGACGCACCTTGGACAACGCAAAACTCAATCATGCAGTCGATTTCAACAGGGGTTATAGCACCACAGGCAAGGCCGCCACTGAGGGCCTCGAAAAAATCCCCGGCTATTACCCGTCGATGAAAGTTACCGATCTGAAAGAGTTGGCAGTTCACGCTGACCGCAATGCCGAAGAGATCGGCCGACTAACAAAGCTGATCGAAAACCGACAAGCCTCCAAGAGCCTCGAGGACGCCGGAATTTTCAACCAGGAGGTCGTTGCCGCAGGCGGTAAATCGACCGGCATGCCACAAAATCTCTACTTGGCTCAAGCCGACATAGCATCAAAAGGCGAATGTGCAGCCTTGGTGGACACCATGGCGTTGGCTATTCAACACGGCGCCAAGGATGTGCTGATCGCTAACTTTTTCAAAGCGGCCTCAAGTAACTCTACTCCTGCCTCCATTGCCTGGCGCAAACAGCTAAATGAAATACATCAGACTCTGCGTGTTGATTTTCATGGAAGTGAAGCGGTTACCCAAGTTCCATACACTGAGATTATCAAGCGTTTGGGGGAGGCACAAAAACCAACCATGATCAAGATCAGCACCCAGGATCACGGACTGCTGGGGGGCATGACCATCGACGATAACTTCAATAAGGAATGGTTTTTCTTCGACCCGAACTTCGGTATCGCGACGTTCCCCAACCAGGCTGCGATGGAACGCGGCTTGGAGTCCACGTTAAACAGTGGACGGGCTGCTTCCACGCTTAAGCCGATTAGTCTTGAGAAGGGTGTACCGGAGTTCCACATCAGCACGTTCAATGACGGAGATTTTCTGATGTCGGTCCCCTATAACAACCCGTTCGCGCTATTCAACCAGCCGCTTTGAGTCACTTGCGGCAATGGTGCCAGGGCAAGGCACCATTGCCGCAACGCGTTTTATTGAAGCTGCCGCGCCGCATGCAACGCGACAATTTCCCGCATTCCCGTCACAATGCGCCAGCCAACGGAACTTGCCTAGATTGATGCGACTCATTAGAGAATGGTCTTTCAACCGCCCAAGACCTCCTTCTTTCTTTTCTCGGGAATTTTCATTATGTCTGCTGCCCCCTCCACCATCCTAGTAGTCGAAGACGACGCCATCGTGCGCATGCTGATCGTCGATGTCCTCGAAGAACTGGAGTTTTCGGTGGTCGAAGCGGCGGACGCTGAAGAAGCCTTGAAGATTGTCGAAACCACCAGCCAGGTCATCGACCTGATGATGACCGACGTGGGCCTGCCGGATATGGACGGCAAGCAACTGGCGACCAAAGTGCGTGAATTGCGCCCCGCCCTGCCCATTCTGTTTGCCAGTGGCTACGCGGAAAACATCGACGTGCCGGCCGGCATGCAAGTCATCGCCAAGCCATTCTCCATCGATCAACTGCGCGACAAAGTCAAATCGATGCTTCCCGCCTAAACAACTAATTCCTTCGGATTGCTAGCGCGTCTGGATTTAGCTGCTAATTTCAATCGACATGTCCTACAGCATTCGTGCATCAGGACAGCCCGAGCACGCTATCGGGCCAGTCGCCATGGAATTGGGGAATTGTCATGCTCAGGTCACCGCTTGCTCCGGCATTGCTGCTGACAGCCTTCGCATTGCCGACGTTATCGGCCCACGCCGATAACGCCGAGACAGCCAACAAGAGCAACAACCCCCTGAACCTGGCACCCGGCGCAAACCTGCAGGACTACTACACCCCCAAGCTGTACGACAGCAACGCGCACACCAATGACCTGCTGCTGCGCGGCACCCTGCCCATTGCACCGTCGGACTTTATCGGCGTGCCGCAACTGCTGCGCGCCACCCTGCCCCTCAGCACGCGGCCCGATCCCCATAGCGGCTACAGCACCGGCATCGGCGACCTCAACCTGTTCGATATCTTCCTGCTCAAGACCGACGGCGTGCAGCTGGGCATTGGCCCGCAGATCACCGCGCCGACTGCCGAGCACGATGAGCTGGGCACCGGCAAATGGCAGGCGGGCCTGGCGGCGGTCGCCATCGATGCCTCGCCACGCGGCTTGCTCGGCGCACTGGTGCAGTACCAGAGTTCATTCGCCGGCGACCATGACCGCGCGCATGTCGAGAGCGCCACGCTGCAGCCCTTCATCATTCATAACCTGCCCAAGGGCTGGTACCTGCGCTCCACCGGCACCTGGACCTTCGACCTGAAAAACGACACCCATTACATCCCCATCGGCTTCGGTGCGGGCAAGGCGTGGAAATCCGGCAGCAACATCCTCAACGCCTTTGTCGAACCGCAATGGACCGTGGCGCGCAAAGGCGACGACCTGCCTCAGTTCACCTTGTTTGCAGGGATTAACGTGACGTTCGGCAAATAAAACGGTTAACTCGGCGCTTTCATCCCACGCCCTGTAAAAGAACCCTGGAAGGACGCAACAACATGATTGGAAAACCGACGCGCCTGCTGTTGGCGAGCCTCTCGATACTGATGAGTACCGGCGCCTGGGCCGACTTCAGCGCAACCCCGAGCGAAGCCCGGGCGATTGCCAAGGAAGCCTACCTGTATGGCTACCCGGTGGTAGAAATGTACAAGACGCTGTACACCCAGGCGGTCGATAAAGGCGGTGCCAACTTCAAGGCGCCGTTCAACCATATCGGCAATACCGCCCAGGTGTTCACGCCCAAGGACACCGCGTTCGTCACCCCTAATTCCGACACGCCCTACTCCTTCGTCTGGCTGGACCTGCGCAGCGAGCCCCAGGTATTGACCCTGCCCAAGATCGAGGACAACCGCTACTACTCGGTGCAGTTGGTCGACCTCTATACGCAGAACTTTGCCTACCTGGGCACCCGCAGCACCGGCAACAACGGCGGCCACTACATGATCGCCGGCCCTGACTGGAAAGGTCAGCAGCCAGTGGATGTGGACCGTGTGGTCTACAGCGAGAGCAATATTGCCTACGCCCTGTACCGCACGCAGCTGTTTGACGACAAGGACCTGAACAAGGTCAAGCAGATCCAGAACGGCTACAAAGTGCAGGCACTGAGCAGCTACGTGAAGCAAGCCGCCCCGGCCAAGGCGCCGAAGATCGACTGGCCCAAGCCCATGGCCACCATGACCGAAGGCCCGCAGCTGTTCCGCTACCTGAATTTCATGCTCGCATTCGCCGCGCCCCAGGACAGCGAAAAAGACCTGCTGGCGCGCTTTGCCAGGATCGGCATCGCCCCCGGCGCGCCGTTCAAGTTCAAGGACTTGACCGCCGAACAGCGCAAGGCCCTGGAAGATGGCATCACCGATGCCCGCGCCGAATTTGCCGCGTTCAAGAAAGACAAGGTCGATACCCACCAGGTTTCCAGTGGCGACCTGTTCGGCAGCCGCGACCACCTCAATAACAACTACCTGTACCGCTACGCCGGCGCCGACATGGGGATTTTCGGCAATTCCACCGATGAAGCGGCTTACTTCAGCTACTTCGTCGACAGCGAAGGCAAGCCCGCCAACGGCGCGCGCCACAGCTACACCGTGCATTTCGCCAAGGACCAGCTGCCACCGGCCGACGCGTTCTGGTCGCTGACCATGTACGACGGCAAGACCAAGCTGCTGGTGCCCAACCACAAGAAACGTTACCTGATCAATTCGCGCATGCTCGCCGGCCTCAAGCGCGACGCCGACGGCGGCCTGACCCTGGCCCTGCAGCACCACGAACCACCGAAAGCCGAACAGAGCAACTGGTTGCCGGCCCCACCGGGCCCGTTTTACGCAATATTGCGGGTTTACCTGCCCAAGCCTGAGGTAGGGAATGGTCAATGGAAGCTGCCGCCCCTGACACCGCTTAAGTAATACAACGTGCCCGGTCGGGCACGTCACAAACTGAATCAGGCCGATACAAGGAGTAGCGCCATGGTTTTACGTGTCCGACTGAGTGCGGTGTGTGCATCAACACTGGCGATGCTGCCAGGGCTAGGGTTTGCCGACAACGCCAGGGACTGGCAGAACACCCCGACCGACTTGAACATGGTGTTCGGTTACTACAACCGCATCGACACCAATACCCCCATCGACACCACGCTGCCGATCACCGGCCTGTCGTTGAACGCCGACCTTTATCTGTTTCGCTACGCCCGTTCGTTTGGTATCGACGGGCGCGGCAGTGCCATCCAGTTCGTGCAGCCGTACGCCGATGTTTCCGCGTCCTTCGACAATGCGCAATTCTTCACCGGCACCAAACGCAATGGCGGGATGGGCGACACCCAAATCGTATTTGCCCACAACATCTTCGGCGGCCCGGCCCTGAGCAAGGAAGAATTCGCGCAATGGAAACCGGAAACCTTCCTCACCGCCGCCGCCTGGCTGACCCTGCCCACCGGCGACTACGACAAGGACCGCATCATCAACATCGGCGCCAACCGCTGGGTGTTCAAGCCCGAGCTGGGGTTTGGCACGCCGATCGGCCCGACATGGCTGGAGATCAACACCTGGGTCTCGTTGTTTGGCGACAACAAGGACTACCACGGCGACAGCAAGCTGGAGCAAAAGCCGCTCTACGCGATTGAGGGCCACTACAGCTACACCATCAACCGTGCGTTGTGGGCCTCGCTGGACGCCACCTACAGCCGTGGCGGTGAAAGCCGCATCGACGGCGACTGGCAGGACAACAAGCAGGAAAACGCCCTGCTCGGGGCGAGCATGGGCTTTATGTTGTCGCCGCAGTTCGGCGGTTTGCTGGCCTACACCGACACCGTGTCCGAGCGTCGCGGTTCGCCGGATGTGACCACCTGGACCCTGCGCTTTCAATACGTCTGGTGAGTACCACTTTCTCGAAGTAAACGGAGTGCGCCATGTCCCGTTTTCGTCACGCAAGCATGGCTCTGATCGGCCTGCTGCTCACCAGCGGCGCCTCGGCCGACGAGCTCGAACCCAAGGCCCTGAACGCCCTGGAGCAGATGGGCGGCTACCTGCGCAGCCTGGCGCAGTTTCGCATCGAGGCCGACAGCCGCACCGACCAGGTGCTGGAAAACGGCCAGGTCATCGAGTTTCGTCACCACACCCGCCTGCAAGCCAAGCGGCCCGACAAGCTGCAGGTGTCGGTCGAAAGCGACGGCAAACGCCGCAGCCTGTTCTACAACGGCAAGCGTTTCACCCTGTTCGACAGCCGCAGCGGTTACTTCGCCAGCCAGGATGCGCCGGCCGATATCAGCGCTTTGCTCGACCAACTCAGTGAACGCTACGGCATCGAATTGCCCCTGGCCGACCTGTTCCGCTGGAACCCCGACACCGCCAAAGCCGTGGGCCTGAGCAGTGCCTTGCTGATCGGCCCTGAAAGCCTGGAGGGTAAGGCCTGCGACCACTACGCCTTTCGCCAGCCGGACATCGACTGGCAACTGTGGATCCGCCAGGGCCCGCAGCCCGTGCCGTGTCGCCTGGTGATCAGCCGCCGCGACACCGCCGAGCAACCGCGCCACAGCGTCGACTATCAATGGCAACTCAGCCCCACCTTGTCACCCGACGACTTCGAGTTCATCCCGCCGACGGGCGCGCGCGCAGTGCCGCTGCAACAGTTGGCGCCACAGGGAGAGCAGCCATGAAGGCCACGGCGGCGGTACTCACGGCAAGCGTGCTACTAACGGCGCTCGACCCGTTGGCAGCCCAAGCCTGGCAAGTGCGCGGCGGCGGTGGCGCGCGCACGTTTGTAGTTCCCCATGGCGGCGGTGGCTACCACCCGCCCCCGCCACATCCGATGCCCGCGCCCCGCCCCATGCCGCCGCATCCGGAGCCGCATCCGCAACCCCATCCCTATCCGGGCCCACAACCGCACCCGGCGCCACCGCCCGGGCCACATCCTTATCCGGTGCCGCCTCCACCGCCTCCACCGCCGCCGCATCCGGATGACTGGTACCACCCGTGGGCAGCCGCCGCAGTGGTCGGCGCCACCACGGCAACGGTGCTGGCCATCGGCACCCAGGTCAGCAGCGTGCCGGCGGAGTGTGTCTCGGTGGTTGCCAATGGCGTGGCCTACCAGCATTGCGGGCCTACCTGGTACCAACCGCGCTACGTCGGCGGTTCGGTTCAATACATCGTGGTCGCCGCGCCCTGGTGACCCACTGCTTCAAGGACGATTGAGATGACAGCGCTCAACGATTTGAAGGCCTTGCAAGCCAGCATGGCCGAAAGTGTTCTGGGCCAGGACCAGGTAATCCGCCAGATCCTCATCGGCCTCTTGGCCAACGGACACCTGTTGCTCGAAAGCCTGCCCGGCCTGGCCAAGACCCGCACGGTCAAGGCCCTGGCCCGGCACCTGGAGGCGAAGATGAGTCGCATCCAGTTCACCCCCGACCTGCTGCCCTCGGACATCACCGGCGCCGAGGTGCTGCACCAGGTCGACGGCCAGAACCAGATCCGCTTCCAGCCCGGCCCGCTGTTCGGCAACCTGATCCTCGCCGATGAAATCAACCGCGCGCCGGCCAAGGTCCAGGCGGCCTTGCTCGAAGCCATGGAAGAACGCCAGATCACCGTGGCCGGTGCCAGCCACCCACTGCCGCCGCTGTTTATCGTGGTGGCCACGCAAAACCCCATCGAGCAGGAAGGCACCTACCCGCTGCCCGAAGCGCAGATGGACCGTTTTGTGATGAAGGTGCTGCTCGACTACCCCAGCGCCGAGAATGAAGGCCAGGTGCTGCGCCTGCTGCGCGAAGAAGAACAGGCTGCGACCACCCAGGCCGTGCAGGGCTTTACCTTGGCGCAAGAGGTGATCTTCAGCGCGCGCCAGGAAGTCAGCGCGGTCCAGGTCTCGCCCGCCATCGACCGCTACCTGATCGACCTGGTCAACGCCACCCGCCATCCCGGCGACTACGACCCCGACCTTGCGCGCTGGATCAGCCTCGGCGCCAGCCCGCGTGGCGGCATTGGCCTGGACCGTTGCGCACGGGCCGAGGCCTGGTTGCAGGGCCAGGCATTCGTGACCCCGGCCAATGTACAGGCGGTGGCGCACCCGGTACTGCGCCACCGCCTGCAACTGAGCTATGACGCGGTGGCCGATGGCGTCAGCGCCGACCAGGTGCTCGACCGCCTGCTGAGCACAGTGGCGATCCCGGCATGAACGCCGACGGTCTGGTCTACGTCAGCCTGGCGCAGTTGATGGCCTTGCAGTTCCAGACGCGGGACTTGAGCTTTGTCGCGCGTCAGCCCCAGGGCAGCATCCTGGCGGGCAACCATGCGTCACGCCTGCGTGGGCGCGGCTTGAATTTCGATGAGCTGCGTCGTTACCAGCCGGGCGACGACCTGCGCCATCTGGATTGGCGCGCATCGCTGCGCACCGGCAAACCGGTGGTGCGCACCTTTACCGAAGAGCGCGACCGCCCGGCTTTGATTGTGGTGGACCAGCGCATGTCGATGTTTTTCGGCTCGGTGCGCAGCTTCAAATCGGCCGTGGCCGCCGAACTCGGTGCGCTGGCGGCCTGGATGGTGTTCAACGCCGGCGACCGGGTCGGCGGCCTGGTGTTCAACGACACGCGCATCGACAGTGTGGCGCCGTTACGCAGCCGCAAGCGCGTGGAGGCGCTGTGCAGCCGCATCGCCGCGCAGAATGCCGAACTCAAGGCTAGCAATGCCGACGCCCAGGGCGCCAGCCAGTTGGACAAGGTGTTGCAGCAGTGCCTGGCCGTGGCCGGGCATGACCACTTGATTTGCCTGGTCAGTGACTTCGCCGACGCCGGCCCGCGCACCCTGCAATTGCTGCAACAGCTGTCGGCGCATAACGACGTGGTGGCGTTGCAGGTGTATGACCCGCTGGCGCTGAACCTGCCCAGTCGCGGGCAGTTGCTGATTACGCAGGGCCAACTGCAAGTCACGCTGGAGGTGAGCAAGCGCCAGGTGCGTCAACCCTTGGGGGATTTTCTCGGCGGGCGCTTGAAGGACGTGGCCACCCTGCTGCGCCGCAGCCAGGTGCCGTTGTTGATGATCAGCACCGCCCTGCCCGCCGCCGACCAGCTGCGCACGGAACTGGGGAAACGCCGATGACCAACCCCGTGCCCAGCATCGAACAACTCCAGGAATTGGACTTGCCCGCGCCGGTCAGCTACTGGCCGCAAACCTGGGGCTGGGGAGTGCTGCTGGGCTTGGTCGTGGTGAGTTTGCTGATACTGGGCGGCCGTCAATGGCTGCGCTGGCGGCGCGATGCCTATCGGCGTGAAGCCCTGGCGCGCTTGAACAACCTGCAGGATATGCGTGAGTTGCCCGAGCTGCTCAAGCGCGTGGCGCTGTCGATGCCACTGACGACGGAGGAACACCAACGCGTCCCAACCCTGAGCGGCGCCGACTGGCAAGCCTTTCTGCAACGCCACGCCGGTGGCCCGCTGCCCGAGGACCTGAGCCGCCGGCTGGCCGAACTGGCCTACGGCAATCCTTCACCAGATCCGCAACTACTGGCCCAGTGCAAAGCCTGGGTGGAGCAGCACCATGTGGCAGCTTGATTACCCCTGGCTGCTGTTGCTGCCGCTGCCATGGCTGGCCTACCGCTGGCTGCCCGACTACAACGAGGCACGCAGCGCGGTGCGTGTGCCGTTTTTTGCTGGCATGAGCCAGGCGGTGGGCGCGGCGCCGTCTGCCGGTGGCGCGCGGCATAATCGCAGCCAATTGCTGCTCAACCTGCTGGTGTGGGCCTTGCTGGTGTTGGCCATCGCGCGCCCGGTATGGGTGGAAAAACCCATCCAGCGCCAGCAGCCGGTGCGTGACCTGATGCTTGCCATCGATATCTCCCAGTCGATGCAGACCCAGGACTTTACCGACGCCAACGGGCAGAAAATCGACCGCCTGGCCGCCGTCAAACAGGTGGTGCAGGGCTTTATCCAGCAGCGCAAGGATGACCGCATCGGCCTGATCCTGTTCGGCAGCGGCGCCTATCCCCAGGCGCCGCTGACCCTCGACCACGCCAGCCTGGCCCTGCTGCTGGACGACAGCGGCATCGGCATGGCCGGGCCGAATACCGCCATCGGCGATGCGATCGGCCTGGGCCTCAAGCTGTTGGACCAGGCCCACGAGCCGCAGAAAGTGCTGATCCTGCTCACCGACGGCAATGACACCAGCAGTGCAATCACCCCGGACCACGCCGCCGACATGGCCGCCGCCAAGGGCGTAATCATCCACACCATCGCCATTGGCGACCCGCAGGCCAGCGGCGAAGCCAAGGTTAACCTCAGCGCGTTGCAGGGCATTGCCGCGGCCACCGGTGGCCGTTATTTCCGCGCCGAGGACCGCGACAGCCTGAGCCAGGTCTACGCGACCCTGGACCAGATCACCCCGCATCAAGTCAACACCCTGAGCCATCAGCCCAAGCGCGACCTGTTCTGGTGGCCGCTGGCGGCGGCGCTGGCGGTGTTGGCGCTGTATCACCTGATCGGCGCGTGCTGGCCCCATCGCTTCAAGCGGGAGGTCGTCGATGGACTTGACTGACTTCCACTTCCTGCGCCCCGCCTGGCTGTTGCTGGCGGTGTTCGGCGCATTGCTGCCGCTGATCTGGCGGCGCAGCCGTGATTTGCAGCGGCGCCTGCGCGGCAACATCGCGCCGCATTTGTTGCCGCATCTGCTGCTCACGCCCACCGATGCCCATCGCCTGCGCCCGGTGCACCTGGTCAGCGCCGTGTTGATGCTCGGCGCAGTGGCCGCTGCGGGGCCGACCTGGGAGCAGGATCGCCCGGACTTTCTGGAAAACCGCGCGCCGCTGATCATCGCCCTGGACCTGTCGCCGTCGATGGACACCGCCGATGTGCCGCCCACGCGCCTGACGGCCGCCAAGCACACGCTGCACGACCTGATCCAACGCCGCAAAGGCGCACGCACCGCGCTGCTGGTGTATGCCGGCAGTGCGCACCTGGTGTTGCCGCCCACCGACGACCCGGCGCTGCTCGACAGCTTTATCCAGGCGCTGAGTACTGACCTGATCACCCGACCCGGCAAGGACGTTGCCAGCGTGATCGACCAGGCCAAACGCTTGCTCCAGCACTCCCCCGGCACCTTGCTGTTGATCACCGACGGCGCCGACACTGCGCAATTGCCCACGCTCAAGCAGCACCTGGCCGACAGCCCCCTGCAAGTGCTGGTGCTGGCGCTGGGCAGCAGCCCCACGCTCAAGGCATTGGCCTCGACGACCGACGCGCCTTTGGGCAGCCTGACCCTGAATGACGATGACCTGGACTGGATCGAACTCCACGCCCAGGCGCACTTCCAGAATGCCGACGAGCAACAGCGCCTGTTGCAGTGGAAAGACGCCGG
Organism: Pseudomonas sp. AC463; assembly: GCF_979253585.1. Taxonomy (NCBI): domain Bacteria; kingdom Pseudomonadati; phylum Pseudomonadota; class Gammaproteobacteria; order Pseudomonadales; family Pseudomonadaceae; genus Pseudomonas; species Pseudomonas sp. AC463. The sequence continues at coordinate 159,431 of NZ_CEEDDZ010000001.1, read as the reverse complement.
TTACTGGCTGTGCTGGCCGCTGCTGCTGTTGGCGCTGCTTTGCGTGCGACGCGGCTGGAGCCTGAACTGGACGGCCATCGTGCTGCTGGGTGTGCTACTGGCGCCGACCCAGGCCGATGCCAACCCGTTTCTCACGCCCGACCAACAAGGCCGCTGGGCCTTTGAACACCACCACTACCCCGAGGCCGCCGCGCGGTTTGTCGACCCGTACTGGAAAGGCATCGCCGCCTACAACGCCGCCGACTACGACCTGGCCCAAGCGACCTTCGCCGCCCTGAACACGCCGCAAGCCGCGTTCTACCTGGGCAATATCCACGTGCGCCGCTTCAAGTTCGATGACGCCATCGCCGCCTATCAACATGCCTTGCAGCTGCAACCGGTGTTCCCCCAGGCCAGTGCCAATCTGGCGTTGGCGATTGCCTTGAAAAAAGACACTGAAAGCGCCGAGAAAAACACTCCCGAGGTCAAGCCCGATGAGGTCAAGTTCGACAAGGCCCCCGGCAAGGGCCAGAGCAAGGCGATCCAGACCGAGCAAGCCAATAACGACGCGCTATGGCTACAGAACCTGACCACCTCGCCGGCGAATTTCCTGCGGCGCAAATTCAGCCTGCAAGACCAGGAGCCACGGCCATGACCCGTTACTGCGGCCTGCTGCTGTTGCTCGCTGGGCCATTGTGGGCCGGCGAGCCGCAACTGCGTGTGCAGGCGCAGTTGTTGCCGGGCAGTGCGGTGGTGGTGGGCGAACAAGTGCAAGTGCAGGTAGATGTGCTGACCAACACCTGGTTCACCTCGGGCGCGACCCTGCCGGAGTTGAAACTCGATGGCGCACGCGTGCAGGCGCCCGGTGGCGAGGCTGAACACACCACCCAAGTGATTGGCGGGCAAACCTTCTACGGCATGCGCTACGCCTATCGCATCACCCCGAGTGTGGCGCAACACTTCACGGTGCCGGCGCTGACCGTCAGCGCCCAACCGGGCCAGGCCACTTCGACCCTGAGCGCCCAGAGTGCGCCGCTGACCTTCGAGGCCACCCAGCCACCGGGCTTTGCCCCAAGCGAGCCGGTGCTGGTCGCCAGCGCCGTGCGCCTGGAGCAAACCCTGACTGGCAGAGACCTTAAAGTCGGCGACAGCATTACCCGCACCCTCACCCTGCAAGCCGACGACACCCCGGGCTTGTCCCTTCCACCGCCGCCGGCGGCGGACATCGACGGCCTGCGCCGCTACCCGCAAGCGCCCACCATCAGCAACCTCGGCGACGGGCGCGGCGGCATCACCGGCGGCCAGCGCATTGACCCACTGGTATACCGCGTGACCCAAAGCGGGCATTACCGCCTGCCGGCCATCAGCGTGAAATGGTGGGACACGCGCAACCATCGTCTGCAAGTGGCGCAGGTGCCGGCGCTGACATTCGACGCCAAGGCAGCCGCCTACACGCCGCCCTTCTCCATCACCGACGATCTCAAGGCCCTCGGCCAGCACACGCGCTGGCAAGTGTCGCGGCACCTGATGGCTTGGGCCGCTGCCGTGGTGCTGCTAGTGCTCGGCGGTTACCTGATCCACACGCTATGGCCGCGCCTGCCGCCGCTGTGGCGAAAACTGTGTACGACATTGCGTTGGGTGTGTCGTCAACTACGCTTGGTTCCACTGAACCCTCGTCGCGAAAAGGATTTCCCATGACGTCATTGCGTTCTGCCCTGCCCCTGCTGTTGTTGCTCAGCCTCCCCGCCCTGGCGGCCGACCCGTTGCCGTCGTGGAACGAAGGCCCGAGCAAAAAGCAGATCATCGAATTCGTCCAGGCCGTGACCGCCGAAGGCTCCAAGGACTACGTAAAACCGGCTGAGCGCATCGCCGTGTTCGACAACGACGGCACCCTGTGGACCGAGCAACCGGCGTATTTCGAAGTGCTGTTTGCCTTCGATGAGGTCAAGCGCCTGGCGCCCCAGCACCCGGACTGGAAAACCACTCAACCGTTCAAGGCCGTGCTCGAAGGCGACCACCAGGCGCTGGCCGCGACGGGCATGGACGGCCTGTTGAGGATCATCGGCGCCACCCACACCGGGGTCAGCACCGAGGCGTTTATCGACAACGCGAAAAACTGGCTGAAACAGGCGCGCCACCCGAAGACCGGCAAGCCCTTCAACCAGATGATCTACCAGCCCATGCTGGAAATGCTCGACTACCTGCGCAGCCAGCAATTCAAGACCTACATCGTCTCCGGCGGTGACACTGCGTTCATGCGCGCCTTCGCCGAAGAGGTCTACGGCGTGCCGCCGGAACAGGTGATCGGCAGCAATTTCGTCACCCAGTTCCAGCTCAACAACGGCCAGCCCCAAGTGCTGCGCACCGCCAAGCTGGCGCATAACGACGATGGCCCGGGCAAGCCGGAAAGCATCGACGCGATCATTGGCCGCCGGCCGATCCTGGCCTTCGGCAACTCCGACGGCGACCTGCAAATGCTGCAGTGGACCGCCGCCGGCAAAGGCAAACGTTTCATGGGCCTGGTGCACCACACCGACGCCAAGCGAGAGTGGGCCTATGACCGCAACTCTCAGGTGGGGCGCCTGGACAAGGCTCTCGACCAGGCCCGAACACAGCACTGGACCGTGGTGGACATGGCGAGCGAATGGCGCCGCATCTACCCGTTCGAGCCGGCTGTGCAACCGCAGGTGCAATAAAACCAGACGTCGCGATGGACTGTAATAAACGTTGGTCGCAGGCAATGCGACTCAAGCCCTAGAAGGAGCAAGTCTTATGACTCGCATACGTAAGTGGCTGCCGAAACTCGCCCTGGTGGCGGCTTCGGTGCTGGGGGCCTCGGCATCCGCCTGGGCCGCCGACAAGCCGAATATCCTGGTGATATTCGGCGATGACATCGGGCAAACCAATATCAGCGCCTATTCCATGGGCGTGGTTGGCTACAAGACCCCGAATATCGACCGGATCGCCAAAGAAGGCATGATGTTCACCGACTACTACGCGGAGAACAGCTGCACCGCCGGGCGCTCGTCCTTTATCACCGGCCAGACGCCGTTGCGCACCGGTCTGTCCAAGGTCGGAGCCCCCGGCGCTACGGTCGGTTTGCAAAAACGTGACATCACCATTGCCCAGGCCTTGAAGTCCCTGGGCTACAGCACCGGACAATTCGGCAAGAACCACTTGGGCGACCGGGACGAATACCTGCCGACCAACCATGGTTTCGACGAGTTCTTCGGCAACCTCTACCACCTCAACGCCGAAGAAGAACCGGAGCGTCCCTACTGGCCCAAGGACGACGCCGAGTTCGTCAAGGCCAACTCGCCACGCGGCGTGATCCACAGCTTTGCCGACGGCAAGATCGAAGACACCGGCGCCTTGACCACCAAGCGCATGGAAACCATCGACGACGAAACCACCGCCGCCGCCCAGGCTTTCATCAAGAAACAAGCCGAAGCCAACAAGCCGTTTTTCGTGTGGATGAACACCACGCGCATGCACCTGTTCACCCACGTGCGTGAGTCAATGAAGGGCCAGAGCGGCATGCCCGGCAACGAGTACGCCGACGGCATGCTGGAGCACGACGCCGACGTCGGCAAACTCCTGCAAACCCTCGACGAGCTGAAAATCGCCGACAACACCATCGTGGTCTACACCACCGACAACGGCCCCAACCAGTTCTCCTGGCCGGACGCGGCGACCACGCCGTTTCGCAACGAGAAGAACTCCAACTGGGAAGGCGCTTATCGCGTGCCGGCGATGATTCGTTGGCCGGGCAAGATCAAGCCGGCGGAAGTCTCCAACGAGATGTTCTCGGGCATGGACTGGTTCCCGACGCTGCTGGCTGCCGCCGGTGATGGAGAGGTCAAGGACAAGTTGCTCAAAGGCTGGGCACCGGTGGCCGGCGGCACCAACTTCAAGGTGCACCTGGACGGCTTCAATCAGCTGCCGTACCTGACGGGGCAGCAACCCAAGGGCGCGCGCGACGAGTTCTACTACTTCAACGATGACGGCGTGCTGGTGTCGGCGCGCTTTGGCAACTGGAAAGCGGTGTACTGCGAGCAGCGCGCACCCGGTGGGTTCAAGGTCTGGAGTGAGCCGTTCGTGTGTTTGCGGATACCCAAGATCTTTAACCTGAGGATGGACCCGTATGAACGCGCCGATGTGGTTTCCGACCAGTATTACGACTGGGGCACCAAGAACGTCTACCTGGTTGCGGTGGCAGTGACCAAGTCGGCGAAGTTCCTGGAAACCTTCGTCGAGTACCCTCCGAGCCAGAAACCGGCCAGCTTCAGCATCGACCAGATCCGCGAAGCGGTGGACAAGAAAATCGAAGCGAAGATGAAAGCCGCACCTGCGGGTTGAAAAAAGTGGGAGGGGGCAAGCCCCCTCCCACACTGATTGAGTATTTTCGAACAAGGCTATCTGCAATGTCTTCACGCACCGCCAGCAAATCCCTTGAAGTGACTGCAACTCCCTCGACTGTGATCCCAGCCCTGCTGCTGTTTATCTCCGGCGGCGCGGCCCTGGTGTATCAGGTGTTGTGGATCAAGCAGCTGTCACTGGTGGTCGGCGTCGAGGTGTATGCGATCACCGCCGGCATCAGCGCATTTTTTGCCGGGTTGGCCTTGGGTGGCTTGCTGTTCGGGCGTTTGGCGGACCGTTTTGCGCGGCCGCTGTTGTTGTATGCAGGTCTGGAATTACTGGTCGGTGTGTTGGGTGTCGGCGCGACGCTGGCTCTCGGCACGGCGGCCGAACCGTTTGCCTGGCTGGAGCAACGCATCGGGCTCTTGGCCTGGGTGTTGCCATTTCTGCTGGTGGGCTTACCCGCCCTGTTGATGGGTGGCACGTTGCCGGTGCTGGTGCGTTCGCTGGCAATCGACGCCAAGGGCTTGAGCCAGGCCGGTGGGCGCTTGTACGCCGCCAACACCGCCGGGGCGATTGCCGGCACCTTGCTTACCGCGTTTGTGCTGATCGCGCAGTTTGGCGTGCGCGGCAGCGCGCTGGTGGCGGCGCTGCTCAACCTGACAGCGGCGCTGGGTGCGTTGTTGTCTGTGCGTCATCAGGCGCCCGTGTCCATCGCACCGGCGCGGCCGATTGAACCAGCACGCCTGGCCCTGGTGCTCTACGCCATCGCCGGTGGCGTCGCGCTGGGTTACGAGGTGGTCTGGTCGCAATCCATCGTGCAATTCATGAGCACGCGCACCTATGCCTTCGCCGTGGTACTGGCCACCTACCTGAGCGGGTTGTTTATTGGCAGTCAGTTGATGTCCCGCAGGGTGGAACGCCTGCGCGATCCCTGGGGGGTGTTCGGCCTGTTGATCGCGGGTGCGGGGTTGGTGGCGCTGATGGAAATCGCCCTGCTCGGCCGCTGGCTGATCCTGCTGCAAACCCAGGCCGAGGCGCTGGTGCTGAGCCTGGGCGGCAGTGAGTTGCCGGGGATGAGTGCGCGTTTCGCCACGGCGGCGTTGTGCATTGTGTTTGTGCCGACGCTGCTGTTGGGCGCTGCGTTCCCGGTGGCGCTGCGCTTGAGTGTCGGCGACCGCCATGTGGGCCGGGATGTGGGCGCGGTAGTGGCGTTCAATACCCTGGGCGGGATTGTCGGCGTGATGCTTTGCGGCTTTGTGCTGATTCCCTGGTTGGGGTTGGTACGCACGCTGGGCCTGCTGGCGGTAATTGCCGGCGCGGTGGGCTATCTGGCCGTGCGCCGTGGCCATGGGGTGAAAAAGGGCCGGCGTCAGGCCGTGGTCGCGTTGGGGCTGGTGTCGCTGGCGGTGGCGCTGCTGACGCCGGTGGACCGCCTCGCCAACCTGTTGCCCGGCGCGCGCAATGGGAGCCTGGCGTTTTACCAGGAGGGTCGCGGTGCAACGGTGGCGGTGGTCACCCAAGGCCAGGGCGCGCGGGCGTTTCAGCGTTTGTATATCCAGGGTGTGTCCAACACGGGCGACGCCATGCCGTCGCTGCGCTACATGCGCATCCAGGCGCTGCTGCCACTGTTGATCCATAACGCCGAGCCCAAATCGGCGCTGGTAATCGGTTTTGGCACTGGCATTACGGCGGGCGCGCTGCTGCGCTATCCCGGCCTGGAGCACCGCGTGGTCTCCGAACTGCTGCCGGCGGTGGTGCACGCCGCGCCGCTGTTCAAGGGCAATTACAACGCGGCAAGTGACCCCGGCATTGACCTGCGCCTGCGCGACGGCCGCCAGGAACTGCTGCGCAACCCGCAAGCCTATGACCTGATCACCCTGGAGCCGCCACCGCCCTCCGCCGCCGGTGTGGTCAACCTGTATTCCCAGGATTTCTACCAGTTGGCAGCCCAGCGTCTGGCCCCCAAGGGCCTGCTGGCGCAGTGGCTGCCGCTGCCGACGCAAAACATCGAGGATTCACGCGCGCTGGTGCGCAGTTTCCTCAATGTGTTCCCGTATGCGTCGCTGTGGACCAGTGAGTTCCACGAGATGCTGCTGGTCGGCTCCCTCGAACCGATTGAGCTGGACGCCGAACGCATCCGCCAGCGCTTCGAACAGCCCGGCGTGCGCAGCGCCCTCGCCGAGGTGGGCATCGACTCGGCCGCCACCCTGCTCGCCACCTGGGTTACCGACCGCCACGGCCTGGAGCGTTTTGCCGCTAACGCGCTGCCCGTCACCGACGACCAACCGCGCATCGAATACGCGCCCTGGGTGCGCAGCAAGGAAATCACCCGCGTGCTGCCGGCACTCCTCGACCTGCGCGTGCCCGCTCCGCTACTCAACGCCGACGCAACTTTCAGCCGCACCCTCGCCGCCGAGCAACAGCGCCTGATGCAGTTCTACCGCGCCAGCCTGCACGCCTACGATGGCGACCGGGACGCATGGGGGCGGGATATTCGCGAGGTACTGCGTGAAGATGCCGCCAACCCGTACTACCGGTGGTTTGGCGGCAATTGAGCGGGCTTACTTGCCTTTGTGCAGCTTGAGGTAGGACTGGTGCAGGTCCGACGCCCAGCCGTCGATCACGCTTTTCACGTCATCGGCCTTCATCACCTGGGAGTCGTTGTCCAGCGGCTTGCCGGTGCCTTTGCGCACCACCTGGGCGAGGACCTTGCCGCTGGCGCCGTCAAGGAACTGCGCCTCGGTGCCGAGGGTGGTTTCCTGATCACGGATGCCGGTGCCGGTACTGACTGCCGCCGCCACCAGCGCAACGGGAATAAATTCGTAGGGCTTGAGGCTTTCGGTCTTGCTGCTGACCGCCGTGATCGCTGCGCGCACCACAATCACGCCAGGGCCGGGGCCGTTGGCCAGCGGCAATGACTTGGCCAGCTCACGCTTGAGCGCCTGGTTGTAGTAGGTGTTGATGCCGTTGAGGGTGCTGTCGGGGATTTTCGCGGTAGCCTGTGGCTTGGGGTAGAACTGGGTCGGTTCGATGTACGCCGCGTGGTAGCGGCTCAGGTCGAGCTTGGGGTCGACCCAGCGCATCACTTCAGCGCCCGACGGCGACTTGGCTTCCTTGAGCTGGCTGTAGTCGGAGAGAAAGCCCGAGTACTCGTCGGGTTGGGTCACCTTGCTGGCACAGCCTGTCATTCCGATTGAAGCGATGCACAATGCGCTGATCATTAGCCTTAGTTTCATCATTGAACTCCCTGGCGGTCATCATCGAAACTCTGAGCTGTAGGTATAGCCAATCCTGACGAAATCGCGCTTTTTTCCGCCGCCCGTTTGACAGGACTGCGGCCAGCGTCAAAGCTGCACGAAGCTTAAGCACGCCGTAGAGCGTCCATGCATCAAGACAGCGGAAGTCGGAATGCCCAAGCCCAAAAAAGCACCTGCAACGCCCCACCGTGATTCATCCCGTCGTTACCTGTACCCCGTGTTGATCGTGCTGCTGCTGGCGGCCATGGCCGGGATCTGGTTTTTCCTCCAGGCCAGTACGCCTCAGTTGCGTGCGCCGGGGCCCGTTGTCGTGGCCAAGTCGGCGGTGAACCCGCCGCCGGCACGCATGGTCGATGAACAGCAGTGCCAGGGCTGCCACCAGGTCCAGGCCAAGGACTGGCAAGGCTCCCACCATCAGTTGGCGATGCAGGCCGCCACGCCGCAGACGGTGCCGGCCGATTTCAACAACGCCTCGTTCAGTGCCGAAGGCGAAACCACGCGGTTCTATCAACGCGGCGATGAGTTCTGGGTCAACACGCCGGGCAGCGACGGCAAGGCGGCTGACTTCAAGGTCGCCTACACCTTTGGCATTGCGCCGTTGCAGCAGTACCTGATCGAGGTGGGCGGCGGTCGCCTGCAAGCGCTCGGTGTGGCCTGGGATACCCAGAAAAACCGCTGGTTTCACCTCTACCCCGGCCAGGGCGTGAACTTCAAGAACCCCCTGCACTGGAGCAAGCCCAGCCAGAACGCCAACTTCATGTGCGTGGAGTGCCACACCACCGGCTACAAGCGCAATTTCGACGCGACAAAAAACACCTTCGACAGCCAGTGGAACAGCCTGGGCGTCGGCTGCCAGGCCTGCCATGGCCCGGCCTCCAACCATGTGGAATGGGCGGCAAAAAAAGGCGACCTGCTGCACGCGGGTTTTGCCGTTGACTTGAAAGACAAGGACGCCACCGTCGAACTGGAAACCTGCGCCCGTTGCCACGCCCGCCGCGCGCCGCTGGGCGATGGCTTTACCGTGGGCAAACGACTGATGGACGATTACCTGCCCAGCGTATTGACCCGCGAGCTGTATGCGCTGGACGGCAAGATCAAGGATGAAGTGTTTGAACACGGCTCTTTTGCCCAAAGCAAAATGGCCGCAAAAGGCGTGCGCTGCAGCAACTGCCACAACCCCCACAGCAATGAACTCAAGGCACCGGGCAATGCGGTCTGCCTGCAATGCCATAACCCATCGGGCAAAACCCCATACACCACGGTGGATGGGCGCGGCTTGCAAGCGAAAAACTACGATTCCATCGACCACACTCGGCTGCCACCCGGCCAGCCGGGCTCGTTCTGCGTCGATTGCCATATGCCCGGCAAGGTCTACATGGGCAACGATTTGCGACATGACCACAGTTTCAGCATCCCGGCCGGTGCCCGCGATGTGCTGCGCGCGCCGAATTACGCTGAAAGCATGGCGGTGATCCGCGGCGGCCAGCCGGGTGCGGCCCAGGCGCTGTATGAGCAGTTGGCGCGCAGCAACCTGCCGGCGATCCAGCGCGCCACCCTACTGGTTGAACTGCCCAACTTCCCCAGCGAGCAGGCGCTGAAACTGGCGACCAAGGACCTGTCCAGCCCCGCTCCGCAAGTGCGCGAAAGCGCGATCCGCGCGGTGAGTGCATTGCTGCCACCGCCGGAACGCGTCGCGCTCTACGGCCCTTTGCTCAAGGACCCGGTGCGCGCCGTGCGCATCCTGGCCGCGCGGGACCTGCTCAGCGTGCCCGGCGAGGGCCCGGCCTGGAACAGCGCCATCGCCGAATATGAACAGGTGCAATCGAGCCTGCTGGAGCGTGCCGAAGCCAACCTCAACCTGGCGATGCTCTACCAGGCCAGCGGGCGTGGCGACAAAGTCGAAGCCCAACTGCGCACGGCGCTGGTGCGCGATCCGGACTTTTTCCCGGCGCTGGTGACCCTCGCCCAGTGGCTGGAAGCCAATGGCCGCGGCGAGGAAGCCCGCCGCCTGATTGCCGAGCAACTGGCGCAGCATCCAGACGCCGCATTGCTGCAACACACTCAAGGGTTGATGCTGATTCGTGCGGGCGATATCGCCAACGCCATGCCACACCTGCGCAACGCCGTGCGCCTGGACCCGGCCAACGCCCAGTACGCGTTTGTGCTGGCGGTGGCGTTGCACGACAGCGGCAAGGTCGAGCAAGCCTGCCAACAACTGGAAGACCTGCTCAAGCGCCAGCCGTACAACCGCAATGCGCGGCTGTCGCTGATCCAGTACTACCTGGAAAATGGCCAGGAGCCCAAGGCCCAGGCGGTGTTGCAGCGTTGGAAGGCCCTCAACCCCGGAGACCCGGCGTTGAAGTAAAACGCCTAGCCGCGTTCGCGCGGGATCAGGCTCTGTAACTGCGAGGCGAGGAAATTGGCGTCGAAGGCAAAGGTGTCCGGGTCTTTGAGGCCATTGGTTTTCTTCCACAGCCAGTCATTCTTGTCCGCCGGCAGCACCAGCGAGACGCTGCCATGGCGCGCGGCGGTCAGGCCGATGACCGACACCGCAATCGAACCGCCAACACCCATCACCTCGGGGACGAATTCGACGGTTTTACCGGTGATCTGCACATTGAGTTTCTCGGTGTTGAACGTCGACGTCTCCACCGGCACGCCGGGGCCGCTGGCCACGTAGGCCTCGCGGTGGACCTCCAGCAAGCCCACGCTCTTGACCGGCTCCAGCCACAGCTCGATCTGCCCGAACAACTCGCCAAGCTTTTGCGCCCAACGGGCCGACTGCAGGTCAAATTGCTGTTTTTTGTGCGCTTCGCTGTCGGCGTAATGACGAAGCATCTCGCCCAGTTGCTGTACATCGTCCATTGCGGAGTTCCTTGGGTGAACCAGGTAACGAAGCCTGATCATGGCAGATGCGGCCGTTCGGCGTATGGCTTAAAACTGCACCGGTGAATTCGCGGGCAACTGCGTATGACTAATCCACGGCCGATGGGTAAGGTGAGGCCACAGTCCTGTTCGGGAGCACCACATGCGTACCATCGGCCTTATCGGCGGCATGAGCTGGGAGTCCAGCGCCGAGTATTACCGCATCATCAACCAGCGCGTGCGCGACCAACTCGGGCCGCTGCGCTCGGCGCAACTGTTGATGTACAGCGTCGACTTCGGCCCGGTGGAACAGGCCCAGCACGCCGGGCGCTGGGATGACACCGCGCTGATCCTCGAAGATGCCGCCAGGCGTCTGGAGGCTGGCGGCGCCGAGTGTGTTGTGCTGTGTACCAACACCATGCACCTGGTAGCACCGCGTATCGAGGCGGCGGTGTCGATTCCGTTTCTGCATATTGCCGATGCCGCCGGTGCCGCAGCCGTGGCAGCCGGCACCCTGACCGTCGGTTTGCTCGGCACGGCGTTCACCATGGAGCAGGACTTTCTCAAGTCGCGCCTGACCGCCCAGGGCCTGACCGTGTTGGTGCCGGACGCAGACGAACGCCAGGCCTTGCACCGGATCATCTATGACGAGTTGTGTGTCGGCGTGATCAGCGACGAATCCCGCCAGGTCTACCAGCGGGTCATCGAATCCCTGGCCGCACGCGGCGCCCAGGCGATCATCCTCGGGTGCACGGAGATCAGCTTGTTGGTCAAACCCGAGCACAGCGACCTGCCGCTGCTGGACACCACCGAGCTGCATGCGCAGGCTGCGGTGGCGTTTGCGCTGGGGGATTAAGCCGATGTGCGCAGGCGCGCCATGCTCAGGGTGTCGACGAACACACCGTCACGCAGGGCGTAATCACGCAAGCGGCCTTCGACCTCGAAGCCGAACTTGCGATACAGGTGGTGCGCAGCTTCGTTGTCGGCGTACACCGTGAGTTCCACCCGGTGCAGGTTCATCCAGTTGTCGGCCACGTCCAGCGCGGCCTTCAGCAGCTTCGAACCGATGCCCTTGCCCTGCCACACCGTGGCCACGCCCATGCCGAACGAACCGACGTGGGCCTGGCGCACACGCAGGTACTGTTCCAGGCCGAGCTGGCCGATCACCTCACCGCCGTGCACGGCCACCAGTTGAAGCCGGCGCTCGTTGTCGGTGACCAACTTGTTGCGCCACGCCTCCACGGACTGATAAGGCATTTGCAGCACCTGACGGCACACGGCCGGGTCGTTGTAGAGCACGGCGACGCCTTCAAGGTGGGCCTCGGTAAAGCGCTGGATCACGATATGCGGTTCAGGTGTGTGCATTGTGCTTCATCCTTTGAAAGACACGTGGCCGCCCAGTGTAGGGGCCGTGCCTGCACGCTGGCTAGGGTGCAGGCACGCTGGCCCACAACGCCGGCCAGTCGCCGTAAGCGACGCCGGTGCAGCGCGGCATCATGTGAAATTCGCTGAGCTGGAAACCTTTGCCGTCGAACACCCAGACGCCACCGCCACCGCAATCACCGATCCCGCGCTGCTTGTAGAAATAACTCAAGGTGCCGGTGGCGGCGTCGTAGCCCACCGAGCCTTGCAGCGCGGCGCCGTCCAACGGCAGCGGCTCAATGTCGATCGGGGTTTGGGCATAGGGCGCCTGGCGCTGACGGCTGACCACGTCGTACTCACAGTTGTAGGCCGCGCAGTCATAACGCACCACGGTCATGGCCTGCTGCGCGGTCAGCGCGCCGGCTTCAGCTTCGGGCTCGGCGCCGGTACCGTTATCCTCCTGAGTGATGGTGCCAAGGGCGGCCGCGACCAGGCCCGCCTGTTCTTGCGCCGTCAATGCCGGCGCACCCGGGAACTTACCCAACACCGGTGCCGGCAAGCGTGCAGGCACGGCACTGGCCGCGACCTTACCTGGCCGGGCCAGTGCGGTGACGTTATCCACCCGCCCCTGCACCGCATCCATCAACAGCAGCGAGGCACTCAGCCCGCTCAGCGACACATGCGCGTCCTTGTCGCCCGGCAGTTGCAGGCGCTCGCCGTTGCGCAGGCGCTGCAACCAGCGCCGAGCCGCCGCGTCTTCGATCACACCGAAGGACTGCACCTCGGGATCGCCGCCCTGGTCGTCCAACTCGACGTGCAGGTCCTGGGTCAGTGCTTGACCCAGGGGCTGGCTATCCAACTGCAAGGTGGCAAGGTCCAGCGCCTCACCGCGATGATCAAAGCGCAAGCGCAGGTACCCTTGCGGCCCGGCCTGGTGCCAGATATGCAGGGTCAGCGAGCTGTAGTCTTCTTCATCGACGCCACTGGGCGCGCTGAGGGCGTGGCAATTTCGCAGGTTGTCGCAGCCGATGACCCACTGCTTGATTTCCCGCAGCAGCGGCACGCTTTCGGCGGGGGGTTGAGCGAAGGCTTGGGCGCTGATGCCGGTCAGCATCAAGGCCAAGAAGGCGGGGCGCAGCATGGGGACTCTCCGTGTCGAAAAGGCGCGGATTGTCCCATGTTCAGGGCTGTGCGTCAGCGCCCCGCAGCCGTGCGCCACAGCCGTGCGATATCCGCCGCGCGCTCGCGCAACAGGCGCGGTGCCTCGCTGCAGGCCTGCTCCAGGCTCATCGGGCCGCAGGGCAAGGCGAAGGCGGCGTCCACGCCATGGGCGTACATCTGCGCATACCCTTCGCCCAAGGTGCCGGCGATGACGATCACCGGCACGCCGTGTTGTTGAGCGATACGCGCCACGCCAAACGGGGTTTTGCCGCGCAGGGTCTGGGCGTCGAAGCGGCCCTCGCCGGTGATCACCAGGTCGGCGCCGCGCACGGCGGCGTCCAGCCCGACCAGTTCGGCAACCACCTCCACACCGGCGCGAAATTGCGCGCCGAGGAACGCCTTGGCAGCAAAGCCCAGGCCGCCAGCGGCACCGCTGCCGGGCTCGTCGCGCACGTCCTTGGGCATCACCTTGGCGCAGTGGTCGGCAAAATGGCCGAGGGCGGCGTCCAGCTGCTGCACCTGCTCGGGATTCGCACCCTTTTGCGGGCCGAAAATCGCCGAGGCACCGTGGGGGCCGCACAGCGGGTTGTTCACGTCGGCGGCGATTTCAAAGCGTACCTGGGCCAGGCGCGGGTCCAGGTGCTCGAGATCGATACGTGCCAGGCGCGCCAGGGCCAGGCCGCCGGGTGCCAGGGCGTGGTCCTGGGCGTCGAACAGTTGCACGCCGAGGGCTTGCATCGCACCGGCGCCGCCGTCATTGGTAGCGCTGCCGCCAATCGCCAGGATGATGCGCTCGGCGCCCAGGTCCAGCGCGGCGCGGATCAGTTCGCCAGTGCCAAAGGTGGTGCTGGAGCAGGCGTCGCGCTGGCCCGGCGCGACCAGTTGCAGGCCGCTGGCCTCGGCCATTTCGATGAGGGCGGTGCGGCTCTCGGCCAACCAGCCCCAATGCGCGTCAACGTTACCGCCCAGAGGGCCCTGAACGGTTTGGCTGCGCAACTCGCCATTGCACGCCGCCAATACCGATTCCACCGTGCCTTCACCACCATCCGCCATTGGGCACAGGACCAGCTGCGCGTCAGGCCACACCTGCGTCAAGCCTTCGGCAATGGCCTGGGCCACGCCTTCGGCACTCAGGCTGTCCTTGAACGAGTCGGGGGCGATGATGATTTTCATGGGCTTTCTCCGGTTTTTATGACGCCCATGCTGCCAGTTGGCACCGGCAATGACGCCGGTCCGATGCACAAGTGCGGGTGAGCTTTGTTGTTCATTTCTACAAAGGCTGCGGCAGCAGTTGCACACCCAGGTACAACGCGAGCATGCCGTCCAGAGTCAGCGGGTCGACGCCGCTGAGTTCGGCGATGCGTTCCATGCGGTAGCGCAGGCTGTTGCGGTGGATGCCCAGAGCGTCGGCGCAGGCCTGACTTTGCCCATCGTGTTCGCACCAACTGCGCAGCGTCGCCAACAGTTGGCCGTTGTTGTCCTTGGCCAGCACCTTGCGCAAGGGGTTGAGCAGTTCGTCGAGGGCATCGTCGTTGCGGTGGCGCCAGAGCATCACCGGCAGGCGGTAGCGGTTGAGGGTCAACAACTGCGACTGCGGCAGCACATCGCGACCGTAGGCCAGCAAGTCGCCGACGCGACGGTAACAACGGCGCAGACCGGCCAGGCCATCGGCCTGCCCGCCCACGGCCACGCGCAGGACGGTCCAGCCGAGGCCTTGGAGTTTTTCCAGCAGGCGCGGGTTGTCCACTGGCGTGGCGGCCGGTCGGCACCACAGCAGCGAAAACTGCGCCGAGCTGACACACCAGCTGTCCGGGTAGCGCGAGGTAAGCCAGGTGCTCAAGGCCTCGGCCGATTGCCCCACGCCCAGCTCGAACAAGTACGGCGTGCGCGCCAGCTGCGGCTTGAGCCCCAGTTGCTGCGCTTCGTCGACCAGGCGTGGAGAGTCACCGCTGTCGGCCAGTAACAGGGCCAGCAAGTCGTCGCAGCGCTGGCGCCGCCATTGTTGCTCGACCTGCTGATGGCGATGGCTGACCAGCATCTCGGCGGTCATGCGCACCAGCTCGGCGTAGGTGCGCAGGCCTTCCGGCTCGCCGGTGATGCCCAGCACGCCGATCAGGCGCTGATCGTGCATCAGCGGCAGGTTGATACCCGGTTGCACGCCCTTGAGGTGCTTGGCGGTCTGCCCGTCGATTTCGACCACGCGCCCATTCGCCAGCACCAGTTGCGCGCCTTCGTGGCGGGTGTTGATGCGCTCCGGCTCGCCGCTGCCGAGGATCAGGCCCTGGCTGTCCATGACATTGACGTTATAGGGCAGGATCGCCATGGTGCGATTGACGATATCCTGCGCCAGGTCATGATCCAGCTCGAACATGGGGCTAAGTTCCTTAAACGGTGTGGTTGTTCACAGGCACAGCGCAAAGCCTGCTTCGCTGTGCGCGAGCACAAAGACAGCAACCCGCTGGGTGGCCGAGACTCTTTGGGCGATCAACGTTAACCTCGCATCGCAAAAAATCATAATAAAGAGAGACTCCCATGTCACAGAGCGCCGCTGCCACACTGGCCACCGATGACGATAAAAACGCCATCTACAAGCGCATCACCCTGCGCCTGATCCCCTTCATCTTTATCTGCTATCTGTTCAACTACCTCGACCGGGTAAACGTTGGCTTTGCCAAGTTGCAGATGCTCGATGCATTGAAATTCAGCGAAACCGTCTATGGCCTCGGTGCCGGGATCTTCTTTATCGGCTACGTGCTGTGCGGCGTGCCGAGCAACCTGGCGCTGACCAAGTTCGGTCCACGGCGCTGGATTGCGTTGATGATGATCGTGTGGGGCACCCTGTCCACCTGCCTGCTGTTCGTCACCACGCCGACGCATTTCTATACCCTGCGCCTGTTTACCGGTGCCGCCGAAGCCGGTTTCTTCCCCGGTGTGGTGCTGTACCTCTCGCAGTGGTTCCCCACGTTCCGCCGTGGGCGGATCATGGCGCTGTTCATGTCGGCGATCCCGGTATCGGGCTTGCTCGGCAGCCCGTTTTCCGGCTGGATCCTCAACCACTTCGCCGCCGGCCAGGGCGGCTTGGCCGGCTGGCAGTGGATGTTCCTGTTGCAGGGCATCCCGACCGTGATTCTCGGCGCCCTCGCCTACTTTCTGCTCAGCGACAGCTTTGCCCACGCCAAGTGGCTCAAGCCCCACGAACGCGCGGTGCTGGAAGCCGACCAGGCCACGGACCTGGCCAACAAGCCGAAAACCACCACTGACTCGCTGGCGGAAGTCTTCAAGAACCCGGCGATCTGGGCATTCGGCTTGATCTACTTCTGCATCCAGAGCGGCGTGTACGCGATCAACTTCTGGCTGCCGTCGATCATCAAGAACCTGGGGTTCAGCGATAACCTGGTGATTGGCTGGCTCAGTGCAATCCCCTACCTGCTGGCGGCGGTGTTCATGCTGCTGGTGGGCCGCTCGGCAGACTTGCGCAAAGAGCGCCGCTGGCACTTGGTGGTGCCGATGCTAATGGGCGCCATCGGCCTGGTGATCGCGGTGAACTTCGCCACCACGCCGGCCATCGCCATCCTCGGCCTGACCATCGCCACCATGGGCGCCCTCACCGGCCTGCCGATGTTCTGGCCAGTGCCGACTGCCATGCTCAGTGCCGGTGCGGCGGCGGGTGGTTTGGCGTTGATCAACTCCATGGGGCAAATGGCGGGGTTCCTCAGCCCGTATATTGTCGGGTTTGTGAAGGATGCTACGGGGTCTACGGATATTGCTTTGTACCTGCTGGCAGCCGTGATCGTCGCCGGTAGCGTGCTGGCGCTGCGGATGACGCGTACCCTCAAGGCTTAACGCGATCAATAATGTGGGAGGGGGCTTGCCCCCTCCCACATTTTGCTCTGTGTTTACAGCAGGCCGCCGCCGTCGATGTCGATAACGGCGCCGGTCATGAAGCCATTTTCCATGGCCAGCACGTACCCCGCCGCCACCTCCTCTGCCTGGCCTACCCGGCCAACAGGCAACGCGGCACCGGCCTTGGCAAACATCGCCAGCCGCTGTTCCTGCGCAAGCCCCGCATACGCCGGCGTATCAATCACCCCCGGGCTGATCACATTGACCCGACGCGGCGCCAGCTCCTTGGCCAACTGCTTGCCGAGTGCCTCTGTGGCGGCGTTGATGCCGGTCTTGATGAACTGTCCCGGCGCCAATTTGCGCCCCAGTTGCCCCGAAGTCAGGCTGATGCTGCCGTGCTCATCGAGAAACGGCAGCGCCAGCTGAATCGCCCGTAGCGATCCCCAGAGTTTTACATTGAAGTTTTCCTGGGCCTCATCCAGATCGGTTTCCACCAGCGGCTTGGCGCGCACCGATGGGCCGGAGGTGTAGACCAGGTGGTCAAAGCGCCCCACGGCCTCGAACAGGCGTTGCACGGAAGCGGCGTCGGTGACATCCACCGGTTCGCTGCGCAGGCCGTTTTCGCTGCCCGAGGTCAAACGTCGCCCGGCCAGTACCACCTGTGCGCCACGGGCGACTGCGGCCTTGGCCACGGCGGCGCCGATACCGCTGCTGCCGCCAATGACGACGACGGTTTTACCGTTGAGGGAAGAGTTCATGGGAAAGGTCCTGGGTCAGAAAGTGAGCGTTCATCTTCCCAGCTTGGCAATCGGCGAAAAATCCCGGTAAAACGACAAGATCTTTAAAGGATTTTTACAAATGAGCTCAATCCTCGACCTTGAAGTCTTCGTACGCACGGCCGATACGGGCAGCCTATCGGCGGCGGCCCGCAGCCTAAGCCTGACACCGGCGGCGGCGAGTATCGCCCTCAAACGCCTGGAAACTCGGCTGGGCATGCGCCTGCTGGCGCGCTCGACCCGCAGCATGCGCTTGACCGAAGAAGGTCGGCGCTACCTGGATAGCGTGCGCGTGGCGCTGGAAGCGCTGTCCGAAGGCGAACAAGCGATCAAGCAGCAAGGCCAGAGCCTCAGCGGCTTGTTGCAACTGGCGGCGCCCTCGGATTTTGGGCGTAATGTGCTACTGGGCTGGTTGGACGAGTTCAAGCGCGAACACCCGAATATCCGTCTGCAATTATTGCTCAACGACAGCAATGCCGATTTGTTCCGCGACACTGTCGACATCGCCCTGCGGTTTGGCGTGCCCCAGGACTCCAGCCTGGTGGCGCTGCCGGTGGTGCCCGGTCACCATCGTATTCCCTGCGCCAGCCCGGACTACCTGGCCCGCCACGGGACACCGCGTGCGCCTGCCGATCTGGCCCGGCACAGTACGCTGCGCTATATGCGCCGGGGCCGGGCCAACAGCACGTGGTATTTTCGCCAGGGCGCAGTGCTGCAGGAGGTTGAGGTTACAGGCGACTACCTCAGCGACGACGGTGAAATCGTGCGGCGCTGGGCCCTGGCCGGCCACGGCATCGCCTACAAGGCCAACCTTGATATTGCCCGCGATATCAAGGCCGGACGGCTGGTGCCGCTGTTGCCTGAATGGCAAGGCGAACCCACGCCATTCAACCTGATGTGCCCGCACCGCCTGCAAGTGTCGGAACGCGTGAAGGTGCTGCATCGATTTTTACAGGAGCGCTGTCAGGCTTTGCTGTCTGCATGAAGAAACACCCCCAGGGCTTGTTCCAGAGCCCTTGAGTCTGGTATTGCATAGCTCACCTTTCCCTGCCGCAAGGAGCTTTGCATGATTTACCGCACATTGGGCCAGTCCGGGTTGAAGGTCAGCGCCTTGACCCTGGGCACCATGATGTTTGGCGAACAGACCAACACCGAAGACTCGCTGCGCATCATCGACAAGGCCTGGGACCAGGGCATCAATTTTATCGACACGGCGGACGTCTACACCGGCGGGCGCTCCGAAGAAATCGTCGGCGAGGCCATTGCCCGCCATCGTGAGGACTGGGTGCTGGCGACCAAAGTCGCGATTGGCCCCACCGACGGCCTGCCCAACCGCAGTGGCTTGAGCCGCAAGCGTATTTTCAATGCGCTGGAGGCCAGCCTGACGCGACTGGACACCGATTACCTCGACATCTATTACCTGCACCGCGAAGACCACAACACCCCGCTGGAAGTCACCGTATCGGCCATCGGCGACCTGATTCGCCAGGGCAAGATCCGCTACTGGGGCCTGTCCAACTACCGTGGCTGGCGCATCGCCGAGGTGATCCGCGTGGCCGAGCAACTGGGCGTGGACAAGCCGGTGATCAGCCAGCCGCTGTACAACATCGTCAACCGCCAGGCCGAGAGCGAGCAGATCACCGCCGCAGCGGCCTACGGCCTCGGTGTAGTGCCTTACAGCCCGTTGGCGCGCGGCGTGCTCAGCGGCAAATATGCCCCGGATGTCACCCCCGAAGCCGGCAGCCGCGCGGCGCGCCAGGACAAGCGCATCCTGGAAACCGAATGGCGCATGGAGTCGCTGCGCATCGCCCAGCAGATCCAGCAATACACCCAGGGGCGTGGCGTGGGGATCGTCGAATTTGCGATTGCCTGGGTGCTCAACAACTCGGCCGTCAGCTCGGCCATCGTGGGCCCGCGTACCGAGGCGCAGTGGGACGCCTATACCGGCGCGCTGGACATGAAGATCACGGCGCAGGATGAGGCGTTTATCGATTCGTTGGTGACGCCGGGGCATTCGTCGACGCCGGGGTTCAATGATGTGGGCCACTTTGTCTCGGGTCGGATCGCACGCCCGTAGGCAAACGAACCCGCGCAAATCAGCCAGGCGCGAAAATTTCCCGCAATACGCCCCAAAACAGAGCAGCCGTTTCGCGCCGCAGGCACCATAATGCACGCTTCTATGTGTACAACTCGGTTTGCGAGAGGACAGCGTGTCTAAAGGTGTTGTGTTATCGGTCTCGGCCTCGGTGTTGTTTGCCGTGATGTATTACTTCACATCGCTGCTCACGCCCTTGAGCGGCCTGGAAATTTTCGGCTGGCGCATGTTGCTCACCGTGCCGTGCATGACCGTGTTCATGCTGGTCAGCGGCGAATGGCGGCGGGTGTGGGATTTATTGCGGGTACTGGCGGCCAAGCCTCGGTTGATTGGCGGCGTGGTGGTGTCTTCGGCGTTGCTGGGCGTGCAGTTGTGGCTGTTCATGTGGGCGCCGCTGAACGGGCGCAGCCTCGATGTGTCGGTGGGCTACTTCCTGTTGCCGCTGACCATGGTGCTGACCGGGCGCCTGGTGTGGGGCGAGCAGTTGTCCTACCTGCAAAAGATCGCAGTATTCTTCGCCGGCCTCGGGGTGCTCAACGAGTTGTACCAGGCTGGCGGGTTTTCGTGGGCCACGCTGGTAGTGATCATCGGTTACCCGCTGTACTTCATCGTGCGCAAACACCTCAAGACCGACAACCTGGGCGGGCTCTGGCTGGATATGGCGCTGATGCTGCCGGTGGCCTGGTGGTTTGTGCAAAGCGGTGAGCAGGGTTTTGCGGTGATGGATGCCTACCCGAAACTGTATGCATTGATCCCCATACTCGGCCTGATCAGTGCCTCGGCTCTGGTGAGCTATATCATCGCCAGCCGCTTGCTCGCGTTCAGCCTGTTCGGCCTGCTCAGTTACGTCGAGCCGGTGCTGTTGCTGGTGGTGGCATTGTTGCTGGGTGAAGGGATCAAGTCGGGTGAGTGGCTGACCTACATTCCGATCTGGATCGCGGTGATGGTGCTGGTATTCGAAGGGTTCAAGCACTTGGTGCGCCAGCGTAAAGCCTGAATCGCAGGCAATAAAAAGCCCTGGCATGCCAGGGCTTTTTTATACTCAGTCGGCGGTCAATACACCGCGTCGCACTTGGTCGCGTTCGATGGATTCGAACAGCGCCTTGAAGTTGCCCTCGCCAAAGCCATCGTCGCCCTTGCGCTGGATGAACTCGAAGAACACCGGGCCCATCAGGGTTTCCGAGAAGATCTGCAGCAGCAGGCGCTTGTCGCCTTCGATCGAGGAACCGTCCAGCAGAATACCGCGTGCCTGCAACTGGTCGACCGGCTCGCCGTGGTTCGGCAAGCGGCCTTCGAGCATTTCATAGTAGGTATCCGGCGGCGCGGTCATGAAGCGCATGCCGATTTTTTTCAGCGCGTCCCAGGTTTTCACCAGGTCCTCGGTGAGGAACGCCACGTGCTGGATGCCCTCGCCGTTGAACTGCATCAGGAATTCTTCGATCTGCCCTGCGCCCTTGGACGACTCTTCGTTCAGCGGGATGCGAATCATGCCGTCCGGGGCGCTCATGGCCTTGGACGTGAGGCCGGTGTATTCGCCCTTGATATCGAAGTAGCGCGCTTCACGGAAGTTGAACAGCTTCTCGTAGAAGTTGGCCCAGTAGGCCATGCGCCCGCGATACACGTTGTGGGTCAGGTGGTCGATGACCTTGAGGCCGGCGCCGACCGGGTTGCGCTCCACGCCTTCGAGGTACACGAAGTCGATGTCATACAGCGAGCTGCCTTCACCGAAACGGTCGATCAGGTACAGCGGCGCACCGCCGATGCCCTTGATGGCGGGCAGGTTCAGTTCCATCGGGCCGGTTTCGATATGGATCGGCTGGGCACCGAGTTCCAGCGCGCGGCTGTAGGCTTTTTGCGAGTCCTTGACGCGAAACGCCATGCCGCACACCGACGGGCCGTGCTCGGCGGCAAAGTAGGAGGCCAGGCTGTCGGGCTCGTTGTTGAGGATCAGGTTGATCTCGCCCTGGCGGTACAGGTGCACGTTCTTGGAACGGTGGGTCGCAACTTTGGTGAAGCCCATGATCTCGAAGATCGGCTCCAGGGTTCCCGGAGTCGGCGATGCGAATTCGATAAATTCAAAGCCCATCAGGCCCATTGGGTTTTCGTATTGGTCGGCCATTTCGGCACCTCATCATTCTTGTGGGTAGCAATCCGTTAGTTGCAAGCAAGGATGAGGGTGCAGGGTGGCGCGCAGGAGAGCCCTCGCACGCTGCGGGCGAGGAAGTCACCAAAGATGAGGGGGGAGCCGAGTAGCTTCATGGTGTCATCAGTCTCTGACGGCCGAGGCTTGCGTGAGCGCAAGTCCATATTCTTGTATGCGTAAATCGATTCTACACAGCGTAACCGTGTTTGTCCGTACTCTTATCAAATCCCCATTGCCCTGGCCGGTGCAAGGGGTTTGTTGCACAGGTAGATGCCCAGCAGGATAACCACCCCGCCCGCCAGCATCGGCACACTGATCTGCTCGCCCAGCAGCAGCGCGCCGCAGATCACGGCGGTCAGCGGGTTGAGCGCGATAAACACGCCGGACCGCGTGGCGCCGATACGCCGGATGCCATCGTAGTAGCCGATGTACGCCAGGGCCGAGCCCAGAATGCCCAGGTAGGCCAGGCTCAACAGCTGGGGCCAATGCAGGTTGCCCAGGCCTTCTACGCTAAGGTTTCCGGTGGCCAGCGTGGTGACGGTGAGCATCAGTGTTCCCAGCAGCACCGACCAGGTGACCGTCTGCAACGGCCCGAGGCTGTGATTGAGCCCGCGGGCGCACAGCGAGTAAACGCCCCACCCCGCTACACAGCCGAGGATCAGCAAGTCGCCGACCCAGGCATCGGCGCCTGCCTGCAGCAGCTGCGGGTTACGGCTGACAATCACCGCCGCAGCGCCCACCAGGCACAGCGCAATCCCCATCAGCTTGATACGGCTCAGGCGCTCCTTGTAAAACAACCAGCTCGCCAAGCCGATGACCGCCGGGTTCAGCGCCACAATCAACGAAGCCCGCGACGCATTGATGTACTGCAACCCATAGAAGAAACACAGGTTGTAGAAAAAAATCCCGAACAACCCCAGCACTGCCAGTTGCACCAGTTGCCCAGGGGTTGGGCGTGCCAGGCGAATCCGCGCAAATGCCATGAACAGCAGCAATGCCAGGCTGGCCAGGACAAACCGCAGGCTGGCGATCAGCAGCGGGTTCTGATCCGCCAGAAAGCGCCCGGCGACAAAGGTGCCGCCCCAAATCATGGTGACGGCGGCGAGTTTGCAGTAGGTCAGGCGGTCGCTCATGGTTAATGGCTCAGGGTTGGCGAGAATTGGCGTATTCTTCGGCTAATGATCGATCATCGTAAAATGAGCTATCACTCATGACCCTGACGCAATTGGAAATTTTCTCCCTGGTGGCCGAGTTGCAGGGCTTTACCAGCGCGGCCCACCGCTTGGGCATCAGCCAGTCGGCGGTGTCCCACGCCATCAAGGCTCTGGAACAGGAGCTTGGCGTGGAATTGTTTCGGCGCCATCAGAGCCTGGTGGAACCGAGTGATATTGGCCTGCAATTGCTCGGGCGCGCCCGTGCCATGCTGGGCCTGGCCAACACCTTGCAGCAGGAAGCCGCCGACGCCCAAGGTATGAAACGCGGCACCCTGCGCATCGGCTCATTCGGGCCTACCGCCTCGATTCGCCTGCTGCCCGCCATTCTCGCTCGGTTCCGCGCAGCCCACCCCGGGATCGAGGTGCACGTCGACGAAGGCCCCGACCGGCATGTGCTGCAGTGGCTGGATGAGCGGCGCATCGACGTGGGCTTTGTGGTGCTGGACCAGGAGCGTTTCGACACCGTTGCGTTGTTCGAGGACCAGATGATGGCGTTGCTGCCGGCTGACCACCCACTGGCCTTGCGAGACACGCTCACCCTGCGGGACCTGTGTGACGATCCGTTTATCCTCACCGAAGCGGGCTCTTCCGAGCTGGTCACGCGCCTGTTCAACGCCGCACAGTTGCGGCCCAAAGTGCGTTACCGCTGCGCCCAGTTGCTCAGTACCCTGGAGGCCGTCAGCCGCGGGGACGGGCTGAGCATCGTCGCAGAGGCATCGTTGCCACAGGCGCACGACCCGCGCTATGTGAAACGGCCACTGGCGCCGCGCGTACCACGGCGGATCGGCCTGGCCGTGCTTGATCGCCGCCAGGCCTCACCGGCCACGCTGGCATTCATCGAGATTGCGCAGGGCCTGGGTCTGGCGAGCTTATTTGAGCCGGTCCGTCTATCATCGGCGCATCCCTAGCCCCTTACGCAACAGGCCTTCACCTCCATGCCCCTCACCGTCAAAGGCCCGCGAAAACCCCTCACCCGCCATTCGATCAGTGTGCTGTGCGGCCTGCTACCGGTTTTTCTGGGGCTGGTCATCCTGCATTGGCAGGCTGAACGCAGCCTGGAGCAGAGCACTGCGCGAACCGCCGAAGAAGCCGTGCGTCAATTCGACCTGATGCTCGACAACACCGCCCTCGCCGCCCAGGCCTTGCTGCCGCTGGCAGGGCAGCCTTGCGACAACGGCGCGCAATTGGCGTTGCGCGAGCAGGTCACGCGCCGGCCGTTTGTGCGCGCCACCACGTTGTCGTGGCAGAAAAACATCTATTGCAGTTCATTGTTCGGCGGCAATTACGAGTCGCGGGTAAACCCCGAAGACTATGTGGACGGCAAACTGTGGTTGATGAACGGCAACCCGGTGACGCCGGATACCGCGCTGCTGGTGTACCGCCTGGTTGATGGCGACAAAGCCGCATTTGCCTCCATTGACGGCTACCACCTGACCAACGCGCTGCGCTTGATCAGCCGTTATGCGCAGTTGGTGCTGCAGGTCGGCCCCAACTGGCTCGGTGCCGATGGCAAGGTGCAAAACAGCGCGCTACCGGTGTTTGCCGTGGCCCCGCAGCAGCTGGCGTCGGCGCGCTATCAGTACAGCGTCGAGGTTGGCATGCCGGCCGGCGAAGTGTGGCGTTACATGCAGGCGCGATACCCCGCGCCATTCAGCCTGGTGCTGTTCTTTGGTGTATTGGCCGGTTTGCTCGCGCACTGGCTGCAAAAACGCGTTTCGGCCCCGACCCAGGAGCTGCAACGGGCGCTGGGCGCCAATGAATTCATCCCGTACTTTCAACCGGTGGTGCGCGGCGACACCCGTGAATGGGCCGGCTGCGAAGTGTTGATGCGCTGGCAGCACCCCAAGGAAGGCCTGGTACGGCCGGACCTGTTTATCCCCCTCGCGGAGGATTGCGGCCTGATCGTCCCTATGACCCGTGCCCTGATGCGCCAGACCGCAGCGCAACTGGCCCCGCATGCCGCGCGTTTGTGCCCGGGCTTCCATATCGGGGTGAATATCACCGCCCGCCACTGCGAGGACCTGGCCCTGGTGGAGGATTGCCGTGAGTTCCTCGCCGCCTTTGCGCCTGGGCAGGTCACCCTGGTGCTGGAGTTGACCGAGCGCGAGCTGATCGTGCCCACCGACATTACCCGCCGCCTGTTCGACGCCCTGCATGAACTGGGCGTACTGATTGCCATTGATGACTTCGGTACCGGGCATTCCAGCCTGGGTTACTTGCGCAACTTTAATGTGGACTACTTGAAGATCGACCAGAGTTTTGTCGCCATGATTGGTGCAGATGCACTCTCCGGGCATATTCTGGACAGCATCATAGACTTGTCGGGCAAGCTCGACCTGGGCGTCGTCGCAGAAGGGGTAGAAACAGCGCAGCAGTGCGAATATCTGGCGGCCCGGGGTGTTGATTTCCTACAAGGCTACCTGTTTGGCCGGCCATTGCCCGGGGATGAATTCATTAAATCCCTGGCCGGCCATTGAATAGCCATGGACTAGACGTGTTGAAATAATGTAAGTGAAACAAAAGACGTGATTTACTCGTAGCCGATTAACTACTACAATTTTTTCCTGCCTGTGCAGAACTCGCAGGAAGGCGTCTTTTCTGAGTTGCCTTAACGCTCTTGGCTTACAGCTTTGTTTGCAGTTGATATCAGCCAACAACACTATTTGGAGTACCTATTTTGTCCAGACTCGCCGAATTTCGCGCAGCAGAAAAAGCCCTTCAAGAGCAGCTTGCCCAGCTGGAATCCCTGAAGAATGACGCCGGCCTGAAGAAAGAAATCGAATTCGAAGAAAAGCTCCAAGGGTTGATGAAGACTTACGGCAAAAGCCTGCGTGACATCATCGCCATCCTCGACCCTAGCCTGGGCAAGGCTGGCGCTGCGGCCGCCCCCGCACCAAAACAGCGCCGCGCGCGCGTGGTCAAGGTTTACCAGAACCCGCATACCGGTGAGCTGATCGAAACCAAGGGTGGCAACCACCGCGGCCTCAAAGCCTGGAAGGAACAGCACGGTTCCGACACTGTAGAGTCCTGGCTGCGCAAGTGATCAACCGGTACTAAAAACAGCCCCGCGTATGCGGGGCTTTTTTTATTCAGCGGTTCGGAACCGAACTTAAATAACATTTCATTTTGTTCAAAAGCGCTCGACAGGATGATTTAAAGTTTCAGGCTGTCGCGCACCGAACTGACTTCATCCTTACTCGCTTCGTATGCTTGGGCCTGGCCTGCGTATGAAAAAACATAGGCCTTATCGGTATCAACAGCACCGACCAATGTTTGTGAAAGCACGTGACGACCGTTTTCAGTTATCACGCAAGTAGTTTCCAGCGCTTCAAGGCGACTCAATGTCGCCGGGTGCATCTTGGTGCAGACACTTTGATAACCGCCTTGGGCAAAATCCTTCTGGATGGATTTACGCATTTCCAGCAAAACACCTTGAAGATTAACTTTATGCCCTGCCTCAATCGGCGTGCCGGTCAACTCCATGACCATCAAGGTGGTGCCGTTCTCATCGTTCTTGATAGCCCGTTGGCGCGACACCGACGAGGGTTTCACCGGCGCCTGATCGTCGGGCACCACCTCCTCCACCTGCCAGCCACTGGGCCAATGAATCTCCGGGTCGGCCGCCAGCACAGTGGGGCTGCCCAACAGTAAACATACGGTGCTCAACAGCGACTTACGAAATCCGATCATTGCAGGAAACGCCCAAGGTTCAAGCGACAAAGTTTGAGCCCCGCCACCCGCTCCCGCAAGGCCTGGCCGACCTTTTTCATTTGGCGCCGCCGGGAAGCCTTGCGTATCATGGCCCGGCTACGGATGCTTGCCGCAAGCCCATTTTTTTCTGGAGGGCCCATGAGCCTGCACGAATTGAACACCTTCCCGGGCGTCACCGCCCAACCTGACACCGCCACCTCGAACTTCGTGTTCAACCACACCATGCTGCGGGTCAAGGACATCACCAAGTCGCTGGATTTCTACACCCGCGTCCTGGGGTTTTCGCTGGTTGAAAAACGTGACTTCCCGGAAGCCGAATTCAGCCTGTATTTCCTCGCCCTGGTCGACAAATCCCAGATCCCGGCCGACGCCACCGCGCGTACCCAGTGGATGAAGTCGATCCCGGGGATCCTGGAACTGACCCACAACCACGGCACCGAAAGCGACGCTGACTTCGCCTACCACAACGGCAACACCGACCCGCGTGGCTTTGGCCATATCTGCATTTCGGTGCCGGATATCGTCGCCGCGTGCGAGCGTTTCGAAGCCCTGGGCTGTGACTTCCAGAAGCGCCTGAGCGACGGCCGCATGAAGAGCCTGGCCTTTATCAAAGACCCGGATGCTTATTGGGTCGAGATTATTCAGCCAGCGCCGCTGTAAAAGTCTTACGCAATAAAAAACCCCATGATCACTCATGGGGTTTTTCATTTCCGGGGCCGGGTTTACGCTGGGGCGGAAGTACGGATCAGGTGGTCGAACGCACTCAGGGAGGCCTTGGCGCCCTCGCCTACGGCGATCACGATCTGCTTGTACGGCACGGTTGTGACGTCACCGGCAGCGAATACACCTGGCAGTGAAGTCTCGCCACGCGCATCCACAATGATTTCGCCACGCGGTGTCAGCTCCACGGTGCCTTTGAGCCAGTCGGTGTTAGGCAGCAAACCGATCTGCACAAAGATACCTTCCAGGTCGATGGTCTTGAACTCACCGCTGTCGCGATCCTTGTACGCCAGGCCGGTGACTTTCTGGCCATCACCCTTGACTTCGCTGGTCAGCGCGCTGG
This sequence comes from Pseudomonas sp. AC463, assembly GCF_979253585.1. Lineage (NCBI taxonomy): Bacteria > Pseudomonadati > Pseudomonadota > Gammaproteobacteria > Pseudomonadales > Pseudomonadaceae > Pseudomonas > Pseudomonas sp. AC463. The sequence continues at coordinate 131,600 of NZ_CEEDDZ010000001.1, read as the reverse complement.
TGATCACGTCCACGTTCGGCAGGCTGTAGAGCTTGCGCTGCAACACCGCATCGGCGCGCAACTTGTTGTCGAATTCAAGCAGGGTCACATGGCTGACGATACCGGCCAGGTCGATAGCCGCTTCAACACCCGAGTTACCGCCGCCGATCACCGCTACACGCTTGCCTTTGAACAGCGGGCCGTCGCAGTGCGGGCAGAAGCACACGCCCTTGGCCTTGTATTCCTGCTCGCCCGGCACACCCATTTCACGCCAGCGGGCGCCGGTGGCCAGGATCACGGTCTTGGACTTGAGGCTCGCACCGCTCTCAAAGCGGATTTCGTGCAAGTCGCCGGCATTTTTTGCCGGGATCAGGCTGGTGGCGCGCTGCAGGTTCATGATGTCCACGTCATACTGACGCACGTGGGCTTCCAGGGCGCTGGCCAGTTTCGGGCCTTCGGTTTCCTGTACCGAGATAAAGTTCTCGATGGACATGGTGTCCAGCACTTGCCCGCCAAAACGTTCGGCAGCAACACCGGTGCGGATCCCTTTACGTGCGGCGTAGATGGCTGCGGCAGAACCGGCTGGGCCGCCACCGACCACCAACACGTCAAACGCATCTTTGGCGCTGATTTTTTCAGCGGCTTTTTCGATACCGCTGGTGTCGAGCTTGGCGAGGATTTCTTCCAGGCCCATGCGGCCCTGGCCGAAGTTCACACCGTTGAGGTACACGCTTGGCACGGCCATGATCTGGCGTTCATCGACTTCCGCCTGGAACAGCGCGCCGTCGATGGCGACGTGGCGGATGTTCGGGTTGAGCACGGCCATCAGGTTCAGCGCCTGGACCACGTCCGGGCAGTTCTGGCAGGACAGCGAGAAGTAGGTCTCGAAGCTGAACTCGCCTTTCAGGGCACGGATCTGCTCAATCACTTCGACACTGGCCTTCGACGGGTGGCCACCGACTTGCAGCAGGGCCAGCACCAGCGAAGTGAATTCATGGCCCATAGGGATGCCGGCGAAACGCAGGCTGATATCGGCACCCGGGCGGTTGATGGAGAACGATGGCTTGCGCGCATCATCGCCATCGGTTTTCAGGGTAATCAGCGTGGTGAGGCTGGTTACGTCCTGCAAAAGGGCGAGCATTTCCTGGGATTTCGCGCCGTCGTCGAGGGAGGCAACGATCTCGATCGGCTGGGTGACCCGCTCCAGGTATGACTTCAACTGAGCTTTAAGATTGGCGTCCAACATACGGGCGATTTCCTTTAATTCCGGGTATAAAAAAACGCCCGAGCGAATCTCGCCCGGGCGTTTTTGAGGGCGGTGCAGCTTACTTAAGGTGCGGCAGTGACCGCCCTGAGGTGTTCCACAGACTTAGATCTTGCCGACCAGGTCCAGGGACGGAGCCAGAGTGGCCTCGCCTTCTTTCCACTTGGCTGGGCACACTTCACCCGGGTGGGCAGCAACGTACTGGGCAGCCTTGATTTTGCGCAGCAGCTCGGAAGCGTCACGGCCAACACCGCCGTCGTTCAGCTCAACGATCTTGATCTGACCTTCCGGGTTGATCACGAAAGTGCCGCGGTCTGCCAGGCCAGCTTCTTCGATCAGTACGTCGAAGTTGCGGGAGATGGTCAGGGTCGGGTCGCCGATCATGGTGTACTGGATTTTGCCAATGGCTGGCGAAGTGTTGTGCCAGGCAGCGTGGGCAAAGTGGGTGTCGGTGGAAACGCTGTAGATTTCGACCCCCAGTTTCTGGAATTCGGCGTGATTGTCAGCCAGGTCTTCCAGCTCGGTTGGGCAAACGAAAGTGAAGTCGGCTGGGTAGAAGAAGAATACCGACCACTTACCTTTCAGGTCAGCTTCCGACACATCTACGAAGTTGCCGTTTTTGAAGGCGGTAGCTTTGAACGGTTTTACTTGGCTGTTGATGATAGGCATCGTTGACTCTCCGTCAGGGGTTAAGAAGTTGATGGGGTGAATCCTACCCACTCTTTCCGAGCATGGCTCATTGGCAAACCTGATGCTGACGATTGGTTTTCCCTATCAGGTGACTGTATTAATAGAAGAAATCTCAAAGCAGCGGTTGAGTCGCCAGGGTCATGCCAATAAAGGGCGTCGCTTCAACATAGCGCATGGCCGATTTCATGTCGCTCCAGCCGACGTAACTCATCAGCGACTTCAAGTCCCAACCACTGCGATGGGCCCACGTGGCAAAGCCCCGGCGTAGCGAGTGGCTGGTGTATTGCTCGGCGGGGATGCCGGCGCGCTCCAATGCCTGGCGCAGCAGCGGGATGACACTGTTGGGGTGCAAGCCCTCCTCCCCCAGGTTGCCCCAGCGATCGATACCGCGAAACACCGGGCCGCGCACCAGCGCCGAGGCGCTGAGCCATTCGCTGTAGGCCTGCACCGGGCACAGGCGCAGCAGCGCGGGGGTCTGGTAGGTCTTGCCGAGGTTGTCGCGGTCACTTTTGCTGCGCGGCAAGTAGAGGCTGATCCCGGCACCCGGCGTGGCCTGCACATGCTCGATATCGAGGCGACACAGCTCATCGCTGCGAAACCCGCGCCAGAAACCCAACAGGATCAACGCGCTGTCGCGCTTGGCACGCAGCAGCCGAGGCTGGTCTTGCGCGAGCGCCGCCTCTTTTGCTTCTACTTCCAGAGAAGCAACGACTTGCTCCAGATGCTTGAGCTGCAAAGGCTCGGCTTGCTTCTCCTGCGCAGGATGCACAGCGCGGATGCCCTTGAGCACCTTACGCACCACGGGCGCCTTGGTCGGGTCGGGAAACCCCTGACTGGTGTGCCACTGCGCCAAGGCCGAGAGCCGCAGCTTCAGGGTGTTTACCGCCAGCACCCCGGCGTGGGCCACCAGGTAACGCGCGACGCTGTCGCTGGTTGCGGGCAGGAACCCACCCCAACTCACTTCGAAATGCTCGATGGCCGCGCGATAGCTGCGGCGCGTGTTGTCGCGTGTCGCGGCGTTGAGGTATCGATCCAGATCGCTCATGAAAGGCCTTTTCGTACTGCCATGGGGTGCTGCGGGTTTCAAACCCCTAATGACACGGGATAATACGCCAATATCCCATCTGTTAAATGATGAATTTAAACGAGTTTTTATCCATGCTATAGTACGTATATACATAATACATACCACAGTACTAAATCGACGGAGACCCCATGGCTCGCGGTGGCATCAACAAAGCAGTAGTTCAAACGGCACGCTTGGCGATCCTGGCCCGCGGCCAGAACCCCAGCATCGATGCAGTACGCATAGAAATGGGCAATACCGGCTCGAAAACCACCATTCATCGCTATTTGAAAGAGTTGGACGAGAGCGAAACCCGCCTGACCATCACCGAAGCCCCTATCGATGACGAGCTTGGCGAGTTGGTGGCGCGCCTGGCACAACGCTTGAAAGAGAAGGCGCAAGAGCCTATAGACCTGGCTCAAGCGCAGTTCGAACAGCAAAAAACCGCCCTGCTCGCCCAACTGGAAACGCTTGAAGAGACCCAGCGCCATCTCCAGCAACAGTGCGACATCCAGGCCGCTGCTCTAGCGGAAGAAAGCGCCGCCCTGCAAACCGCCAGCACCAGCCTGCAGACCGAGCAAACCCGTAACGCCGGGCTCAGCCAGGCGTGCAGCGATTACGAGCTACGCATTAACGACAAGGACGAACAGATTCGTTCATTGGAGGAAAAGCACCTGCACGCCCGTGATGCGCTTGAGCATTACCGCAACGCAATCAAGGAGCAGCGCAAGCAGGAACAGCGCCGGCATGAAGGCCAGCTGCAACAGCTGCAGGCTGAACTGCGCCAAGCCCAGCAGAGCGCCATGGTGCGCCAGGATGAAATCACCCAACTGCACCGTGACAATGAGCGGCTATTGATTGAACACCGGGTAACGGCGAAGGAGCTGGCTGCCCAGCAGGAGCAAGCCCGCAAGGATCAGGCCCAGCAGCTCAAGCTGAACGAGCAGATGAGCCTGATCGACAACGAGCGCACGCTGCTGCAAGAACGCCTGCGGGTGGCCGCACTGGAAAGCCAGACACGCCAGGACGCACTGAATGAACAACAACACACACACAAAGCCCTGGAGCTGGACCTGATAAAGGCCCAGGCGACGATCGAGGCATTGCGCCTGGCGGCCGCCGTTGCAGCGGCGCCAGAAGCAACACCACAGGTTTGATCAGCCGGCCACAGGCGTACGCATGGTGACGAACTCTTCCGCTGCCGTCGGGTGCACGCCGATGGTTTCGTCGAAGTGCTGCTTGGTCGCGCCCGCCTTGAGCGCGATCGCCAGCCCTTGCACGATCTCACCTGCGTCCGGACCGACCATGTGGCAACCCAGCACCTTGTCGGTGTCGGCGTCGACCACCAGTTTCATCAAGGTTTTTTCCTGGCAGTCGGTCAGGGTCAGCTTCATCGGACGGAAACGACTTTCGAAGATCTGGACCTTATGGCCCTTCTCTTTGGCCTCTTCTTCGGTAAGGCCGACAGTGCCAATATTCGGCAGGCTGAACACCGCCGTCGGAATCATCGCATAGTCCACCGAGCGATATTGCTCAGCCTTGAACAGCCGACGCGCCACAGCCATGCCTTCAGCGAGGGCCACCGGGGTCAGTTGCACGCGGCCGATTACATCACCAATGGCCAGGATCGAGGATTCAGCCGTCTGGTACAAGTCGTCCACTTCGACGAAGCCACGCTTGTCGAGTTTGACGCCGGTATTTTCCAGCCCCAGGTTGTCCAGCATCGGCCGGCGACCAGTGGCGTAGAACACACAATCGGCTTCCAGCACCCGACCGTCTTTCAAGGTAGCCTTGAGGCTGCCATCGGCCTGCTTGTCGATACGCTCGATATCAGCGTTGAATTGCAGGTCCAGGCCGCGCTTGGTCAGCTCTTCCTTCAGGTGCGTGCGCACCGCGCCATCAAAGCCGCGCAGGAACAGGTCACCGCGGTACAGCAACGTGGTTTGCGCACCCAAGCCGTGGAAAATCCCGGCGAACTCGACGGCGATGTAACCGCCACCTACCACCAGCACGCGCTTGGGCAGTTCTTTAAGGAAAAACGCCTCATTGGAGCCAATGGCGTGCTCACGCCCTGGAATCTCCGGGATCTGCGGCCAGCCACCGGTTGCGATCAGGATGTGCCTGGCGGTGAAACGCTCGCCATTGATTTCCACCTGGTGCGGATCGACCAGTCGCGCATGCCCTTCATGCAGGGTCACGCCGCTGTTCACCAGCAGGTTGCGGTAAATGCCGTTAAGGCGATTGATCTCGCGATCCTTGTTGGCGATCAGGGTCGCCCAATCAAAGTTCGCCTCGCCCAGAGACCAGCCAAACCCGCTGGCTTGCTCAAAGTCTTCGGCAAAATGCGCGCCGTACACCAACAGTTTTTTCGGCACGCAACCCACGTTGACGCAGGTGCCGCCCAGGTAACGGCTTTCCGCCACGGCCACCTTGGCACCAAAGCCCGCGGCAAAGCGCGCAGCACGAACACCGCCGGAACCGGCGCCAATTACATACAGGTCAAAATCGTAGGCCATTTCACTCTCCTCGGCAGAACATCAGCATACCGACTTACATGGGGCTGAAAAACGAAAAAGCCACCCGAAGGTGGCTTTCTCTCAAAACAGGTCGGCTACTGTGAATCAGTAAGCCTTGCCAGTCTTGTAGAAGTGCTCGTAGCAGAAGTTGGTAGCTTCGATGTAGCCTTCAGCGCCGCCGCAGTCGAAACGCTGGCCCTTGAACTTGTAGGCAATTACGCAACCGTCTTTGGCTTGCTTGAGCAGAGCGTCGGTGATCTGGATTTCGCCGCCCTTGCCAGGCTCGGTTTCTTCGATCAGCTTGAAGATGTCCGGCGTGAGGATGTAACGGCCGATGATCGCCAGGTTCGACGGAGCATCTTCCGGTGCCGGTTTTTCAACCATGTCGCGAACACGGATCAGGCCATCGCCAATGTCGTCGCCGGCGATCACGCCGTACTTGTTGGTTTCTTCCGGGTTCACTTCCATCACGGCAACGATGGTGCAGCGGTATTTCTGGTACAGCTTGACCATCTGGGTCAGCACGCCGTCGCCTTCGAGGTTCACACACAGGTCATCCGCCAGTACCACGGCGAACGGCTCGTCGCCGATCAACGGGCGGCCGGTGAGGATGGCGTGGCCGAGGCCTTTCATCTGGGTCTGACGGGTGTAGGAGAACGAGCACTCGTCCAGCAGCTTGCGGATACCAACCAGGTATTTTTCCTTGTCGGTGCCCTTGATCTGGTTTTCCAGCTCATAGCTGATGTCAAAGTGATCTTCCAGCGCGCGCTTACCACGGCCGGTCACGATGGAGATTTCGTTCAGGCCGGCATCCAGTGCCTCTTCGACGCCGTACTGAATCAGTGGCTTGTTCACCACCGGCAGCATCTCTTTGGGCATGGCCTTGGTCGCTGGCAAGAAGCGAGTGCCGTAACCGGCTGCTGGGAACAAGCATTTCTTGATCATATGGGTCCTTACAGAGGGCTGTGCGTACGGAATTCGGCGCAGTCTAATCAGGCCGCAGTCACCTTACAATGGGTCCTGCTGGCGTTGCGATGTCATCATAGAGAAAAAATGTCGGCGTAAGTTCCGCTGATCTTACGAAGAGCGCTTCCAATACCCTGGCAACAAATACCTCACCCGACGATATTGCGCAGGGTTTCGACTGTTTTAGCATGCTTTGGGGCCTGAAACACTGACCGGGAATAACTTGCGCGGCCATTCGGCATTTGGGGCTATCATTAGCCCCTTGAACCAGACCACGAGATTGTTAATAGATGTCAGAACCAAAAGGCGTGAACGGCTACCTGATCACAAAACGAGCGGACGGTTGGCACTTGATCAACTTCCACGGAGACAGCGTTGCCGGGGCATTCGCGACCGAACAACAGGCTACTGCGGTAGCTGAAGTGTTTGTGGATGAAGCAGGCCACGCATCGAGCAAGCGCCCGAAGACCAAGTAAACCTGGCTGCGCGACGCAAAAAGCCCCTTGAATGGGGCTTTTTTGTGTTTGTCTGTACCCGGATGGCATATCGCTATAATCTTCCGCAAACGCCCCACGACAGTGTCAGCGCTCCCCTCCAACACCCTTGACGACGAACTCACATGAACAAGATTCTGGCACTGATTGCGGTACTGGCGATGGCCGGCTGCACCACCACCTCCGACGTCTACCTGAAAAACGGTGAGCAAGGCCTGACTATCGATTGTTCGGGCGAGGCCAACTCCTGGGCCAGCTGCTACGAAAAAGCTGATGCGTCCTGCGCCGGCACCGGCTACCGCATTGTCGGCACCGAAGGCACGCCATCGCTCAAAGAAAGCGACAAGACCCTGGGCCAGGACGTGGGCAACTACAAAAGTCGCAGTGTGGTGGTGGTCTGCAAGTAACCCCAAGGGGTTACAGATGGATCTCGGCAAACTTGATGCCCAGCTCCCGCAGGATGTTGGTCAGCTCATCCAGGCTGGCAAAGGATTCGACTTCATCCTGAGCGTCCACCAGGAAGTAACTGCGCCCGCCGCTCTTCTTGAAGAAAACGATCCACTCGCCAAGGTCGGCAGGGTTCTGGATGACATGGGTGGCCGAGATTTGCCCCTCGGCATGCCGGGCTTTGACGTGCTCACGTTTCATAGATGGTTTTCCGCAACGGCATCAGCCGGAAATGCATTCTTCCCCGGCTTTTTTCACATCACCCGGACGGATCGGTACGTTGGACATGCTCTCGTAAAGCTTGATGCTGCTACCGCTGGAGCGTTCTTCAATCTCGAAAATCGCCGACGGGTCAGCGGAGAACTTCTGCGGCACGATTACCTGGAAGCCTTCCTTATGCGGTTCGATCTGCGGCGGCCGACGGGTCGCGGATAATTTGCGCACGACGCAGGCCGCATATTCCTGCGGTTTTTTCCCGGAAATGACCGCCAGGGTCGGCGGCGTCTGCTTGATATCTGCAACCGAAGCACACCCACCTATCGCCAAGGCCAGAACCAACACACTCCACTTCATACAAAACCTCCGATAAAGACCCTACGACAGCGGGGATGGTAATTTTCTCCCGCCCACGTAGGATTTATCCCTGATAAATCGGTAAATAACTGTTTTAAATTGTCGACGCTGTTGAACACGGGCCGATAATAAACGCGCTGGGGCTGATAAACTCCATCTTAACCTACGTATCGTTCTGATTTTTCAGAAAAAGCCCTTCTGGAGACACCCTCATGAAATTCATCCACCAGCGCGAGCACCTCAACGAGGGAGACATTGTCGTCATCGAATGCTCGCAGACTTGTAATATTCGTCTGATGAGCGATGCGAATTTTCGCAGTTTCAAAAATGGCGGCCGCCACACTTACCACGGCGGCGCTTTCGACACGTTCCCGGCCAAGATCACCGCGCCGAGTACCGGGTTCTGGAACATCACCCTGGACGTCGTCACCCGCCGCGCCATCAGCGTGACCAAAAAGCCTGCGTTGTCCCACAAGATTCGCATCGTGCGTCGCACCAGCTCCAAGCTGAGCTGACCCGAACTTTTCACAGGAAATAACCGTGACCGCCACCACCAAATACGTAATCAAGTACAAGCTCAACGGCGAACGCCGCTTTGAGTTCGCCCAGTTGCAGACCAACAGCGTGGAAGAAGCCAAGCAAGCCCTGGCCAAACTCCACGATGCCAGTGATGAAATCACTGACATCAACGTGAGCAAGGCGCTGTAAGCCCATGCCCGGCCCCACCGCCGACCTGTTCGCCGATGACGCCCTGCAACAACCTGCCGGGCGCGAGCAAATTGGCGAACAGTCCTACGTACTAAGGGGCTACGCCCTACCCTGGATTGAGCGCCTTCTGCCCGAGCTGCGCCGTGTCCTGGCTCAATCGCCATTTCGGCAGATGGTCACCCCCGGCGGCTTCACCATGTCGGCGGCCTTGAGCAGTTGTGGTGACCTCGGCTGGACCACCGACTCAACCGGCTACCGCTACTCGCCAGTCGACCCGCGTAGCCGGCAGCCCTGGCCCGCCATGCCAGACGCCTTGCACCAATTGGCCGTGGAGGCGGCGGCAGAAGCTGGGTTCATGCACTTCGCGCCCGACGCTTGCCTGATCAATCGCTACGTGCCAGGTGCCAAAATGTCCCTGCATCAGGACAAAAATGAACGCCGCTACAGTGAACCGGTGGTGTCGATCTCCCTCGGGCTGCCGGCGATTTTCCTGTTTGGCGGCCATGAACGCAGTGGCAAAACGCAAAAGGTTTCGCTGTTCCATGGTGATGTCGTGGTCTGGGGCGGAGTTGATCGCCTGCGTTTTCATGGGGTGATGCCGATCAAGGAAGGCGTGCACCCCGTCATGGGCGCGCAGCGTATCAACCTCACCTTGCGCACCGCCGGCTGATTTGACCGCAAGCTTCGGAGTGCCTGGCCGCCCTCCCCGCGCTAATCTGGCCTGGACCTGCCAAGAGTGCCGACCATGACCACCGAACAAGACCCGCGCTGGGCTGCCATTCTCGCCCGCGACCCCAAGGCTGACGCGCTGTTCGTTTATGGCGTGAAGACCACCGGCGTGTATTGCCGCCCCAGCAGCGCCTCGCGCTTGCCGCGCCCGCACAATATTGAATTCTTCGACACGCCGGCGCAGGCCGAGGCGGCAGGCTATCGCCCCAGCAAACGCGCGGCCGGCGACCAGACCCAAGTCGCCGAACACCATGGGCGATTGGTGGCCGAGGCGTGCCGACAGATCCAGCAGGCCGACACCCCGCCCAGCCTGGGCACACTGGCAGCCCAGGCGGGCCTGAGCCCCTTCCATTTTCACCGCGTGTTCAAGGCTGTCACTGGCCTGACGCCCAAGGGCTACGCCAGCGCCCATCGCTCACGCAAGGTGCGCGACGGGCTCAAGCGCCAGCACACAGTGACGCATGCGCTGTATGACGCGGGCTTCAATTCCAACAGCCGCTTTTATGAGTCGGCCGACCAGCTACTCGGCATGAAACCCAGTGACTACAAGGCCGGCGGCACCAACAACGCGATTCTGTTCGCCGTTGGGCAATGTACGCTGGGCGCGATCCTGGTAGCGCAAAGTACCCGTGGGGTGTGCGCGATCCTGCTGGGGGATGACCCGGACAAATTGGTGCGTGACCTGCAGGATCAATTCCCCAAGGCCAGCCTGGTGGGTGCCGACCCGGACTTTGAACAGTTGGTCGCCCAGGTGGTGGGGTTTGTCGAGGCGCCGGCCCTGGGCCTGGACCTGCCGCTGGACCTGCGCGGCACGGCATTTCAAGAGCGCGTTTGGCAGGCCTTGCGCGAGATTCCGGTAGGCAGCACGGCCAGCTATGCGCAGATCGCCGAGCGCATCGGCGCGCCCAAATCGTTTCGCGCGGTGGCCCAGGCCTGCGGGGCCAACAGCCTGGCGGTGGCGATCCCCTGTCACCGCGTGGTACGCAGCAACGGTGACCTGTCGGGCTACCGCTGGGGCGTGGAGCGCAAGCGCCAATTGCTCGAGCGCGAAAGCCAGGGTTAAAGCAACTTGCGCTTACGAAATTGCGCAACCTTATGCCGGTTGCCGCACAGCGCCATGCTGCACCAGCGGCGTTTATGGGCTTTGGTGCGATCGTAAAACCACAGCACACATTCGGGATGCTCGCAGGTGCGAATCAGGTTGAAGTCGCCCTCCACCAACAGGCCCGCAGCGGCCTCGGCAATCGTTGACAGGAACTGCTCCGGGGTTTGGGTTTTGCGCTGACGCTCCAGCTGCAGTTCACCTGGCGCCGGCCACACCAGCTGAGGATGGCTGACGGCCTTGCGCAAAAAGCCGTTGAGCGCCGTCGGATCGCCCTGTATCCCCGCCTTGCGTTGTTCCAGCAGAGCGCGGATCACTTCGCGCAATGCCAGCGCCGCAGCGAGCAACGCGCCCGGCTCGAAGGCCGGTACCGCGCCCTCCTCGGCCCACCCCAGGCGCACCAGCCAGCGCTCGACATCCGCGTCGTTTTGCCAGAACTCGAAGGGCTCGCCGTCGATAGTGGCGCGCGTGTTGAGCATATCCAGCACCGGGTCATCGGCCAGGACGTGGGGGTCCAGGGGAACAGCGGGAGGTGTGGGGGCTGCCATGGTCAATCCTCTTGAGAGCGCTGGCATCGTAACCTCTATTTGGACGGATGGGTAGTTACACACGGCAATTTACTAACCTTATAAATTGATTTGACAGGTTACATTTTAAAGCGCAGATTTTTACGAGGTAACCCGTATATCAACTTTATCAAGTTACAAAAGGCGCACCCACCATGACCACTCAAACTCCCGTTGTTCACTACCGTCACGTCGATGTCGATGGTATCCGCATGTTTTACCGCGAGGCCGGCGACCCCGCCGCCCCGGTCATGTTGCTGATGCATGGCTTCCCCAGCTCGTCCCATATGTACCGCGACCTGATCCCGCTGCTTGCGACGCGCTTCCGGGTCATCGCCCCAGACCTGCCGGGCTTTGGTTTCACCGAGGTGCCGGCCGAGCGCAATTACGTCTACAGCTTCGACAACCTGGCGATTACCACCGGGCATTTTGTCGACGCACTGGGGCTCGGCCGTTACGCGCTGTACGTCTTCGACTACGGTGCACCGGTTGGCCTGCGCCTGGCAGTCGCGCATCCGGAGCGGGTCAGCGCGCTGGTGTCGCAAAACGGCAACGCTTACCTGGAAGGTTTGGGCGATGCCTGGGCGCCGATTCGTGCGTATTGGGCCGAGCCGAGCCAGGCTAATCGCGAGGTGATTCGCAACGCGGTGATCAGCCTCGAAGGCACGCGCTATCAGTACCTGCACGGGGTGAGCCAGCCGGAGTTGGTCGCGCCGGAAGCCTACATGCTCGACGTGCTGCTGATGCAGCGCCCCGGCAATGACGAGATCCAGCTGGACCTGTTCCTCGATTACCGCAACAACCTCACGCTGTACCCGGCATTCCAGGCGTTTTTCAAGGCCACTCAGGTGCCGGCCCTGGTGATCTGGGGTCAGAACGACCCATTCTTTATCCCGCCAGGCGCGGCTGCCTACAAGCGCGACAACCCCAACGCCGTGGTGGAAATGCTCGACACCGGCCACTTCGCCCTGGAAACCCACGCTGCCCATATTGCCGCACGGATTCACGCCGTGCTGGGCCACGCCATCGACTGATGGCACACCACGAAAGATCACGCTCGTCCAGTGAATAAAACAGACTGGCCGGGTGCCAATGGCCCTGTTAAAACAGCGAAACGCCTTACTAACGCTGGAGACGCATCCCATGAGCACCTGGCCAGACACCCGAATTGTTGACCTGCTGGGCATCGAAGTGCCCATCATCCAGGCGCCCATGGCCGGCGCCACGACGACGGCGATGGTCATCGCTGCCAACCAGGCAGGCGCACTCGGTTCAATGCCGGCAGCCGCCCTGAGCCTTGAGCAACTGCGTGAAGCCTTGGCTACCATTCGCCAGGCCAGTACGCGCCCCATCAACGTTAATTTCTTCTGCCACCAACCGCCCGCGCCCGACGCAACGCGCGACCGGCGCTGGAAGGATCTGCTGGAACCCTACTACCGCGAACTGGGCGCCGACTTTGACGCGCCGACGCCGGTTTCCAACCGCGAGCCGTTCAATGAAGGCGCCTGCCGCGTGGTGGAAGAATTTCGCCCTGAAGTCGTCAGTTTCCACTTTGGCCTGCCGGAAAAATCCCTGCTGGACCGAGTAAAAGCCACCGGAGCAAAGGTGCTGTCGTCCGCCACTACCGTTGAAGAGGCGATCTGGCTGGAACAACACGGCTGCGATGCAATCATCGCCATGGGCCTTGAAGCAGGCGGCCACCGTGGGATTTTCCTCAGCGACGACCTCAATACCCAAATCGGCCTGTTTGCGCTGTTGCCGCAAATCGTCGACGCCGTCAGCGTGCCGGTGATCGCCGCCGGCGGGATCGGCGATGCACGCGGCATTGTCGCGGCGCTCACCCTGGGTGCCTCGGCCGTGCAGATCGGTACCGCGTACCTGTTTACCCCCGAAGCCAACGTAACGCCTTCCCACCACCATGCACTGCGCCACGCCCAGGCCAGCGAAACGGCGCTGACCAACCTGTTTACCGGGCGCCCGGCGCGAGGCATCGTCAATCGGGTGATGCGTGAATTGGGCGCGATCAACCCGCAGGCCCCTGCATTTCCAACCTCCGGCGGTGCGTTGATGCCGCTCAAGGCCAAGGATGAAGCGGGCTTCAGCAACCTGTGGTCGGGCCAGGCCTTGCGCCTGGGGAAAGACACCACCACGTATGCACTGACCCGGGAACTGGCCGAGCAGGCGCTGGCAAAACTCAACTAGGATCAGAAACAGCAGCAACTTTGCACTGTACCGGCAATGGCCAACCGCTATATATTCCCATACATAGCGGTTTAGCCCTCTCCCTATAACAAGCCGTACAAACCCCAAGGAGCTGCTTCATGAAGATTCACGCCTCACGCCTGGCCCTGCTGGTCGCCGCCCTCGCCTTCGGTTCGGCGCATGCCGATGAAGTCCAGGTGGCCGTTGCAGCCAACTTCACCGCACCGATCCAGGCGATTGCCGCCGACTTCGAAAAAGACACCGGCCACAAGCTGGTCGCAGCCTACGGCGCCACCGGGCAGTTCTACACCCAGATCAAAAACGGCGCGCCGTTCGAAGTGTTCCTGAGCGCCGACGACACCACGCCACAAAAACTCGAAAGCGAAGGCGATACCGTCAAAGGCTCGCGCTTCACTTACGCCGTGGGCACCCTGGCGCTGTGGTCGGCCAAGGAAGGTTATGTGGACGCCAAGGGCGACGTCTTGAAAAACAACGAATTCAAACACCTGTCCATCGCCAACCCGAAAGCCGCACCGTACGGCCTGGCCGCCACCCAGGTATTGGCCAAGGAAGGCCTGACCGACAAGGTCAAGGACAAGCTCGTCGAAGGCCAGAACATCACCCAGGCCTATCAGTTTGTGTCCACCGGCAATGCCGAGTTGGGTTTTGTCGCCTTGTCGCAGATCTATAAAGACGGCAAAGTCACCAGCGGTTCGGCGTGGATCGTCCCGGCGTCCATGCACGACCCGATCAAACAGGACGCGGTAATCCTTAACAAGGGCAAGGACAGCGCCGCTGCCAAGGCACTGGCCGAGTACCTCAAAGGGCCCAAAGCCGCGGCCGTCATCAAGTCCTATGGTTACGAGCTGGCCAAGTAAATGCCGTTATCGAGTGCCGATTTTTCCGCGATCTGGTTGACCATCAAGCTGGCGTCATTGACCACTGTGATCCTGCTGGTCATCGGCACTCCGATTGCCCTGTGGCTGTCGCGCACCCGCTCCTGGTGGCGCGGCCCCATCGGCGCAATCGTCGCCTTGCCGTTGGTGTTGCCGCCGACGGTGATCGGTTTCTACCTGCTGTTGACCATGGGCCCCAACGGCTACTTCGGCCAGTTCACCCAATGGCTGGGCCTGGGCACCCTCACCTTCAGCTTCGCCGGGCTGGTCATTGGCTCGGTGATCTATTCCATGCCGTTTGTAGTGCAGCCGTTGCAAAACGCCTTCTCCGCCATCGGCACTCGCCCGCTGGAAGTGGCCGCGACCTTGCGCGCCAATCCGTGGGACACCTTTTTCACAGTGATCCTGCCGCTGGCCCGCCCGGGGTTTATCACCGCGTCCATCCTGGGCTTTGCCCATACCGTCGGTGAGTTCGGCGTGGTGCTGATGATCGGCGGCAATATCCCCGACAAAACCCGCGTGGTCTCGGTGCAGATCTACGACCACGTCGAAGCCATGGAATACGCCCAGGCCCATTGGCTGGCGGGCTCCATGGTGGTGTTCGCATTCCTTGTGTTGCTGGCGCTGTACTCCAGCCGTAAAACCAAGATGGGCTGGAGCTGATGTCGATGATTGATGTGCGCCTGCAACTTCAATATTCCGGCTTTGCCCTGGACGTCGACCTGCACCTGCCGGGGCGCGGCGTCACGGCGCTATACGGGCATTCCGGCTCGGGCAAGACCACCTGCCTGCGCTGCATCGCCGGGCTGGAGCGCGCCGAAGACGGGTTTATCCAGGTCAACGATGAGGTCTGGCAAGACAGCCGCAACGGGCTGTTCGTGCCGCCGCACAAACGTGCGCTGGGGTATGTGTTTCAAGAGGCCAGCCTGTTCCCGCATTTGTCGGTGCGGGCCAACCTGGAGTTCGGCCTCAAGCGCATCCCGCGTGCGCAACGCCGGGTCGACATGGCCCACGCCACCGAGCTGCTGGGCATCGGCCACTTGCTGGAGCGCAACCCGCAGCACTTGTCCGGCGGTGAACGCCAGCGCATCGGCATCGCCCGCGCCCTGCTCACCAGCCCACGCCTGCTGCTGATGGATGAACCGCTGGCCGCCCTCGACAGCCAGCGCAAAGGCGAAATCCTGCCGTACCTCGAACGCCTGCACGACGAGCTGGATATTCCGGTGCTGTATGTCAGCCACGCCCAGGACGAAGTCGCACGCCTGGCCGATCACATCGTGTTGCTCAGCGACGGCAAGGCCCTGGCCAGCGGCCCCATCGGCGAAACCCTGGCGCGCCTCGACCTGCCTATGGCGCTGGGGGATGACGCCGGTGTGGTGGTCAACGGCAACGTCAGCGCCTATGACGCTCACTACCAATTGCTCACCCTGCAACTGCCCGGCAGCGCCCAGCACCTGCGCGTGGCGCATGCGCCGATGGCGGTTGGCAAGCCCTTGCGGGTCAAGGTCCAGGCGCGGGATGTGAGCCTCAGCCTGCAGGCCGAGGAACACAGCAGCATCCTCAACCGCCTGCCGGTGACGGTTAGCCAGGAAGTCTCAGCGGACAACAGCGCCCACGTGCTGGTGCGCCTGGACGCCGATGGCACGCCGCTGCTGGCGCGGATCACGCGGTTTTCCCGCGACCAGTTGCATCTGCACCCCGGCCAGCGGCTGTGGGCGCAGATCAAGGCGGTTGCGGTATTGGCCTAGCAAAGCTTTTGGCACGACCGCGCATGGCTGCGGTCAATCAGGCATACCGGCCTGATTTGTTGCCAAGGAACCCGCGCCATGTCCGATCCCGCGTTGCCCGCCGACCTGCATTACGTTGACGACACCCAGCCCGGCATTCGCCGCAAAAAACTGCGCGGCAAATTCCAGTATTTCGACAAAAAGGGGGAGCGCATTACCGATGCCGACGAGGTCAAGCGCCTCAACGCCCTCGCCGTCCCCCCGGCCTACACCGACGTGTGGATCTGCGCCGACCCGCGCGGCCATCTGCAAGCCACCGGCCGCGACGCCCGTGGGCGCAAGCAATACCGCTACCACGCGCGTTGGCGCGAAGTGCGCGACACGGATAAATATTCACGCCTGCAGGAGTTCGGCAACGCCCTGCCCAAGTTGCGCAAGCAACTGGAAGCGCAACTCGCCGAGCCTGGCTTCACCCGCGAAAAGGTCTTGGCCACGGTGGTGATGCTGCTGGACGCCACGCTGATTCGCGTCGGCAATACCCAATACGCCCGCGACAACAAATCCTACGGCCTGACCACGCTGCGCAACCGCCATGTGGACATCAAGGGCAGCGAGATCCAGTTTCAGTTTCGTGGCAAGAGCGGTGTGGAGCACCAGATCAGCGTCAAGGACCGACGCCTGGCCACGGTGGTCAAGCGCTGCCTGGAACTGCCGGGGCAGAACCTGTTCCAGTACCTGGACACCGATGGCGAGCGCCATACCGTCAGCTCCCATGACGTCAACGCGTACCTGCACGACCTCACCGGCGCCGACTTCACCGCCAAGGATTACCGCACCTGGGCCGGCACCGCCATGGCGCTGGCCGTGCTGCGCGAGTTGCAGTGGCAGCCCGAATCCGACGCCAAACGCCATGTGGTGGCGATGGTCAAGGACGTGGCCAAGCAGCTGGGCAACACCCCGGCGGTGTGCCGCAAATGCTATATCCACCCGGCGGTGCTGGAGCATTTCAGCCTGGGCGAGCTGTCTCGGCTGCCTAAGCCGAGGGTGCGCAAAGGCCTGAAAGCCGAGGAAGTTGCCCTGGCGATGTTCCTGGAACAACTGGCCGTCGACTTGCCCCAGAAAGCCAAGGCGAGTTAGGCTCTGCCTCCCTTGCGACAATCAGGACGACCGCCGACGTGAACCACTAAGCCTTCCAAAATGTATCTGCAACGAGCCGCCTGGCGCGCTTGTTGGCCTGTTCGACATTTTTTTGGAGGTGCTGATGACCGACGTCAACCGGCTGCCCGTCCTGGTTTCCCTGCAACACTTGTGCTTTCAGTTCGCCAATGGCGACACCTTGCTGGATGACTTGGACCTGTCCATCGACCACACGCCCACCGGCATTGTGGGGCGCAATGGGCAGGGCAAAAGTATCCTCGCGCAACTGATTGCCGGGCAGTTATTGCCCTCCTCCGGCTCGCTCGTTCGCACGGTCAGCGTGGCCTATGTGCCCCAGCGCATCGTGGTTGCGGGCAGCGAAAGCGTCGCCGATATCACCGGCAGCACACCAGTGCTCGCTGCCTTGGAGCGAATGGCGACGGGGGTTGCACAGGTAGACGACCTGGCACTGATCAACGATCGCTGGGACCTCGCCAAACGCTTGCGCTGTGCCCTGGATTTGGCCGGCCTGGCAGATCTGCATTTTCATACGCCGGCCGAACACCTCAGCGGCGGCCAGTTAGCACGAGTCGCGGTGATTGGTGCGCTGCTGGCCGCGCCGCAACTATTGGTACTCGATGAGCCCACCAACCATCTCGACAGCGCTGGCCGCGCGTGGCTGCTACAGGTATTGAAAGCCTGGCGCGGCGGCCTGGTGGTGGTCAGCCATGATCGGCAACTGCTCAACACGCTGGCGCGGATTGTCGAACTGTCTCCACTGGGTGTGCGGGTGTACGGCGGCAACTACGCAGCCTATCGCCAGCAGCGTGACACCGAACAGCACGCCGCCGTCGCCGCCCTGGAACACGCACGCCTGGAGCGCAGCCGCGAGCGCCGGCGCCTGCAACAGGACCACGACAGCCTGCAACGCGCTGCCGCACGCTCGCGCAAACACGCAGAAACCGCCAATGTGGATCGGTTCACCAAGGCGCGCTGGAAAGGCGCCGCCGCGCAAATTGTCAGCAGCGTGCGCAGTGAGCATCACGCCCACAAACATCAATTGGATGACAACGTGCGCCAGGCCTACGCGCGCGTCGCGGATGAGACGCCGACCCTGCTCGCCCTGCCAGCGTGCGTCGTGCCCAATGGCAGGCACGTGCTCAGCCTGGTGGATGTGCGGTTACCCTGGCTGGAACACCCGCCGCTCACGCTGCACCTGGCAGGCCCGGTGCGCGTCGTCGTACAGGGCCCCAACGGCTGCGGCAAATCCACCTTGCTCAAGTTGCTTGCTGGCCAATCTCCGCGCGTAAGCGGTGAGTGCTCGGTGGCGGTGCCCACTGCGTATATCGACCAGCACCTGACGCTGCTGGACAACCACCGCTCCATCGTCGACCAGCTCGACACGCCGCTGACCGCAGCCGAAGTACGCACGCGCCTGGCCTTGTTGCAGCTGGATGCGACACGGGCGACCCAGCCGACCGGCAAGCTCAGCGGTGGCGAACGCTTGAAAGCCGCGATGGCGATTGCCCTGTGGCGCCAATCACCGGCGCAACTGCTGTTGCTCGATGAACCCACCAATCACCTGGACCTGGAATCGGTGTGTGCGTTTGAACAGGCGTTGCAGGGTTTTACCGGCGCGATGCTGGTGGTATCCCATGACCCCGCGTTTGTGCAGGCGATCCGTCCAACCCATCGTTTGCTCTGGCAACCCGAGGGCTGGCGCCTGGAGTGTGTCTGAGGTCATTGCGCGCGCCCGCAAAGCGTCCTACGGTAGTGGCCGGATAATCTCACCGAGGAACCCGGTCCATGCTGCCTTCGCCCCGCAAGCCTCTCGCCAACGCCGCGCTTGCCCACCAACAGCGTTGGCGTGGCCGCGTCGGCATGCTGCTGGTGGCCAGCCTGTCGGTGCTGGCGGGCATGACCGATGCCATCGGCTTTATGGCCAGCGGCGATTTTGTCTCGTTCATGAGCGGCAACACCACGCGCCTGGCGGTGGCGATCAGTGCCGGTGACCTGGGCCTGACCGGACGGCTGCTGTTGCTGGTGGCCACCTTCGTGGTGGGCAATGCCTTGGGAGTTGTAGTCAGCCGCCTGTGCCGGCGCCATGCCCTGCCGCTGCTGTTGTGTATTGCGGCCTTGCTGTGCGGCGGCGCCTTGCTGCCGGTGACGGATGCGTTGCCCGCGCTGCTGGCGGCGATCATCGCGATGGGCATGCTCAATGCGGCGGTGGAAGAGGTGAATGGTTTGCCGGTGGGCCTCACCTACGTCACCGGCGCGCTTTCGCGGTTTGGTCGCGGCCTGGGACGTTGGCTGCTGGGCGAACGCCGCAATGGCTGGCGGGTGCAATTGATTCCCTGGGCGGGGATGTTCGTGGGCGCGGTGATCGGCGCGCTGCTGGAGCAGCAGATGGGCTTGAATGCGCTGCTGGTCAGCGGTGGGTTGGCGGCGGTGCTGGGGCTGGTATCACTGAAGATTCCGCGGCGCTGGCACTTGGGTTTTATGCCGCGCTAGGAAAAAGAGGAGGTGCTCGCCCGACGTTTAGGCCTCGACGTCCGTGTACTGGTAAAGAGCCATCATGTCGGGCGAGCGGGTGAATCATAAGCGAATGTCCGGCGGCTGTCCCGCCGGGGATTTCCTAAAAGTGCTAAGGCAATGGATTACAGGCACGTCGCGAGGGCAGCCAAACGCCGCTTGGCGGGCATGTTGTCTTCGGCGGCGTAGTACTTGACGGTCGAGCCGGCGCCGGCGCTCAGCACATCGACAAAGTAGTCGCCGCCGGTGGTGTAGACGGTAAAACCACCGGCCCCGGTAGGCTCCTTGAAGCCACCCGCGTCCACGCCAAACACGCTTTCGTCCTGCCAGCCGAACTGGATGCACTCGGCAACCACCAGGGTGGCCTTGTCCGACGCCATGGCCTTGTAGGGGTTACCTGCGCGCGCGTCCTTCATCTTCGAGCCCGCGCAGCCGGCCAGTGCAACCAGTACCAATGTGCCCAATACAACCTTGCGCATCTCATCGCCTCCATGGAAAAAACGCGACTCTATCATTAGCCGGCGCCTGCCAGGGTGGTTTAGCGGGTAGCGCATGCGGGATCATGGCTTTATGATGCCACCGTTGATCTCACTGAGGAGCTCAATGGGATATTCTCTACAAGGAAGCGTCATGAAAGATTTCGTCATCAGCGTAAACAACTCCGTGCTCTACATCGCCCTGGCCTTCGTCTGGCTGATTGGCCTGGTATCGATGTTCAGCGCGAGTTTTCTGTCGGGCCTGGCGGTTCTGATTGGCGGCACGTTGACCTGGTGCATCATCTCCGGCTTCTGGTTCGTCCAGTCCGCCACCTACGAAGAGCTGCGCAAGCTCAACGCCAAGGGCTGATGCAACGGCGGCCCCAATCGGGGCCGCTTTGCTATAGGGCGCATGAATTTAGTTTCACTGTGAAGGGAGCCCGCGCCGCCTATAGTCGGCAGGCTCATTTTTTAGAAGTCTCCCTTCTGCCCGCCCTCCCGCGGGCTTTTTTTGGCCTGTCGTTACAGCCACCAGCGGAACAGATAAAACAGGCCCATGCTCAACAGCACGGTGATCAGCACATTGCGCGTCCAGAACATCAACCCCACCGCACAGATGCCGGCCAGCAAGTACGGATTGGCCGGGCTCAGGTTGAGCTGGTGGTCGGCGAGAAAAATGATCGGCCCGCAAATCGCCGTGAGCATGCCCGGCACCGCAAACCCGAGGAACTCCCGCGCGCCACGGTTGAGCCGCACCGGCAGGCGCGGTTCGATAAACAGGTAACGGTTGAGAAAGACCACCAGGCCCATGGCCACAATCATCAAGTAAATCATCGCTGCCCGACTCCCAGTCGTTTGCACACAAAGCCCGCGCTCATGCCCAGCACGCCGGACACCACCACCGCCGACTCCCAATGCAGAAAGCTCAACCACACCGAAAACAACAGTGACACCGCCACGCAGACCACCGTCGGCACATCGCGTACCACGGGGGTAATCAACGCGATAAACGTCGCGGCAATCGAGAACTCCAGGCCCAGTTGATCCAGGCCGGGGATGCTTTTACCCAACACAATCCCCGCCAGTGTGAAGAGGTTCCAGGCGATATAGAACGTCAGCCCGACGCCCAGGGCATACCAACGGTTAAAGGTCTCGCGGTCGTAATGACTGACCAGGGCGAAGAATTCATCCGTCAGCAGGAAGCCCAGGCTCATGCGCCAGCGGGTCTTGAGCGGCGAAACAATCGGGCGCAAATGCATGCCATACAGCAGATGCTGCGAGGTCAGCAGCAAGGTGGTCAGCACGATGGAAATCAGGCTGGCGCCGCTTTTGACCATGCCGATGGCGACCAATTGAGCGGCGCCGGCAAACACGATGGCGGACAACCCTTGGGCCTGCAATGGCGTGAATTGCGCATCGATGGCCATCGAACCGGCCAACAGGCCCCAGGGCGCGCAGGCCAGGGACAGGGGAATGACGGCGATGGCGCCGCGAGCAAAGGCGTAATGGGGTAAGGCGGTAGGCATGGAGACGGCTCATCGACAGACAGTCGACAAGCATGCCAGCGCAACCGGGGCTTTGTCTTGAACGATCTTGCTCAGGCCAGGCGGACCGAGACCTGCTCTACCGAGTCGCGCGCTTCGCGCAGTTCGTGGGCGTCCTGGTTGAGCCGGTGAATGGTGTTGAGCAGGCGCTGGCGCAGCACTTCGTCGCCGAGTTTTTCCACGGCGCGCATCAGGTCGAACGCGGCGGTTTCGTTATTTTCCGCGACGGAATCCAGGGTCTTGCGCAGGTTGCGAGTGGCACGGGTCACGCGGTTTCTTCCTTTATCACTAATGGTCGGGCACTTTAGGACACTAGTGTTTCATTTTAATTTCAGGTACTTATCCGGGAATTAGTAGGACTTGTCGCAAGTCAATCCTTACACCGCTTTCCTTGCCTGGGGTCTCGAATGCTAGTTGCCATTGGTATCTTTCTCGTTACGATCGTTTTGGTTATCTGGCAACCCAAAGGATTGGGCGTCGGCTGGAGCGCAACACTGGGCGCGATCCTCGCACTGGCCTGCGGCGTGATCAGCCTGGCGGATATCCCGGTGGTGTGGCACATCATCTGGAACGCCACCGGCACCTTTGTCGCGCTGATCATCATCAGCCTGCTGCTGGACGAAGCCGGGTTCTTCGCCTGGACCGCGCTGCACGTGGCGCGCTGGGGCCGTGGGCGCGGCCGGCGTTTGTTTGCCTATATGGTGCTGCTCGGCGCGTTGGTCTCGGCGCTGTTTGCCAATGACGGCGCGGCGTTGATCCTCACGCCGATCGTGATGTCGATGCTGTTGGCGCTGCGTTTCTCACCGGCAGCCACCCTGGCCTTCGTGATGGGCGCCGGGTTTATCGCCGACACCGCAAGCCTGCCGCTGGTGGTGTCGAACCTGGTGAATATCGTCTCGGCGGACTATTTCAAAATCGGCTTCAACGAATACGCCGCCGTGATGGTGCCGGTGAACTTCGTCAGCGTGGCCGCCACCCTGGCCGTGCTGCTGTGGTTCTTCCGTCGCGATATCCCGCTAACCTACGACCCGGCTGACCTGGCGGACCCCGCCAGCGCCATCCACGACCGCGCCACTTTCCGCGCCGGTTGGTGGGTGCTGGGTATCCTGCTGGTCGGCTGCTTCGCCCTCGAACCGCTGGGCATTCCCATCAGTGCCATCTCCGCGGTGTGCGCCGTGCTCCTGCTGGTGATCGCCGCCAAGGGCCACAAAATCTCCACGCGCAAGGTGCTGAAGGAAGCGCCGTGGCAGATCGTGGTTTTTTCCCTCGGCATGTACCTGGTGGTCTACGGCCTGCGTAACGCCGGCCTCACCACCTACCTGGCGACCTGGCTCGATACCTTTGCGCATTACGGCGTGTGGGGCGCCGCCATGGGCACCGGGGTGCTGACCGCGTTGCTGTCGTCGGCCATGAACAACCTGCCCACCGTGCTGATCGGCGCGCTGTCCATCGAATCCAGCCATGCCGTTGGCGTGGTCAAGGACGCGATGATCTACGCCAACGTGATCGGCAGCGACCTGGGCCCCAAAATCACCCCCATCGGCAGCCTGGCCACCTTGCTGTGGCTGCATATCCTCGCGCGCAAAGGCATCACCATCACCTGGGGCTACTACTTCAAGGTCGGGATTGTACTGACCTTGCCGGTGCTGCTGATCACCCTCGCCGCCCTCGCCCTGCGCTTGAGTATTTAGTTATGCTCGGCGCTCCCCTTTATCGCGAGCCGATTCGATGAGCGCCACGCAACACGCCTGGCTGGGCCACTACGAACTCAGCAGCACCACCTGCACCGGCCTGACCTTCGCCCGCCACAGCCATGACGAATGCGTGATTGGCGTAAACCTGGTGGGCGAGGAGAACGTCTGGCTGGACCGCCGCGAATTCGTGGCCGGGCCGGGCTCCATCACCTTGTACAACCCCGGGCAGATCCAGGGCGGTGGCGCGGCGGATGGCGCGCCGTGGCAGTTTGTGAGCCTGTACATCACCGCAGAGCAACTGGCCGCCGACCTGGGGCTGACCCACCTGGAGTTCGACCGTTCGCTGTGCGTTGCGCCGGACCTGGCCTGGCGCCTGGCGGCCACCGTACGCAGCACCTTGGGCGGCGATGCGCTGGTCCAAGGCATCCACGCAGATGCTTTAGTGCTGTTGCTGGGCGAGGTCGCCAGCCTCAGCGGCGTGCGCATGCCCGGCAGCGCGGCAACCGGCAAAAGCCTGATCGGACGCGCCCAGGAACTGCTCGCCGAGCACCTGCAGCAGTCGCTGCCCCTGGAGCATCTTGGCGATGAGCTGGGGTTGTCCAAATTTCACCTGCTGCGCACTTTCCAGAAAGAAACCGGACTCAGCCCCCGGCAATGGGCCATGCAATTGCGCACCCGGCGGGCCAAGGGCCTGTTGCGCAAGGGCGTGGCAGCCAGCGACGTCGCCCACGACCTGGGGTTTGCTGATCAGAGCCATCTCAACCGGCATTTTCGCGCTGCCTATGGCATCACACCGGGGCGTTATCAGAGCGTGTTGAAACGCTGAACAGCGCAATCTGGTTCAAGACAGCCCGTCTGCGCGCCCTCACACTGCCCGCCATCTCCTGAAGGAACGCGGGCATGCTGACGATTTTTTTCTACGCGCTGATATTCGGTTTTGTATTTTGCCTCTCCCCCGGCGCCGTGCTCGCCGAGACCCTGCGCCGTGGCCTGCTCCACGGTTTCACCCCGGCCCTGCTCGTACAGGTCGGCTCGCTGGTGGGCGATGCCGTGTGGGCGGTGATCGGCCTCACCGGCATTGCCCTGTTGATCCAGCATGACGCGGTGCGCGTGCCGCTGACCATCGTCTGCGCGGTGTACCTGGCCTGGTTGGGCGTGCGCAGCCTGATCGACGCCTGGCAGTTGCCGCAAGCAGACAACGCCCCGGCCGGCTCCGGGCAGAGCGCACTGGCGGTGGGTGCGGCGATCTCCCTGGCCAACCCGAAAAACATTGTGTACTGGGGCGCGTTGGGCAGTGCGCTGTCCGGCATCGTCGGCGCCACGCCCAGCCAGGGGCAGACGCTGATGTTTTTTGCGGGCTTTATGCTGGCATCGGTGTTGTCGTGCTTTTTGATTGCGGGCCTGGTCAACCTGCTGCGCCAGAATGCGTCACCGTTGTGGCAACGCGTCAGTTATGGCGCCTGCGGTGTGGTCTTGCTCTATCTGGCTATCCTGGCCGCGCGCGGAATATAAAGCATGGTGTTTCCCTCCCGGCAGCAAGGTAGGCGTTCATCAACCATAGCCCGCCACTGCCGGAACACCATGACCGCCGGGCGGGCACGCCTTATGATGGCGCGACCACGCCAAAGAGATGAAACACGTGAACCGTATCGACCAGCTCGCCCTGATGGCGAGCTACAACCAGTGGATGAATCGCAAGGTCTATGACGCGGCCGGCAAGCTGAGTCACGCCGAACTGGTCGAAGACCGCCGCGCATTTTTCGGTTCGATCCTCGGCACGCTGAATCACCTGGCCCTGGGCGATACGGTCTGGCTCAAACGCTTCGCCCTGCACCCGGCGGGTTTTACGGCGCTGGAACCGTTAAGCGCGATCACCACGCCGCAGGATTTGAAACAGTTGGCCTTCAACAACCTGCACGAACTCGCCACCCGGCGCGCCTGGCTCGACCAACTGATTGTCGACTGGAGCCATTCCCTGCAGGAACCCGACCTGGACCATCGCCTGCCTTACCACAACATGCGCGGCATGGCCGCCGACAAAAACTTCTACAGCCTGCTCATCCATTTTTTCAACCACCAGACCCACCACCGCGGCCAAGTCACCACCCTGCTGACCCAAGCCGGGCAGGACGTGGGCGACACCGACCTGCTGGCACTGATTGACTGAGGCACCGAACGTCGCTGTCACGTTGGGGTCGTAATTTCAGGTGCCGGGCTTTTTTTGCCGCCCGCCCTCCCCGCGCGCATTGTGGGTTTACCGATGCGCGTACCCCCTAAGAAGGAGACGCTTACATGGTCATTCACTTCAAGGTCGCCGGGCATCTTGCCTGTGGCCACCACGGCACCAACCTGACGTCCAGCACCGAGCTGAACCGCGTCAAATGCCGTACCTGCCGTAATACCGATGCCTACAAGGAAGCGCGCCGCACCCAGCGCAACGCCGCGCGCCGCGCCTCCCGCAAAGCCAAGACCCACACCGGCAGCGACTGGCGCAGCGCCTGGACCCAACGCCTCACCGACCTGCCTGGCTTGCAGCGCCTGCCACGCGGGTTCAGTGGCCAGCCGTTCGTTTAAGGGATTAAGGCAAGCCCCACTGCCGGGGTTCAAACGCTTCAAGGCTGCGTAAACGGCGGTCTGCATGCAGGAACTTCTCATTCGGCATCGCCGGATCGGGAATCGCCACCGCATACATGCCCGCCGCTTTCGCCGCGGTCACGCCAAAGGGCGAGTCCTCGAACACCAGGCAGTCCGCCGGGTCGACGCCCAACCGCTGCGCAGCCACCAGGAAAATATCCGGTGCCGGCTTGGCCGCGCCCACTTGCGGATCATCCGCCGTCACAATCGCGTCAAACAGCTCGAACCACGGGTGCCGGCTGATCTTCAAGTCGAAGTAGTGCCGTGACGAACTGGTGCCTACCGCAATCGGCACGCCCTTGGCCGACAAGTCCCTTACCAGCGCCTCGGCCCCAGCCATGGCAGCGGCGTGGGGAAAACGCTCGTTCATCAGCGGCGTGCGCTGCTCCAGGAAAGCCTCCGGGCTGATCGGCAATTGCAGCGACTGCACGATGTAACTCGCCAGGTCGTAAGCCCCCAGCCCAATGGTGTTCTGCTTGAACTGCCAGTCAAACGTACGGCCACCGTAGCGGTCGGAAATCAGCTGGGTGACCTGGGTGTAGATGCCCTCGGTGTCGAGCAGCAGGCCGTCCATGTCGAAGATCACGGCTTTGATTCGGGGTGCAGTCATGGGTCGAAATCCTCAGGTACGGCCAGCGTAATGGTCGATCAGGCGGTTGAGCAGGATAGCCAGCACAATGATCACGCCGGTGATCGCCATCTGATAGAACGAACCCAAGCCCAACAAATTGAAGATATTGCGCAGCACCTGCAGCAGCATCACCGCCACCGCCGTGCCCACCACGCTGCCACGCCCGCCGAACAGGCTGGTGCCGCCCAGCACCACGGCGGCGATGGCGTCCAGCTCCAGGCCTTGGGCGGCAGTGGGTTGGCCTACATGCAGGCGTGAGGTCATCAACAAGCCGGCAAACGCCGCCAGCCCGCCGCAGATGGCAAACACCGCGATGGTCACCGCGCGTACCGGCACCCCGGACAGCCGCGCCGCTTCAAGATTGCCGCCGGTGGCGAGCACATATTCGCCAAACACCGTGTAGCGCAGCACCAGCCAGGCGATCACGGTGATCGCGATAAAGATCAGACCCAGCACCGGGAACGCAATGCCGGCGCTCGGCAGGATATCGATCATCGACGAACCAAACCCGGTAAAGCTCGCCGGCAGCCCGCCAATTGGCGCGCCGTCGGAGGCCAAAAAGGTTGCGCCGCGCAACGACACCAGGCCGGCCAAGGTGATGATAAAACTCGGCACTTTGCCGAACACCGTCAGGCTGCCCATCAAGGTGCCAATCGCCAGCCCCACCAGCAAGGTCGCCGGCACCGCCAGCCAGCCGCTGACCTGATTCTGCAGCAGCACCGCCACCAGGATGCCGCCGAACGCGCACAGGCTGCCCACGGACAAATCGATATTGGCGGTCAGAATTACAAAGGTCATGCCGATGGCCACGATCCCCACAATCGCGCCTTGCTGGAACAGGTTGGCGATGTTGCCGAAGGTCAGGAAGTCATCCGACAGAAACGTCGCCACCACCATGGCGAACAGGAAAATGAACACGAAGTTGTAGCGCATCACCCACTCCAGCACCGCGCTGCGGCGGCTCGGCGCGAGGGCCACGGGCTTGTCGAAAACGGGTGTCGGATTGCTGGCAATAGTCATGGCTTTACACTCTTCTACCAATAAGGATGGCCTGGTCGATCTCGTCGCGACTGGCGCTCAACGGGTCAAAACACAGCGCATTGCGGCCCTCATGCATGACCCAGATGCGGTCACAATTGACGTACAACTCATCCAGCTCGCTGCTGGCCACCAGTACCGCCGCGCCTTCCTGCGCCAGGCTGCGAGCCAGGGCATACAGGTCGGCCTTGGCGCCCACGTCCAGGCCACGGCTAGGCTCATCGAGCAGCAACAGGCGCGCGCCGTCGATCACCCACTTGGCCATGACCACTTTTTGCTGGTTGCCGCCGGACAGTTGCCGCACCGGCTGCTCCAGGTTGGCGAGCTTGGTTTGCAGGCGCTGCAACACCGGGCCCGCGCGCTCCTTGGCCTGGCGATGGGAAAACCAGCGCAGGTGCCGCGCGTGCACCAGGCACGCGTTACGGTAGATCGGCGCGTCCAGCAGCAGGCCTTCGGTCTTGCGGTTTTCCGGGACCAGGCCGACCCCCTGGCGAATCGCCTGGCGTGAGGTCAAGGGTCGGTAGGGTTCGCCGAACAGTTCGACGTCACTGTCATTGCGCCCCACCCCAAACAAGGCCTTGAGCAAGGTGCTGCGCCCGGCGCCGTTAAGTCCCGCAAGGCCGACGATCTCGCCCTGGCGTACCTGCAACTCACGTACGTCCAGCCCCTGCGCGCCCTGCAAGCGGCGGATATTCAGCGCCAATGCCTCACACGGCGGCTGGCGTGGGCTGCGTTCGAGCAGGTCGCGGTGTTCGCCGACCACCGCCGCAATCAGCGCCTGGTCATCGATCTGCGCCAGCTCATGGGTGTGCAGCGTGCAACCGGCACGCAGCACCGTGACGCGGTCGCCGATCTCACGGATTTCATTCAAACGATGGCTCACATACAGCACCGCCACCCCGGCGGCGGTGATCTCGCGGATCACCTGGAACACTTGCTTGAGTTCGGTTTCATTCAGCGCGGCAGACGGTTCGTCCATCACCACCACCCTGGCCTCGCAGGTCAGCGCCCGGGCAATCGCCGCCAGTTGCTGGTTGGCAATCGACAGGCTGCCCACGCGGTCGGTGCTGGCGAAATTGGCCCCCACCCGCAGCAACGCGGCCTTGGCCAACGCGCTGCGCTTGCCCCGGTCGATCATGCCGAAACGCCGTGGCGCGTAGCCAAGCATCAGGTTTTCTTCGACGGTCATCTGCGGGATCAGGTCCAGCTCCTGGTAGATCATCGCGATCCCGGCCTGGCGCGCCTGTTGCGGGTTTTTCAGCTCCACTTTCTGGTTGGCGATCAGCATTTCGCCGCCATCCGGCCGGTGGGCACCGGCGACAATCTTCAACAGCGTGCTCTTGCCCGCGCCATTTGCGCCGAGCAGGCAATGCACTTCACCGGGGCGCACTTGCAGGGAGGCGTCGGTGAGGGCGATCACATTCGGTGGAAAGCGCTTGCTGACATGACGAATTTCCAGGGCCAACTCATTCATGATCCTGCTCCAGCAGATAGCGGGCGGTCGCGGCATCGGTGGCGAGCACATTCACATAACCGGCCTTGATACTGGCGTGCACGATGCGGTGCTTGTGGGCGCCGACGCACACGGCAATCGACCAGGCTTTGTCGCGCAAGGCCGACAAGCGCAGGCCCAGGGTGCGGGCATCGAGCTCGGGCATGACCGGCTCGCCGTCCATGCCGATAAAGCGGCCCATGATGTCGCCGACGGCACCCAGGCGCTCCAGCTCCTGCAGCAACGGGCGGTCGATGTAGCCGGATTCCAGCAGCACCGAGTGGTCACTCAGTTCGCCGAGGCTGAAACACGCCACCGGCGCCTGTTCACCCAATTGCATCACTTGGGCGATCACCGGGTCTTGCTCCAGCGCCTCGCGGGTATGGGCGTGGCCGAGGATCGCCGGCACCGGCAGCAAGGTCGCCTGACCACGCGCGGCCTGGGCAAAACGTTCGGCGACGTTGTGGCTCGGTTCTCCCATGGAGCGCGTGTTGATTGCGCCATTGAGCAACACCACGTTGACCCCTTCGTTCCAGCGCGGCGTGAGCCACTGGGCCATTTTGGTCAGGGTGCGTCCCCAGGACACGCCGATCAGCGCGGGCATCGGCTGCAGGTTGCACAGGTAGCGCGCGGCGGCCTGGGTGACCACGTTCAACGCGTCCTCGTCTTCCACCTCCAGCACCAGCGCCTCGCGCAGGCCAAAGCGCTTTTGCAGGGCCACTTCCAGTGCCGGCACACGGGCGGAATGGGCGACGATGTCGATGCGCACCACCCCACAGTCACGCGCCTCGCGCAGCAGGCGGCTGACTTGCCAGCGGGTCAGGCCGGTTTCCTGGGAGATTTCGCTTTGGGTCTTTTCCAGGTCGTAGTACAGCTTGGCGACTTGCACCATCAGGTCATCGCGCGGGGAGTCCCCGCTGAGTTTGGGCGACAGCGATTCGGCGCTCATGCTGCCGGCCTTACGCCGAGCACGCGGTTGGCCGGCGGCTTGCAACTGATCGGCGCGACGCTGTCGGTGGCGGCGCGGTAGCGGCCGAGCAACTCGATGTATTGCTCGTGGGCGTAGGGGTCGGGTTCGATCAGGCGGCCGACGGTAGTGAACGCCGTGGCGGCCTGCTGCAAATCGCTGAACTCACCCAGGGCACAGGCGGCCGCAGCGGCGGTGCCGATCAGGGTCAGATTGTCGTGGGGCACCATCTCGAACGGCACGCCGGTGGCGTCGACCGTGGCTTGCAACCACAACGGGTTTTTCTGGAAGCCGCCGGCGGCGACCACGCGGGTGATCTCGATGCCTTCGCAGCGCCAGGTGTGAAAGATATTTGCCGAGCCCAGGGCAATCGCTTCCACCGAGGCGCGGTACAGGTCGTGGCGGTCATGATTGAGCGACAAGCCCATGATCGCCCCGCGCATGTCCGGCGAGCGATACGGCGTGCGGTTGCCCATCCAGTAATCCAGCACCAGCAAGCCGGTGGAGCCCGGTTGCAGCTGGGCGGCCTGGCGAATCAGTTGCTGGTGACCAGCATCGTCGAGGCCGAACATCTTCTGTGCCAGCCAATTCAGAATCGAGCCGGCCGAGACTTGCCCGCCTTCCATCAGCCACTGGCCGTCGAGCAAGGCACCGGGGTAAGGGCCCCAGATGCCGGGCACGTCGATGCGCTTGGGGGTGTGCATCAGCTGCACCACCGAGGTGCCGCCGATAAACAACAGCTCGCCGGCGCCGGTGGTGCCGGCGCTGAGCATGGCCATATGCGCGTCGATGCCGCCCTGCGCGACCAGGGTGTCGCGGCTCAAGCCCAAGTGGTTGGCCGCTTCGCCGGTCAACGGGCCGATACGCCCGCCGACCTTGATGACTTCCGGCGGCAGTTTTTGCGCCAGTTCGGGGATGCCGAGTTCGGCGTACAACTCCACCGGGAAGCGCTGTTGCAGGGTGTCGTAGTTCCACTTGCAACTGGCGTTGAGCTGGGATGCGACCCAGCGGCCGGTCAGTTGGAAGTTGATCCAGTCCACGGCTTCGCAGATACGCGCCGCACGCCGGTACACCTCGGGCTCATGCTCGGCCAGCCACATCGCCTTGGGCACCAGCCATTCCACGGCATCGCCACCCTGGTTCATCATCGGGTGGCTGACCTGCGCAGTGCGCGCGGATTCCACGGCGGCGCGGCAATCCATCCATAACAAGGCGGGCGCCAGTGGCTGGCCGTCCGCCTGGGCCGCGACCACGGTAGACGCCGTGGTGGCGACGCACACCGCTGCCACCTGCGGGTGCCCGGCCTGGGCCATCAGTTGCCGGCAGGCCTTGCCCAGCGCGGTCCACCAGTCGGCGGGCGCCTGCTCGGCCCAGCCCAATTGCGGGTATTGCGTGGTGTAAGGCGCCTCGGCCACCTGCACCAGTTTGTGGCTGTGCAAGTCGTACAAACCGGCACGCACGCCACCTGTTCCGAAATCCAGTCCCAACAACAAGGTCATCGGTCGTCCTCCTGCGTCTTAAACTGCCGACGCTTTTTGTTTTTGGCCCTGCAACAACACACGTTGCAGGGCTGGGTCCATCACAGCGCAGGCCGTTGGCTCACGGGCGGAAAATAACCTTGGCGGCCACTTCACTGCGGTCGGCGTAACGCTGGAACATCGAT
Source organism: Pseudomonas sp. AC463 (assembly GCF_979253585.1). Taxonomy (NCBI): domain Bacteria; kingdom Pseudomonadati; phylum Pseudomonadota; class Gammaproteobacteria; order Pseudomonadales; family Pseudomonadaceae; genus Pseudomonas; species Pseudomonas sp. AC463. The sequence goes on along the minus strand of NZ_CEEDDZ010000001.1, from coordinate 99,867 downwards.
GGCAACTCATCCAGCGGCAAGTCGTGGGTAATCATGAACTGCCATTGCAGCTCACCCGAAGCGAGCTTGTCGATGGAGGCGGTCCACTCATCCCCAGGGAACGGCGCGGAGAACGAGTTCCAGGCGCCGTGCAGGGAAATTTCCTGACGCAAAAAGTGCGAGAACGTGGCGGTGCTGATTGGCACTTCGCCGGTGGGAATACCGATAAACACCACGTGCCCGCCGGCCTTGGTCAACTGCACGGCCTGGTTGATGGAGCTTGGGTGGCCGGCGGCTTCAACCACCAGTTGGCAACGCGGCACATCGGCATCCGAGGCACCGCTGAGCAAGGTGTGCGTGGCGCCGGCCTGGCGCGCCATGGCGAGTTTTTCTTCGGCGATATCGATGGCCACGATGTCCTTGGCGCCCATGATGCGCAGCCACTGGATTACAAACAGGCCGATTGGCCCGCATCCCACCACCGCCCCGCTCTGCCCGGCCTTGAAGTCGGCCTTCCAGATCGCGTGCAGGGCGATGGCCGCCGGGTCCACCAGGGACGCGGCAACCGGGTCCATGCCGGCCGGTACTTTGATCAGGTTGCTCAACGGCACGTTGACGAATTCGGCGTAGGCGCCGTCGCGGCGGCTGCCGAAATAGTCGTATTGCTCGGAACGCGATGGGAAGCCACGGGCGTATTGGTCGCTGGTCACGTCCGGGATCATCGGCGGCACGGTGACCAACTCGCCGATGGCGTAGCCTTCAACGCCACTGCCGATTTCTTCGATAAACCCGGCGAACTCATGGCCGCAAATCAGCGGCATCACGTGAGCGCCCTTACTCAGCATGCGCGGGATATCCGAGCCGCACACCCCGCAGGCCGCCACACGCACCAGCGCATGGCCAGCTTTGACGGCAGGTTTTGGAACATCTTCGACCCGGATATCACCCGGTTTGTACATGACGGCAGCTTTCACAGTGGTTTCCCCTATCAGGTAGGCAATTGAGCATTCAGCGTTTCAGAGGGCGCCGGGGCGGTATTCGCCGAAGGTGGCGTCGTGCTTGACCTCGGCCGCCGTGGCCTTGGTCACGACTTTGGTGCCCGCATCGACAAAGGCCGGGATGGTCTTGCCGCTGACCAGGCCGCGCGCCGCTTCAATCGCGACCTCGCCCAGGTAACGCGGGTCGTTGAGGGCGGTGGCGACGTATTGGTCGCCGTTCTGGATCGCCGTGATCGCTTCGGACAAACCATCGACACCGGCCACCAGCACGTTTTTCTTGCCGCTTTCGTTGAGTACCTGCAAGGCACCCATGGCCATGTCGTCGTTGTGCGCGATCACCGCCTTGAGGTCGGGGTGGGCCTGCAGCAGGTCCTGCATCGCCGTCACCGCGTTGGCGCGCATGTATTCGCTGTAGGGGCCTTCGATGATCTTGAAGTCGGTACCGGCCAGCGCGGTGTGGAAGCCCTTGCGCCGCTCTTGCATCACGGTGCCGCCGGCGTCGCCCTGGATCTCGATGATCTTGCCGTTAACCACGCCTTTTTGTTTGAGCGCGGCCACCAGCGCCTTGCCGGACAGCTCGCCCATCTCGGCGTTGTTGCGGCCAATGGTGGCGGCCACCGGGGCATTGATGGCGCGGTCGACGGCAATCACCGGGACTTTGGCGCGCTTGGCAGCTTCGAGGGAGGCACCCACGGCATCGGGGTTGACCGCATTGATGATGAGGATGTCGACCTTGCGGGTCAGCAGGTCCTGGATATCGTTGTTCTGCTTGCTGATGTCGCCGTTGGCGTCGAGGAAGATCAGCTCGTCACCGTCCTTGGCGGCGGCGGCCTTGGCGCCATCGCGCAGTTGCACATAGAAGGGGGATTGGAGGGTGACCTGGCTGAAACCGATCTTCAGATCCTTGGCCTGGGCATTCAGCGCCAGAACCGAGGCCGCGACAGCCAGTGCAAGGGACAGCACATGAACAGGTTTACGGGCTATCTGTAGCATGGTGATTCCTATTTTTATTGTTGTCTGGATTCGGGTACGCCCTTCAGGGAGGGCGTACTCACAAATGTGAACAGCGATCACATTTGAAAAACTATGCCTTGTGCCCGAGGGTGTCAAGACTATTTTGTTAGAATCCAAACATACGAAATAAAAATCACATCACCAGCGTTGCCCCACCCTCTTCGATCATCTGCTGCTGCGCGGGCGTCAGGCCGGCGTCGCTGATCACTCGCTGGAAATCCGCCAGGTCAGCAAAATGCGCCGCACGCACCTGTTCGAACTTGGTGTGGTCCGCTACCAGCACGCAGGTCTGCGCCCGCGCCATTACGCGACGCTTCACTTCCACTTCATTGAGGTTGTAACAGGTCACGCCATGGGCAGCGCTGACCCCGGCGGCCGAGATAAACGCCCACGCCACGCGGATGCCGTCGATGATCCCCGCCTCGGCGCGGCTTTCGAAGACCATGTTGCGCCGGTCGAGGATGCCGCCGCAGAGGATCACCGTGCAGTTGGGCTTTTGCTGAAGTTTAAGCAGCACATTCAAGGAGTTGCATAACGCAGTGAACTCCAGTTCTTCAGGCAAGGCATCAATGATAAAGGGTGTAGTGGTGCCGCAATCGATGAAGATCGTATCGCCCGGGCGCACCAGGCGTGCGGCGAGAACGCCGATCTGGCGCTTCTCGGCGATGTTGCGCTGGTCCTGCTCGGCCACCTGGTAATCCGGCTCGGGCGCGCCGCTGCGGGTCACGTGCCCGCCTAGCAAACGCAGGCCGTGGGCGTTATCGACCAGGTCGCGACGCACGGTCATTTCCGACACACCGAGTAATGCCGCCATGTCTCTGAGGTGCACTGCCGCCTCACCCTGCAAGGCTTTGTGCATGGCTTTGAAGCGCTCGCTTTTCTTTGAATCCACTGCATCTCACCCTGTTTTTCTGTGACCGGCTGACGGCCGGGGTCACAAATTCCATTTACAATGTTATTTATATAACATTTAATGCATCCAACTTAACACAAACAGGCTTTTCTTCGCATCCACAGGACATTCCCATGCCCCAAGACCTCGCCAGCTATATCGACCACACCCTGCTCGCCGCCGATGCTTCCCAGGCGAGTATTCGCCAACTCTGCAACGAGGCGCGCGAGCACGGCTTCAAGTCCGTGTGCGTCAACAGCGCCAACGTACCGCTGGCGGCCGAATGCCTGCAGGGCGCGTCGCCCTTGGTGTGCGCGGTAGTGGGCTTCCCTTTGGGTGCAGGCCTCGGCGCGGCCAAGGCCTATGAGGCGCAATTGGCGATCCAGGCCGGCGCACGGGAAATCGACATGGTGTTGAACATTGGCTGGTTGAAGGACGGCCTGCTCGACCCGGTGCGCGATGATATCGCCCAGGTGCTCAAAGCCTGCGGTGAGGTGCCGTTGAAGGTGATCCTGGAAACCGGCCTGCTCAACGATGAACAGAAAACCCAGGCATGTGTGATCTGCCGGGAGCTGAACGTCGCCTTCGTCAAGACCTCCACCGGCTTTGGCCATGGCGGCGCCACCCTGGCCGATGTGCGCCTGATGCGCGACGTGGTCGGGCCGGTGATCGGCGTGAAAGCCTCGGGCGGCGTGCGGGATGTGGCCACCGCCCAGGCGATGATCGAAGCCGGCGCCACGCGACTGGGCAGCAGCTCAGGGATTGCGATTGTCAGCGGCGCAGCGGCGCCGGTGGGCGCCTACTAGACCAATGTGGCGATCAGTTGTCGGGGTGTTCGCTCGCCACCGAATCAGCAGCGTCCACGTCCGACATATCCTCTTCAAGCGGCGCCTCGTCGTCGGGCGGCAGCGGAGTCTTGTCCTCATCACGCTTCGGGTCGTGCCCGGTCTCATTGTCGGTACCGCGCGTCACGGCCTGCTGCGAAATGTTGCCTGGGGCATTCTCGTTGATTTGCATGCTGGCTCTCCGTTCTCAGGCCCGGGATATCCGCGCTTAAGAATGGGAGTTCGCAGGCCGCAGTGAGTGCCGAGCGCTGGACGAACGGCAGCTAGCCTGCCTGCTCACTCGACCCGGCGAATCATTGCCTACCGTTTTAGCCGAGCAAAAAAAAGGGCTCGCGTGAAAAATCACGCAAGCCCTTGATATCTTTGGTGCCCGAACCCGGAATCGAACCGGGACGCCCTTACGAGCGGGGGATTTTAAGTCCCATGCGTCTACCAGTTTCGCCATTCGGGCGGTAGCGCGGTGCAGCAGGGGTGTGAATATATAGATCCGGTCGCTTCGATGCAAGGTCAAAGGGCTGCTTTGTTGCGCCGTGATGGCGACGAAAAAGCTCGGTAGATCAGTGATCTACAGAGGCATTCAGACGGATTTCAGAGGTTTCCTACCGCATGGGAACAAGATTCATAAATGACAGTCATAGCGATATGCCATCCCGGCTGTCTGGAAAGGAATCAGTTGATGTTCTCAGTTCGCAAGCGCTCCTGGATCGTAGTTGCAGGTTTTATGGGCATGTTGGCCGGCGCAGCCCACGCGGCGAGTGCTGTGCAGTGGGGCGATTTCAGCGGGTCGAGCAATGATCGGCTAACGGGCGCTTCGCTGGAGGCGGGCAACCAGTATGTGTTGAAGACGTCGCGCATTTCGGTCGGGGACGTTGAGCAGATGCAAGCCGCACAGAAGCGCACGGATGACGAACTGAAAGGTTTGAAAAGCAAGGTGGACGCGCAAACGCGCGACTTTGACGAGTTCAAGCGCAAAGACGGTTCGAGTTCCAGTTCCAGTGACAGCCAACTCTCCAGCCTCAAACGCACGCTCGATGAGCAGAAAAGCACGATCGAACGGCAGAAAAGCGACATCGAGAGCCTGAAACGTAGCCTTGATGATCTGAAGCGCAGCGTTGACACTTTGAGCAACAAGGTCAAGTAACCTGCTGCAAGCCCAGCCTGCGCGCTGGGCTTTTTTGAGGGTATTTGTGCCACGACTCATGACGCAGTGAACGCACGAAATTAAGGCCTGTCCTCTGGCTGTGAGACCAGCAAGAGGTCAAGGCAGCTGCTAATGACACGCTGGGTGAACTGCTCACTCACCGCCCTTCTCTTCTCACGGGTGCTTTCTATCGGGATAGCTTGCGCCTGAAGAATCAAGCCCGCACGCAGCTGCTTTTGTACCTCCAGCGGTGGAGAATCCGTATCACGGGGATAATCAAGCGGGTAACCCTCCTGCCTGTTGAGAATAATGACAGCCGCGTCGTTCTCAAAGATCTGGCACATCCCCACATCCCTGGCAGAAAACTTCGCCTTGCCCCCCACCATCGTCCATGACCACGCATTCGAGCAGGCAACCAGCCCAGCACCCGCGATCACAATTGATACGATCCTGCGCTTCATCATGTTCCCTCAACCGCCCGGAGATAAGTCGTGCAGCGGCATGCTAGAATGAATGATGGCATTTTGATATGGATTTATCAGTTGAAGCAGTATCGCGGATTCATCCTGTTTGTTTCGGTCATGTCCTTACTCTTTATCCTGGTGCAAGTCTGGCATGCTAAAACTGCTCAGGAAGACTTAAAACAAGAACAAGAACGCCAGCTTAAAGGGCTCGCACTCCTCATGCGTATCGGAACCCCAAAGCTGATCGATGAATCAACTCGGCTCGATTCAGTGACCTACCAAGATGGGGTGATGCGTATCGCGTTTACGCTCACAACCGTTTCGAAAAACGATTTTGATTCCGAGGTTTCCATTGACGACAGAAAATCCGCTGCCGCGTCTGTGTCCTGCGAGGACAAAGCGCTGGGGCCGTTCATCAAGTCGGGGCTGTTGATTCATTACATCGTCAACGGCTCCAACAACTCACCGATAACCGAATTTCAGCTGAGCAACTCCGACTGCCCTTAAGGCCTGCGCCCTCCCCGCCCCAGGCTCAGGACTTCAGGTTCTTCACGCTGGCAAACGTCGACTCCCCGCGCGCCTGCTCCAACGCACTCATCGGCATCGACGTCGGCGTTGCGCGAACCACCGGTTTGACCAGGATGGGTCGCTCATCCGCCGTCACCAGGCGCTCGTCGCTGGGCGGCACGCCAAAGTACTCACGGTAGCATTTGGAAAAGTGTGGCGTGGACACAAACCCACACAGCAGGGCCAGCTCGACGATGGAGATGGGCGTCTGCTTGAGCAATTGTCGCGCGCGGATCAGGCGCAACCTCAGGTAATAGCGCGACGGTGAGCAGTGCAGGTACTTCTGGAACATGCGCTCAAGCTGGCGGCGCGACAGGTCAACGTATTCCGCAAGTTGATCGAGGTTGATCGGCTCTTCCAGGTTGGCCTCCATCAACGCCACGATTTCCTGCAGCTTGGGCTGCTGGGTGCCGAGCATGTGTTTGAGGGGCACGCGCTGGTGGTCCTGCTGATTGCGCATGCGCTCATACACAAACATGTCGGAGATGGCCGCCGACAGTTCATGCCCATGATCACGACCGATCAGGTGCAGCATCATGTCCATCGGCGCAGTGCCGCCCGAGCTGGTGAGGCGGTCGCGGTCGAGGGTAAACAGGCTGGCACTCAGGCTCACCCGTGGAAAGGCTTCCTGCATGGTGGCCAACCATTCCCAGTGCACGCTGCATTCATAACCGTCGAGCAACCCCGCCCGCGCCAACACCCAGCTGCCGGTACAAATGCTGCCCAGGCGTTTCGAATAACGCGCCTGAATGCGCAGCCACTTCACCAGCTCGGTGGTGACGGTGCGCTGGATACCCGTACCGCCGCAGACAAAGACCATGTCCACCGACGGTGCACTGCCTATCGAACAGTCGGGGGTGATGGGCAGGCCATCGCTGGCCCAGACGGGGCTGCCGTCGGCACTCGCGGTGTACCAACTGTACAGCTCCTGGCCCGACAGCTGATTGGCCATGCGCAACGGCTCCACCGCCGACGCCAATGAGATCAGCGTGAACTGATCCAACAACACAAAAACCACACGGGTGACAGGCCGCGCTTTCATGGCCGCGAGGCGACTGGCATCGCTTTGTGCGCGCGATCGGGTTGCCGCGCAGTGATAACGCCGACCAGGGAAATCAGCAAGGCCAAGCCGATCGTCGAAGACACCTCGAAGCGATGCTCGGGCGTTACCAGCATCACCGTCAATGCGCCGCAAATGAACGCGATCACCACCCAGGTCAGCCACGGGAACAGCCACATCTTGAAAGTCAGCGAGATGTTGCGGCGCTGCAGGATTTTGCGCATGCGCAATTGCGAAACGGCAATCACCAGGTACACCAGCAAGGCGATAGCCCCCGAGCTCGCCAGCAGAAACTGGAACAGCCCGGCCGGCATGAAATAACTGAGCAAGGTCACCCCTGCCCCAAGCACCGTACTGGCGATGACCGCGCCCCGTGGCACGCTCGCGGCCGAAGTCTTTTTCATCATGGCCGGCGCATCCCCACGTTTGCCCAGCGAGTACAGCATGCGTGAAGCAATGTAGATCGATGAGTTCATGCAACTGGCCACGGCAATCAACACCACCACGTCAACCAACAACTTGGCATGGGGGATGTTCATCAACTCCAGGGCGCGTTGATACGAGCCCACCGATGCCAACAGCGGGTCATTCCAGGGCACCACGGAAATCACCACGAAGATCGACAGCACGTAGAACACCCCGGTGCGCCACATTACCGAACGTGTCGCGCGGGCGATATTCTGCGCCGGGTTACTCGACTCGGCCGCCGCGATGGTGACCGCTTCAGTGCCGATAAAACTGAACATGATGGTGATGAATGCGCCGACCACCGCCGACAGCCCGTTAGGCGCAAAGCCGCCGTGTTCTTCCATTAGCCGGCTCAAGCCGCTGGCCTCGCGCTCGGGAATCCAGCCCATCAACACCGCGCCGCCCAGGCCGATAAAGCCGATGATCGCGACGACCTTGGCCATGGCAAACCAGAACTCGAATTCGCCATATTTGGAGACGCTGAACAGATTGGTCACCACCAACAAAAAGATCGACAACAAGGCAAACAGCCAAGCGTCGATCTGAGGGAACCACTGGTTGAGGATATGCCCGGCGGCCAGGGCTTCGATGGGAATCACCAGCACCCAGAACCACCAGTACAACCAACCGATGGTGAAGCCGGCCCAGCGGCCGATGGCCTGGTCAGCGTAGGTCGAGAAGGACCCGGTGTCCGGGTTGGCCACCGCCATCTCCCCGAGCATGCGCATGACCAGCACCACCAGCAGGCCGGAAAACAGGTAAGCCAGCATTACCGCCGGGCCGGCCGCCGCAATCGCGTGTCCGGACCCTACAAACAACCCCGCGCCGATAATGCCTGCAATGGAGAGCATGGTGACATGGCGCGGCTTGAAACCCTGCGCCAGTTGGCCGTTCGAATCCTTGGAATCCAGGCTACTCATCGTTGTTTTTATTCTCTGTGATCGACGTTAAGAGGTGCTGACTGGAGAGTCAGGCGATCATCATTTCTTAATGACGGGTCACAGTACGCGGCATGCCCTGCGCGAAAACAGCCTCATTGCGGCATGAATAAGTCTGATATCGACATTGCCTTGTCACGCAGTTTGATACGCTGACGATCAGCAGCGGGCCGCAATACCCGCAGCCACTGGCTTATAACCGCGTGCGGGTCGCTGCACACATGCCTTGTGCCGCAGCGGCTGTTGACTGGCAAGTTGCGCCTGCACCGCAGCCACCGCATCCAGCACTCGGTGCGCCCAGTTCGCATCCTGCGGGTCCACCACAACCACGCGAAAACCGTGGTCGTCGCCCTCAATGCGCACGCCGTCGGAATCATCCACATGCAGGTCGATATCAAAGGCCGGCGGGAATTTCGAGGGAGTGTTGGATAAACCATGCGCCGTCAGGGCATGGTTGTGCAGCACGCTGTTGACCACACCGTCCACGCGGATGCCGTACAGCATCAGCCAGCGGCGGATGTAGGACGGTGTGCGACCGGACGAGGTGTAGACCCAGATGCTGCACCCCTGGCGCCGTAGCTCACGGGTCAGGGAGCGGGTCCCGCTGCGCAGCGGCTCGCCCAGCCAACGATGCACGCAGGCCGGCAGCCGGCTATGCTCGGCCGGGCTGTGGTGCAGCTGGCAGGCCAGCGTGTCGTCGATGTCGAACGAAATACGTATGCGCGGGCGCGTGAACATACGCTTGAGTGTGTCGACCACTGGATACCTTCCCATCATGGGCGCCCCTGACAGATGGGCGCGGGTGTGTCGTCGAGGAAAAACTCCTTCGGATCAGCAGCGTTATCTTCCAGGAAAGCCGCGTATTTCTTCTTGATCTTGGGCAATTCGTACAACGCCTTGACACCATGTTTTGCCGAGTTGCGGATGACCGAGGACGGGTTGAAGTAGCCCTCGGCGTTTTCCAGCGTCAGCACAAACGGCGATAAACCTTCGCGCATCAGCAAATAACTGACGATCAGCGACCCACTGCGATGATTACCTTCAATGAACAGCTGCGGCTTGCTGAGAATTCGCACGTAGACCCCGGCGGCCCGCTTCCACACCGATTCGCTGTGGTGCCGGCAGTACCAGTTGTACAAATCCTTGATGCCACCCTCGACGTTGTTGAAAAAATGCTGTTCGGTCGCCGTCAGGTGATGGGCATATTCCTGCCGGCGTAGCGGGTCTTTGCCGCAGAGCACGGTGGCGTTGATCTCCAGCATCAGGTTCAGCTGCTGCAGGTCAAACAGGTCGACGCCGCGTGCCACATAGTCGTCAATCAGGGCATAGCCATCAAGCACATTGTGTAGCACCTCGTCGGTCAAGGGGTCGCGCGGCTCGGTAAAGTCCTGGCTGAGCGCGGTGAAGCGGCGCTGTACCTTGCGCAGCGCGCGCTCAATCGCGGCCAAGTCGAGGCGACGTGCGGCAGCCATCGGCTGTCCTGAAAACGGTAGCGGCATAGTCAGCTGAACTTGCCGCTGATGTAGTCGCCGGTCATCTGTTCACGCGGGTTATCGAAAATCTGCGTGGTTGGGCCCATCTCCACCAGATAGCCGGTGCGCGTGCCCTGGGAAATGTCCACCGAGAAGAACGCCGTGGTGTCAGCCACGCGGATCGCCTGCTGCATGTTGTGGGTCACCAGGGCGATGGTGTAGTCCTTCTTCAGTTCAACCATCAATTCCTCGACCCGGCGGGTCGCGATCGGGTCAAGTGCCGAGCACGGCTCGTCCAACAGCAGCACTTCCGGCTCGGTGGCGATAGCGCGAGCGATGCACAGGCGTTGCTGCTGACCGCCGGACAGCGACAGGCCGCTGACCTTGAGCTTGTCCTTGACCTCATCCCACAACGCGGCGCCTTGCAGCGCGTGCTTGACGCGGTCACCGAGGTCGCCCTTGTAGCGGTTCAGGCGCAGGCCAAAGGCCACGTTGTCGAAAATGCTCATCGAGAACGGGTTGGGCTGCTGGAACACCATGCCGATATAACGACGCACCACCACCGGGTCGACGCCCTTGCCGTACACGTCCTGGCCGAGGAAATGCACATGACCCTCGAAGCGAAAGCCCTTTACCAGGTCGTTCATGCGATTGAGGCTACGCAGCACGGTACTTTTGCCGCAGCCGGACGGGCCGATGAAGCCGGTGATCTTGTTCTTCTCGATCGGCACATGGCTGTCACGGACGGCCATGAAGTTGCCGTAGAAAATCTTGTCGAGCTTGCAGTCCATGACCACAGGCGCCTGGGTGACCAACGGAGAGGCTACGTGTGCAGTGGATACGTTCAAAATTCAGGTGCTCCCGTTCTTAATACTTGGGCTTGCCGAAAATACGGCTCACGATATTCACGACCAACACGATCATCACCAACACCAGGGAGGCCGCCCATGCGAGCTCAAGCTGGTTGTCGAAGGGCATGCCGGAAAAGTTGTAAATCAGCACGGCAAGGGATGCCGTCGGATTCATGACAGCCAGGCTGCCGTCGTGATAGATCCAGTAGTTGCTGAACAGCGCGGTGAACAACAGCGGCGCGGTTTCGCCGGCAGCGCGGGCCACGGCCAACATCACGCCGGTGAGGATCGCGGGCATGCCGGTGGGCAGGACGATTTTCCAGATCACCTGCGAGCGCGTGCAACCCATGCCGTAGGCCGCGTCCTTCATGATCTTGGGCACCATGCGCATCGACTCTTCAGCGGTCAGCACCACGATCGGTAGCATCAGCACGGCCAATGCCACGCCGCCGGCCGGGGCCGAGTAAGTGCCGGTGGTCATCACCACCAGCGCGTAGGCAAATACCCCGGCCAGAATGGAGGGCAAGCCGGTGAGCATCTTCGCGGCAAAGCGCGAGGCGTTGGCCAACTTGCTGTCGGGGCCCAGTTCGGCGAGGAAAATCGCCGCCATGATGCCGACCGGCACCGCGATGGCTGCGGCGATGCCGACCATCACGAAGGTACCCGCCATGGCGTTGCCGAAGCCGCCGCCGGTTTCGAAGCCGGTGGGTGGCAGTTCGGTGAACACTTCCAGGCTCAGGCGTGCGCCACCGCGTGTGATCAGCATGTACAGCACGGAAATCAGCGGCACGCTGGCCAGCAGCGCGCCGAGCCACACCAGCGTGGTCAGCACCAGGCTGCGCAGAGCGCGGCCTTCAAAGCGGCGTTGCAGGCTGGGCAATGCAGCGCTGGGGAGAGTGAGATTCGTCATTATTTGTGACCCCGCTGGGCGTACATCATGATCATCGAGCCGATGACGTTGACCAGTAAGGTGATAGCCATCAACACCAGAGCGGCATACATCAACACCTCGATCTCGTTCGGCCCGGCTTCCGGGAAGTTCAGCGCCAACAAGGCCGCCAGGGTGTTGGCCGGGGCAAACAGCGACAGCGAGATGTTGTTGGCGTTGCCGACCAGCATGGCCAGGGCCATGGTTTCACCCAGTGCGCGGCCCAGGCCCAGCACCAGCGAGCCGAAAATACCGGTGGCGGCGGATGGCACCATGACCTTGAGAATCGCTTCCCAGTGCGTGGTACCCATGCCGTAGGCGGCTTGTTTGGTTTTCATCGGTACGCCGGTCAGGGCGTCCTGGGACACGGCGGCAATGGTCGGCAGAATCATGATGGCCAGTACCAGTGCGGCCGGCAGCAAGCCGGGCCCGCTGAGGGACGTGCCGAAAAAAGGAATCCAGCCCAGTTCGCTGTTCAGCCACGCCGTGAGCGGGCGGATCGCCGGGATCACCACGTAGATCCCCCACAGGCCGTAAACGACGCTGGGGATGGCCGCGAGCAACTCGACGATGGTGCGGAACACCGCTGCCAGCTTGGCCGGCAGGAAATCCTGGGTCAGGAAGATCGCCATGCTGACACCGAAAAAACCGGCAATCAGCAGGGCGATAAATGCACTGTAAAGCGTGCCCCAAATAGCCGGCAAAATGCCGTACTTGCCTTGGTTAACATCCCAGACGCTGCCGAACAGCACGTCAAACCCGTGCTTCTCCATGCCTGGCAGGGCCTTGCGGCCGACTTCGAACACCAGGGCGAAGACCAGCGCCAGAATCAGAACCACCCCAATGCGCGCGAGTGCGCGGAAGGTGCGATCAACCAGGAAATCCTTGGCAGAGGGCGGCTGGCAAGCAGAATCCGGGTTAACCGGTACGACAAAAGGTGTGTTCATTGGCTAGTTCCGGTACAGGGGGAAAACTCCCCCGGCATGGCTGACTGCCCACGCCGAGAGAGGCCTCACAAGCGTTACTGAATGTTGGCAGACGCTTTGCGAACCTGATCAACCACCGATTGTGGCAGCGGGATGTAACCCATCGAGTCGGCGATTTTCTGCCCTTCGGTCAGGCTGTACTCGACCATTTCACGCATGGCCTTGGCCTTGGCCGGGTTGCCGTTGTCCTTGCGGAAGATCATCCAGGTGTAGGAAGTGATCGGGTAGGACTTGGCACCGTCCGGGTCCGGCAGCCAGGCCACCAGGCTTTCCGGCATCTTCACCGCGGCCAGGGCTTCGGCACCGCTTTCGGCGTTAGGCACCACATAGTGGCCGGCCTTGTTCTGCAACTGGGCGAAGTCGACCTTGGCCAGTTTGGCGAAGCCGTATTCGATGTAGCCGATCGCGCCTGGGGTCTGGCGAACGGTGGCGGTCACGCCGTCGTTTTTCGGCGACTTGATGAACTTGTCGCTGGCTGGCCAGTTGACGGTGTTGCCTTCGCCCAGGTCTTTCTGGAACTGCGGGTTGATCGACGCCAGGTGCTTGGTGAACACGGCAGTGGTACCGCTGGAGTCAGCACGTACAACCACGGTGATCGGCGTGTCGGTCAGCTTCAGGTCCGGGTTGGCGGCCACGATTTGTGGGTCGTTCCACTTGGTGATCTTGCCCAGGAAGATGTTGGAGTACACCTCGCGTGGCAGCTTCAGGCCCTTCGGGTTGCCCGGCAGGTTGTAGGCCAGCACGATTTCACCAGCGGTCATTGGCAGCAGTTGCACGCCTTCGGCCACCTTGGCGATGTCTTCGTCTTTCATCGCCGAGTCACTGGCGGCGAAGTCCACGGTTTTATTCAGGAAGTCCTGTACGCCCGCACCGCTACCCTTGGATTGGTAATCGACAGTGACACCGGCGGTTTTCTTGCTGAAATCCTTGAACCAGGTGAGGTAGATCGGTGCCGGGAAACTGGCACCGGAACCGGTCAGGCGCACGCTTTCGTCGGCAAACGCCAGGGAACCGGCACACAGCGACACGGCAACGGCGAGTGCAGCAGACTTCATCAAGCTTTTCATTCAGGGAATTCCTTGTGGTATCGGGCTCCCGGGGACTTTGCAGCAGGTTTGTTACGTTTTTATGAAAAATGAAAGGCAAAGGCGTTTTTGTCCCTTCTTGCCGCCTCAAGTGACTGTTTTGCTGTAATTGGTTCGTAACAAATTGCGACTAACACTCTGCCATCCTCCCCCACGCGAGTGCTTCCCATGTCCTCAGTAGAAGACGCCTTGTTACTGCGCATCCACCGTGAGCTGTTGGATCACAGTGATGAAGAGCTGGAATTGGAATTGTCCGAAGACGGGCATGACCTGAATGCGTTGTTCGATGAACACGTCGGGGAAAGCCGCGAAAAGGCTGCGCGGCGGATTTATTTCAGCGAACTGTTCCGCCTGCAGGGCGAACTGGTGAAGCTGCAAAGCTGGGTGGTCAAGACCGGCGCCAAGGTGGTGATCCTGTTCGAAGGCCGTGACGCCGCCGGCAAAGGCGGTGTGATCAAGCGCATCACCCAACGCCTCAACCCGCGTGTGTGCCGCGTCGCCGCCCTGCCCGCCCCGAATGACCGTGAGCAGACGCAATGGTACTTCCAGCGCTACGTCTCGCACCTGCCGGCCGCCGGTGAAATCGTGTTGTTCGACCGCAGTTGGTACAACCGCGCCGGCGTCGAACAAGTGATGGGGTTTTGCAACGAAGACCAGTACGAAGAATTCTTCCGCACCGTACCGGAGTTCGAGCGCATGCTCGCGCGCTCCGGCATCCAGCTGATCAAATATTGGTTCTCGATCTCCGACCAGGAACAGCACCTGCGTTTCCTTAGCCGCATCCACGATCCGCTCAAACAGTGGAAGCTCAGCCCCATGGACCTGGAGTCGCGTCGGCGCTGGGAAGCCTATACCAAGGCCAAGGAAATCATGCTCGAGCGCACCCACATCGCCGAAGCGCCGTGGTGGGTCGTGCAGGCCGACGATAAAAAGAAGGCCCGGCTCAATTGCATCCACCACCTGCTGGGGCAGATGCCCTATGAAGAAGTGCAGCTGCCGACCATCGAGCTGCCCCAACGCGTGAGGCAGGAAGACTACTCCCGCAGCCCGACGCCACCGGAGCTGATCGTGCCCGCGGTGTACTGAATATGATCTACGATTAACGGCCTACGGCTTTCTTATCGGAGAACACCATGACCCCGCACACCACAGCGCTTGTGTTGATCGAATTCCAGAACGACTTCACCACCGAAGGCGGCGTGTTCCATGACGCCGTCAAAGGCGTCATGCACACCTCCGACATGCTGGCCAATACCGCCACCACCGTGCTGCAGGCGCGCAAGCTCGGCGTGAAGATCATCCACTTGCCGATCAGCTTCGCGGCCGGCTACCCCGAGTTGACCACGCGCGACTATGGGATTCTCAAGGGTGTGGCCGACGGCAACGCGTTCAGCGCCGGCACCTGGGGCGCCGAAATCAGTGAGGCACTGCCCCAGGAAGCCGGCGATATTGTGGTCGAGGGCAAACGCGGCCTCGATGGGTTTGCCACTACCGGGCTGGACCTGGTGCTGCGCAACAATGGCATCCAGACCCTGGTGGTGGCGGGCTTCCTCACTAACTGCTGCGTCGAAGGCACGGTGCGCTCGGGGTATGAGAAAGGTTACAACGTCGTCACCCTGACCGATTGCACGGCGACCTTCACCGACGAGCAACAACAGGCCGCCGAGAACTTCACGCTGCCGATGTTTTCGCAGACGCTGAAACACACGCAGTTCCTGGAAGCGCTGGCAGCCCAATAAAAAAACGGGCGACTCATTCGAGTCGCCCGCCTTTGCCTTACAACGTGGCTGCGTACTGCATTTCACCGTTGCCGAACGACCAGTCCTCACGCTTTACATCCACCAGGCTGATCCACACGTCCTCCTTGCGCAGGCCGGTTTTGGCGTGGATGCCGTCGGCGATGAACTTATAAAAGGCCTTTTTCACCTCAACGCTGCGACCCGCGCTCCAGGTGACCTGGATAAATACAATCTTGGGCGTGTAGGTCACGCCCAGATACCCATCGGCCGGATACACCAACTCATCCTTGGCATGGCGATTGATGATCTGGAATTTGTCATGCTCGGGCACATTGGCCACGCTGGTCATCGCCGCATAGATCACATCGCCGATGGCGGCAGCGGTTTCAACCGAGGTGTCGGCAGCGAGGTCGATTCGAACTAAAGGCATTGGAGAATCCTTGGCAGGTCGGTGGCCAGCCCAGATGGGTGGCCGGTGATGACTAAGCTAGGCCTGCCAAACACTATCATCAAGCGCATATTTAACAACAATCAAAATAATTATTACGCATAAAGTGTGGGAGGGGGCTGCGGTGTTCGTTACATTGGGGTAGCGCTGATCACGCGTAGCGCAAGCCCTTCGTAGGAATCCAGTGTGATGGTGAAGTCACCCTCGGCCGTCAGGTCGCCTTCTACCCGCTCGTTGATGATGTCCACCACCATCCCCGCCGCAATCTCGGGCAGGTTCAGCGTCTCGGTAATCGGCGTGGCGCCGAAGTTCAGCGCGGTGATTTGCGTACCCTTACCGGCCGGCAATTCGTGAACCATGATCAGCAGCGCCGGGTTCTGCACGTCTGGCACCAGAATCTGGCGGCTCGCGGCAATGTCGTAGGCCCGGCGTACCGCGAGGATCTTTTGCAGTTGCGAGGCGAACGACTCCGGGTCCTGCAACTGGCTGTTGAGGCTGCCATACAGGCTTTTCGAACGCGGCATCTGGCCAGCTGAGAGTTCGGCCTCCGGGTTCAAGTCCACCAGGTCGTAGGCACCGCGATGGATCCAGCGCGTATCGCCATCCTCCATCAGGTGCGCCACCTCATCCGCCGCCAGCGGCAGCGCGCCCACCAAGTCCCAGCCCGACAGGGCAAACACCCCTGGCTGCATGGCGTTGTACATCACCAGCAGCAAATGGATCTGGCGGATCTGTTGAATATCCGCCGCGCTGATCGCCTCCAGATCACGAATACCCAGCGCCGCCGTGATGATGCTGGCCGTGGTACACGACACACCATTGGTCACGAACTTGAGGTTATACGGCGCATGCTCGCCGGCCAGGCGCTCATACATCTGTTCGCGGATGTGCTCGCGCAGGATATTGCCGGGGAAAGTCTGGCCCTGGTAAAGAAAGCTGTCATGGGCATGCAGCGTCCAGAAATGCACCAGCTCCAGGGTCAGCTCATCGTGGTTCTGCAAGGCGTGGATCAGCGAGCCGGGGTCGATGCCCTGGCGATGCATCTCGCGCAGCATCAGGCGCAGGAACTCGGCATCGCCCATCAGCAGCGCATGTTGATACGCCGGGCGGGTGATGAAGTCATAGGACAGGTCGGCGCCGCCATGGGACATCGACGCGATGTCATCCACGGTGAGGTTCAACTCCTGGAAGCTGAAGCCGCCGGCCTTGCGGATCGCGCCGCCGAGCAGCTGGTTGCCGGTGATCGACAGCGGGTGGCTTTCCGACCAGGCGGTGCCATCGAGCTTGCGCTCTACGCCGAGAAAACCGTTGGCGTCCAGGCGCAGGATCTTCGCGCCCATCACGTCGATGGCATGCAGGGCGTCGCCGATGATCATCTGCTGCGCGGCGAAGGTCGGGTCCAGCCAGTTCAGCGACGGTTGGCCCTCCTTGAAGTAATGCAGGTACACCCAGCGACGTGGCTTGCCATCCACGCCCACTACGACGTTGGTGGCGCTCCAGTCGGTTTCCTTCACGCCGGGCTCGAAGAAGATCACGCGCTGCAACTGGCCGACGATGTAGTGCTTGTCACGCAGGGCATCCACCTGCGCCGGGCTGAGGTTCTGCGCATCGCGTCCCTCGGCCACCTCGGGCAGCAGCGGCCAGTCTTCCTCGCGGATCTCGACCATGTGGTAAAGACCGGGGTAATCCTCGTAGGCCATCTCGGCCAGGCGAAAATCCGCGCCCTTGCCGGTGTGGGACGGGATCACGTCGTCGATGATCACCGCATTGTGCGCCGCCGCCATGCGCGTCAACGCCTGCAACTGCGCCTCGGTGCCCAGTTGCGGGTCGATCTCGAAGCTGATGCGGTCGAAATTGCCGTCGATGGTCGGCGTGTGCCTGGAGCCGGTCAGGCCACCGGACTTTTTCAGCGGGCCGTTATGAATGCCCTGGATACCGATTTTCGACAGCGCATGCCACAGCGCTTCATCCCCCAACGCCTCCAACACCGTACCGCCCTCGCGGGTCACAATCGACGCGGGGTACGCGGTAAACCACACCGACGACAGGGCCGACGCATCGCGCGGCCGGGTCTGCGCATACGGCTGCTGCCACAACCGGCCCTGGCCCGAATACAGCTTGGCGCGCTGACGCGCCGCGTGCAGCATCGACTGTTCTACCAGCCAGTTGACGTGGTTGTTTTCAGCTGCGGTCATATGCCTGGTACCTGTTGTGGTGAAAAGTCGCTCGTAGACATATGAGGCGTTCAGGGCGCATTCGTTGCATCGAAATCGCTGCGCGAACCCAACCCCCCAAAGTGAGCGTTGGCGTTATGGCTCGCCAACCCCGCCGGTGGCCTGCCGATACTGCCTCGGCGTAAACCCCGTCGACGCCTTGAACTGCCGGGTAAACGCGCTGTGATCGGTGTACCCGCACTGCAACGCCACCTCGGTGATCGGCAGGTCCGTGTGTAACAGGCGATGGGCATGTTCCAGGCGCACTTTCTGGATCATCTGCCGGGGCGTGAGGTGGAACACGCGCTTGCAGTAGCGCTCCAGTTGCGCCACCGAAATCCCGGCGATGCGCGTCAGCTCGCCCAAGGTCACGCGGCGGTTGAAGTGCGTGCGGATGTGCTCGTCCACGGCGGCCAGGCGCTGATAGGCCGGATGGGTCTGGCTGGCCGATTGCAGGTCAACGGAGATGCCGGCGAGGCCAATGATCTGGTGTTCGTCGTTGTAGAGCGGCCACTTGTGGGTCAGGCACCACCCCGGTTCGCGGGTGCCGTAGAGGTGCAGTTCGAGCTGGTCTTCCAGCACAAAACCCTGCTCCAGCACACGCCGGTCCTGCTCGGTGTAGCCCGGCCCAAGCTGCGCGGGGAAGACTTCGGCGCTGGTCTTGCCCAGCAGCGGTTGCAGCTGCTTGAGGCCGCAGCGTTGCACCAGGGTGCGGTTGGCGAGGACGTAACGCGCATCCAGGTCCTTGATGAAAATCGCGGCGTTGGGAATCACATCCAGCATCGGCAACAGCTGCGCCACGCCGGCCAACAGCTGCTCGATGCTATGGGGAGGATTCGCCTCGCTCCCTTGGCAAAGGGTCGCAAACGCGCTGTGCATCATCACTGTGTATCCCCTGCTGAATGCCTCGACGCGTAGCAGATTGCCCGATGCCCGGGGCGCTGTCGAGCGACGCAGACTGTGCTGAATTCGTCATCGATGTCGGCAAAAAACATCAATCGCCAGCCTACCCGTGAGTTCAGGATAGCCCCACTGCTGCCTATCCAAAAACTCACAAGAAGGCGACGTTATGTCAGCTCAAGGCAAGTTCAAGAAACAGTTGTCCCTGATGGACCTGACCTTTATCGGCTTGGGTGCCATCTTCGGTTCCGGTTGGCTGTTTGCAGCCAGCCATGTGTCGGCTATCGCCGGCCCGGCGGGGATTATTTCCTGGCTGATCGGCGGTTTCGCGGTGCTGCTGCTGGGCATCGTGTACTGCGAACTCGGCGCCGCGTTGCCCCGCGCCGGTGGCGTGGTGCGTTACCCGGTGTACTCCCACGGCCCGTTGCTGGGTTACCTGATGGGCTTTATCACATTGATCGCGTTTTCCAGCCTGGTGGCGATTGAAGTGGTTGCCTCACGCCAATATGCGGCAGCGTGGTTTCCCGAGCTGACCAAGGCCGGCTCCAGCGATCCGACCACCCTCGGCTGGCTAGTGCAATTCGCCCTGCTGTGCCTGTTCTTCATCCTCAATTACCGCAGCGTCAAAACCTTCGCCATCGCCAACAACCTGGTCAGCGTGTTCAAGTTTATTGTGCCGCTGCTGGTGATCGGCGTGCTGTTCACCTTCTTCAAGCCGGCGAATTTCCAGGTGCAAGGCTTTGCGCCGTTCGGCCTGTCGGGAATCGAGATGGCGGTGTCGGCGGGCGGGGTGATTTTCGCCTACCTGGGCCTGACGCCGATCATCTCGGTGGCCAGCGAAGTGAAAAACCCGCAACGCACGATTCCGATTGCGCTGATCCTGTCAGTGCTGCTCTCGACCGCCATTTATGTGCTGCTGCAAACCGCATTCCTCGGCGGCGTACCCACCGAAATGCTCGCCAACGGCTGGGCCGGCATCAGCAAGGAACTGGCGCTGCCCTATCGCGATATCGCCCTGGCGCTGGGCGTGGGCTGGTTGGCCTACCTGGTGGTGGCCGATGCAGTGATCTCCCCCAGCGGCTGCGGCAATATCTACATGAACGCCACGCCCCGTGTGGTCTACGGCTGGGCGCAGACCGGTACGTTCTTCAAGATTTTTACGCGCATCGACGAGAAATCCGGCATCCCGCGCCCGGCGCTGTGGCTGACCTTTGGCCTGTCGGTGTTCTGGACCCTGCCGTTCCCGTCCTGGGAAGCGCTGATCAATGTGGTATCCGCCGCGCTGATCCTCAGCTACGCCGTGGCCCCGGTGACCGTCGCCGCCCTGCGCCGCACTGCACCGGACATGGCTCGCCCGTTCCGCGTCAAGGGCATGGCCGTGCTCGGTCCGCTCTCATTCATCATCGCCGCGTTGATTGTGTACTGGTCCGGCTGGAGCACCGTGTCGTGGCTGCTCGGCCTGCAGATCCTGATGTTTGTGGTGTACCTGCTCTGCGCGCGCTGGGTGCCCACCGCGCATATCAACCTCAAGCAGCAAGTGCGCTCGTCGGCCTGGCTGATCGGCTTTTACGCGGTGACTATCCTGCTGTCCAAGCTGGGCAGTTTTGGCGGCATCGGCGTGATAAGTCACCCGTTCGACACCCTGGTCGTGGCCGTCTGCGCCCTGGGCATCTACTACTGGGGCGCCGCCACCGGCGTGCCGGCGCACCTGGTGCAGTTGGAGCATGAAGCCGACGAAAGCGAAGCCGTCGACGAGCCCCACACCCGCGCCCCGCTGACCCCAGCCACCCACTGATGGAGCGTTTTATGAAGCAACTGCATGTGATCGACTCCCACACCGGCGGCGAACCCACGCGCCTGGTGCTCACCGGTTTCCCCGCGCTCAAGGGCGCGAGCATTGCCGAGCAGCTGGACAACCTGCGCAGCGAGCACGATCAATGGCGCCGCGCCTGCCTGCTGGAGCCGCGTGGCAACGATGTGCTGGTCGGCGCGCTGTACTGTGAGCCGGTCACGCCGGGCGCCACTTGCGGGGTGATCTTCTTCAACAACGCCGGCTACCTGGGCATGTGCGGCCACGGCACCATCGGGCTGGTCGCGTCCCTGCATCACTTGGGCCGGATTGCGCCTGGGGTGCATTTGATCGACACGCCGGTCGGCCCGGTCAGCGCCACCTTGCATGAGGACGGCGCGATCACCCTGGGCAACGTGCCCGCCTATCGCCATCGCCAGCAGGTGCCGGTAGACGTGCCGGGGCATGGCGTGGTGCACGGTGATATCGCCTGGGGCGGCAACTGGTTTTACCTGGTCTCGGAACATGGCAAGAGCCTGGACATGAGCAACGTCGACGCCCTCACCGACTACACCTGGGCGATGCTCAAGGCCCTCGAAGACCAGGGCATCCACGGTGCCGACGGCGCACTGATCGACCATATCGAACTGTTCGCCGATGACGCCCACGCCGACAGCCGCAACTTCGTCATGTGCCCCGGCAAAGCCTACGACCGCTCCCCCTGCGGCACCGGCACCAGCGCCAAGCTCGCGTGCCTGGCCGCTGACGGCAAGCTCGCGCCCGGCGCCACCTGGACCCAGGCCAGCATCACCGGCAGCCAATTCGAAGGCCGCTATGAATGGGACGGCGAACGCGTGCGCCCGTTCATCACCGGCCGCGCCTACATGACCGCCGACAGCACCTTGTTGATCGACGAACAAGACCCTTTCGCCTGGGGCATCTGAGCCCTCTCTTATTTGACTGAACGGAGCTAGAACAATGAGCGACAACATCTTCACCGGCTGCATCCCCGCCCTGATGACCCCGTGCACCGCCGCACGCAAACCGGACTTCGACGCGCTGGTCGCCAAGGGCCGCGAGCTGATCGATGCCGGCATGAGCGCCGTGGTGTATTGCGGTTCCATGGGCGACTGGCCGCTGCTGACCGAAGCCGAGCGCCAGGAAGGCGTGGCACGCCTGGTCGCGGCCGGCGTGCCGACCATCGTCGGCACCGGTGCGGTCAACAGCCGTGAAGCCATCGCCCACGCCGCCCATGCGGCCAAGGTCGGCGCCCACGGCTTGATGGTGATTCCGCGCGTGCTGTCCCGAGGCGCTTCCGCCACCGCACAAAAAGCCCACTTCTCAGCCATCCTCAAGGCCGCGCCGAACCTGCCGGCGGTGATCTACAACAGCCCGTACTACGGCTTCGCCACCCGCGCCGAGCTGTTCTTCGAACTGCGTCGCGAACACCCCAACCTGATCGGCTTCAAGGAGTTCGGCGGCGGCGCCGACCTGCGCTACGCCGCCGAACACATCACCTCCCAGGACGACAGCGTGACCCTGATGGTCGGCGTCGACACCCAAGTGGTACACGGCTTCGTCAACTGCAACGCCACCGGCGCCATCACCGGCATCGGCAACGCCCTGCCCCGCGAGGTGCTGCACCTGGTGAGCTTGAGCAAACAAGCCGCCAAGGGCGACGCCAAGGCCCGGCGCCTGGCCCGCGAGCTGGAAGCTGCGCTGGCGGTGCTGTCGTCGTTCGACGAAGGCTGTGACCTGGTGCTGTATTACAAACACCTGATGGTGCTCAACGGCGACACCGGCTACGCGCTGCACTTCAATGAAACCGACGTGCTCAGCGACGCCCAGCGCCGGTATGCCGAGGCGCAGTACGCGCTGTTCCGCCAGTGGTACGCCAACTGGTCGGCCGAGCAGAACGCCAACTGATTGCCACGCGCCGCCGTGGCTCTCACGGCGGCCAACCCGCTTTTTTAAGGACAATCCCATGACTCTGAAGGGCACGATGCTGATCGGTCAGCAATCCCTTTGCGGCACCCGCGATGCGATCCGCGCGATCAACCCCGCCACCGACTCACCCCTGGAGCCAGCCTACGCCGGTGGCAGCGGTGAGCATGTCGAACAGGCTTGCGCTTTGGCCTGGGCGGCATTCGACAGCTACCGCGAAACCGCCCTGGAGGACCGCGCGCGGTTTCTTGAATGCATTGCCGACAACATTGAAGCCTTGGGCGACGCGTTGATCGAACGCGCCGTCGCCGAAACCGGCCTGCCGGTCGCGCGTATCCAGGGCGAACGCGGGCGCACCTGCGGGCAACTGCGCACCTTTGCGCGTACCGTGCGCGCGGGCGAATGGCTGGATGTACGCGTCGATAGCGCGCAGCCCGAGCGCCAGCCACTGCCGCGCGCCGACCTGCGCCAACGCCATATCGCGCTGGGCCCGGTGGCGGTGTTTGGCGCGAGCAACTTCCCGCTGGCGTTCTCGGTGGCCGGCGGCGATACCGCGTCCGCGCTGGCTGCCGGTTGCCCGGTGGTGGTCAAGGCGCACAGCGCGCACCCCGGCACCAGCGAGCTGGTCGGCCGTGCCGTGGCCCAAGCGGTCAAGGACTGTGGTTTGCCCGAAGGCGTGTTCTCGCTGCTGTACGGTTCGGGCCGTGAAGTGGGGATCGCACTGGTCAGTGACCCACGCATCAAGGCCGTGGGCTTTACCGGTTCGCGCAGTGGCGGGGTTGCGCTGTGCCACGCGGCGCAGGCGCGGCCGGAGCCGATTCCGGTGTATGCGGAAATGAGTTCGATCAACCCGGTGTACCTGTTTCCGGCGGCGCTTGAAGCGCGCAGCGCGGCACTGGCCCAGGGCTTTGTGGCGTCGTTGACCCAAGGCGCCGGGCAGTTTTGCACCAACCCGGGTTTGGTGATTGCCGTTAAAGGGCCGACCCTCGATCACTTTATTCAAGTGGCTGGCGAGCGGCTGTCGCAGAGCGCGGCGCAGACCATGCTCACCCCCGGCATTTTCAGTGCGTACGCATCCGGTGTCGGCGCCTTGACCGAGCATGCCCACGTCGCCGCCCAAGGTTTGCCGGCCCAAGGGCCCAATCAGGGCCAGGCACATCTGTTCGTGACCGAGGCCAGCGCGTTCCTGGCCAACGAGCATCTGCAAGCCGAGGTTTTCGGTGCCGCGTCGTTGATTGTGGTCTGCGCCGACGCGGATGAAGTGCGCCAGGTTTCGGAGCATTTGGAAGGCCAACTCACTGCAACACTGCATCTGGATGAGGCTGACATCACACGCGCCAAGGCCCTGCTGCCGGTGCTGGAGCGCAAGGCCGGGCGCCTGCTGGTCAATGGCTGGCCGACCGGTGTGGAAGTGTGCGATGCCATGGTGCATGGCGGGCCCTTCCCGGCCACCTCCGATGCGCGCAGCACCTCGGTGGGCACGGCGGCGATCCACAGGTTTCTGCGGCCGGTGTGCTACCAGGACTTCCCCGACGCCCTGCTGCCGCAGGCGCTGCAAGCGGGCAACCCCCTCTTGTTGCGGCGTCTGCTTGACGGCCAGCGGGAGGCATAGACCATGGTTGACCGTGCAGATATCGCCGTGGTCGGCGCCGGCATCATCGGCGTCACCTGCGCCCTGCAGCTGGCGCGCCAGGGCCGGCAAGTGGTGGTGATCGACCAACAGGCGCCCGGCATGGGCGCCTCCTACGGCAACGCCGGCCACCTGGCGACCGAACAGGTGTTTCCGATCGCCGACGTGTCGATCCTCAAGCGCTTGCCCGCCATGCTGATGGACCCCATGGGTCCGCTGCGCCTGGATTGGCGCTACCTGCCCCGCGCCCTGCCCTGGTTTATCCGCCTGCTGCTGAACCTGCGCCCAACCCGCTACCGGCAAACGGTGGCAGGCATCCGCGCCTTGAACGAAGCCAGCCTCGGCGCCTGGCAGCGTTTGTTGCAGAGCATCCAGCAGCCTGAATTGTTGCGCGAAGACGGCTCGCTGCTGGTGTTCGAACGGGCAGATTCCCGCGCGGCCATCGAGGCCTTGCAGCAACGCATGCAGCAGCAGCATGTGCCGGTGGATTTCTGGAGCCCCGAGGCCATACGCAAGGCCGCGCCGCAGTTGAGCGAGCAGATCCAGGGCGGGCTGTTTTTCCCGGGCACCGGGCATTTTCTCGACCCGTACCAGGTACTGTGCGAAGTGGTGGCGGCGGCCAAGGCCAGTGGCGTGCAATTTCTGCAGCGCCAGGTGCTGGATGCACGGGTGGGTGACCAGGGCGTGACGCTTGTGACCGATCAGGGGTTGTTCGCCGCCAATCAGGTATTGATCGCCTGCGGCGCGCACTCGGCCAAACTCACTGCCGCGCTGACCGGCAACAAAGTCCCGCTGGACACGGAGCGCGGCTACCACCTGATGCTGCCCCATGAACCGCAGCGCCTGCCGTTCGCGGTGACGTCCCTGGAGCGCAAATTCATCATGACCCCCATGGCCGGCGGCCTGCGCCTGGCCGGCACGGTGGAATTCGCCGGCCTCGACCGCCCGGCGAACATGGACCGCGCCTGGCAGTTGCATCGCTTGAGCCTGGGCTTGTTCCGTGATGACCTGAGCGCGCAGGACGCAACGCCCTGGATGGGGTTTCGGCCGTCGTTGCCGGACTCGCTGCCGATTATCGACCGGGTGTGCGAGGGCAAGGTGTTGCTGGCGTTCGGGCACCAGCATTTGGGGCTGACCCAGGCGGCGGTGACGGCGGAGATGGTCGGGCACCTGGCTGCAACCGGCACTGGCGACCCGGCGTTGCCGAGTCTGCACCCCTACCGATTGCAGCGTTTTTAACCCTCGCGGCTATTTGACCAGCCGCTTCTCTTTCGAAGGCCGGTAGCCGAAATACGAGCTGTAACACTTGCTGAAATGGCTCGGCGACACAAACCCGCAGGCCACCAGTACCTCCACCTGTGACAGCTCGGTGTGTTGCAACAACCGCCGAGCTTCGGTCACGCGCAACTCCATGTAATAGCGTTGCGGCGTGGTGCCCAGTTGCTCCTTGAACAGGCGCTCCAACTGGCGCCGCGAGCGGCCGGCGTAGACCGCCAGTTGGTCGAGTTCCAGCGGTTCTTCGAGGTTGGCGTCCATCAGCTTCACCACTTCCCGCAGCGGCGCGCTGACGCTGATGTTTTCGGTGGGCTTGATGCGCCGGTAGCGCGATTCTTCAAAGGCGAGGATGTCTTCGATGCCTTCGACCAGGGCTTTGTCGTGCAGGTTTTTGATCCAGTCCAGGGCCATATGGAAGGCGCCGGAGGGGCTCGAAGCGGTGAGGCGGTCGCGGTCGATCACGTAGGGCTCGCTGGTGACGTGGGTGGCCTTGGACACTTCGGCCAGCGCCGGACGATGCTCCGGGTGGATGGCGCAGCGATAGTCCTGCAACAGCCCGGCACGCCCGAGAAACCAGGCGCCATTCCACAACCCGGCCAGGCTTACGCCCTGCTCGGCGGCGCTGCGCAGCAACTGAATAAAGGCTTCACCGGCCTTGAGTTCGGTGCGGAACCCGCCGCAGATCACCAGCAGTTCCAGCTCGTGCAGAGCGGCCATGTCGAGGCGCGCGTCGGGGCGGATCACCAGGCCCAGGTCACTGATGACTTCGCCGTCGCCGCAGCCGAAGGTGCGCGCGGCGAACAGATCAGGGCGCAACAGGTTGGCGGTGACGAAGGTGTCGAGGGTCTGGGTGAAGGCCGGCAGGGAGAAATGCTCGAGCAGCAGGAAGCCGACGCGGGTGACCGACGCCGGCTGGGCGGTTTCGTTGAGGTAGCGCAGGTTCTTGCCTTTCATGCCACCGCTGAATTGACGTCTTTCCATCGAGGGTTGGCCCACTTTTTTTATAGATGCAATGGGCGCCATCTTAGGGGGAAATGTAGCGGCTGTCTCAAGCACTGATCTGGATAAAACCGCTCCCGGCAAAAGCCCGCAGCAGATCGGCGGCGGGCCCATCTGATACGGTTTTTTCTTTGTTATCTGAATCTGTACCGAAATACCGCCAGGGCGGACAATGGCGCCAATTCCATTCCCTTCCCTTCGGAGGCCTCATGACCAAGATGGCACTTTTCCTGTTCGGTTTTCTGGTACTGACCATCGGCATCGGCCTGCTGGCGACCATCTCACCGGTCTAATCCTCAGCTGGCAAACAACATCGGGTACAGCGACAGCACCAGCAGCCCGGCCATTGACCAGTTGAACAGCCGCAGCCAGCGCGGCTCGCGCAATACCGTGCGCAAGCCGCTGCCACAGCCGACCCACACGCACACGCTGGGCAGGTTGACCACGGCGAACACCAGCGCAATCACCAGCACGTTGGTGACATAACCCTCGGCGGGCGTATAGGTGGTGATGGCGCCCAACGCCATGATCCAGGCCTTGGGGTTGACCCACTGGAACGCGACTGCGCCGAGGAAGGTCATGGGCTTGGCGTGTTCGTCGTTGCTATCGGACAGGCCGCCCGCGTTCGCGATCTTCCACGCCAGGTACAGCAGGTACGCCGCGCCTACATAGCGCAACAGCGTGTAGGCCCATGGGAAGACCTTGAACACCTCGCCCAGCCCCAGCCCAACGCAAATCACCAACAGCATGAAACCGATGCTGATCCCTAGCGCATGGGGCATCGAACGACGAAAGCCGAAGTTCACCCCCGAGGCCAGGAGCATGGTGTTATTGGGGCCTGGTGTAATCGAGGAGACAAAGGCGAACAGCACAAAAGCGGAAAGCAAGCTGGTAGACATGACCATGGTGCGGCATCCAAGCGGGGTGGCAGGCCTGGGACAGTAAAGGGATATGCGCCGCAACGTCCCGTACAGCTAGGCGCGGATCGAGGAATACACTTTGTTATTTGAGCCCGCGCTGAAAACCTTAAGAAAACCCCTACATCCTTTTCACAAGCCTTTCACAGTCACAGGCCTATGTTGAATCCAGCTCCTAATGAACATCCCTTTAGCCCGCGCTCCCCACGCGGGCTTTTCTTTGCCTGCAGCAAAGTGCCATTGGTTTGCCTTCTGTGATCGGTATACTTGCCCTCCCCGCTTGTACCGCACACATCACGAAAGGACACACGATGAGCAACTACCTGGAACGGGCCATGACCGGTCTGCGCACCCTCGGCATCAACCTGCTGCAACCTGTCCAGGACGCTCCCGTGTTGGTCTTGCTCGACCGCGTGGCCCAGTACGACCTGCAAAAAGTCACCGCGATCGCCGCCGTGTTGCAGCAATCCACCGCATTCAACAGCATGGTGCGCGAGCAGATTGAAGGCATGGATATTTCTGCGCGCTTCATGGACATCACCCAGAGCTTTACCTCGATCCGCGAAGACGCCGCCGCCATGGCCGGCTGGATGGACGATGGGCGCCTGGACACTGTGGAGAAGCTCAAACTGAGCTGGATGAACCTGCGCCGCGGCTCGATCCCCAGCCGCTTCAACGATATTCGCGAGAATTACCTGCAGGTATGCAAGTCGGCCAATGACCAGATCTCCCGGGAAAACGTGATCCTGGAAGCCTACATGGACTTTCGCATGGCCATGAAAGCCGCCGAAGTCGACGCCCAGCACGTGCTGGCCCTGGCCGGCGACGCACTGGCGCAGCGCACCCAAGCCGTCAGCGATGCCAGCGCCCAGGCCGCGGCGGCCGAAGGCCTGGAGCCGGCCCGGCGTTCAGCCCTGGAACTGCAACGTGACGAGACCGTGCGCGCCCTGCAAAACGAAGACAAGCGCTACCAGATCGCCAAGGACATCGCCGACGACCTCAAGGTCGGCTACAACACCGCCGAGATGGTGTTCGCACGCATCAACCAGGTGCACGTGATCAAGGAGCGCCAGTACCAGCGCATGGTGTCGTTCTTCTCCACCAATGAAGTGGTGCTCACCGGCCTCGCCGTGTCCTTCACCAGCAACAGCGGCCTGGCCGAAGCGACCAACACACTCAACGCCACCACCGACGGTATCAGCCAAGGCCTCGAAGCGCTGGGCACCACCGGTAACCAACAGTTGGAAGCGGCGGTCAAGGCCAGCTATGGCTCGACCATCAATGTTGATTCGGTGCGTGCACTGGCCGATGCCACCCTGAGCTTCCAGACCGATATGCACAGCCTGACCGAAACCTACCGCGCCGAATCGAGCAACGCCTCGCGGGATATCGCAGACGCTGTCGAGGAGTCCAAGCGCACATTCGCCGCCCTGCTGAGCAAGGCGGCCTGATGAGCGACGTACGGCTTTCCGAGCAACTCGGGGCGATGGCGCGGGTGGACCAATTGCGCCACCAGCAGCAGGAAGTGGATGAGCACTTGAGCCTGCCGCAACGCCGCGCTGAAGTGGCGGCGCGCATTCGCGAGTATTACCAGAGCAACGGCATTCAGTTCAGCGATGCACTGATCGACCAGGGCGTGCGCGAGTTCTTTGCCAGCCGCCTGGTGTTTGAAGCGCCGCCGCTGGGGCCTTTCGAGCGGTTGTGGAGCAAGGTGCTGCTCAAACGCAGCTGGGTGATTCGCGCCGTGCAATTGTTGGCCGTCGCTGCACTGATGGTGCAATGCGCACGGGTGATTATCCAGGGCGCGCAGCCATGACCCCCGATACCCTGAACAGCATCGCCGAGCGCAATTCACGCAATGTCGAGTTGAGCAAGCGTACGACCGAACAGGAACTGTCCGACCTGTCCTGGCAACAGCTGGCCCTGGAGCAAGACATATTCGCCCGCCTGGGCAGCATCGCCGCCCTGCACTTGCAACACGGGGCCGCCCAGGACGCCGAAGTAGTCCGCACCCTGCAAGACCGCCAACACGCCCAGGAACTGCTGCGCCAGCAACTGCAAAGCGCAGAGCAGGCTGTGGCCCACACACTGGCCGACAAGCAAAACCTGCACGCACGCATCGATGGCATCGACCAACAAGCCCGCGAAACCCTCGAGCAAGACCCCGACTACGCCCAGCGCGTCGAGCAGCTCGACCAGGCCCAGGCGGCCCATCGCGAGCACGTCAGCGGCTATGAAGAACTGCGCCAGGAATGCGCGCAAAAGCGCCCCACGTTCGACGTCAACCCGCTTTACTGCTACCTGCGCAGCCATGCCTTCGGTACCGGGCAGTATCGTCGCAATCATTTCAACCGAGCGATGGACAGCTGGCTGGCGCGAAAGGTGAACTACACCGCCAACCGCAAAAACGAACTCAGCCTGATCGCTATGGGTGAGCGCAACGAGGCCATGCAGCTGGCTCGTGGGACGCTGATTGAAACACTGAGCGCCAGTATCGATACCCAGCTTGAACAGGCCCGCGAGCAATTGGGCCTCAGCGCCTTGCTGGGCGAGGTCGGCGCCCGCGAAACCCAGGTCAACGACGCCAAGGGGCGCGCCAATGCGGTCCAGCAACAACTGGCCGCCTTCGCGCTCAACCAGGACCCGCACTACCTGCGCGCGCGCGAACTGCTCACCGAACAACTGAAGACGCAGAGCATCGGCCAGCTCATCGACCTGGCCAGCCAAACCCCGGACGACGCCGATGATCGCATCGTCGAGCAACTGCAAGGCCTGCACGCGCGCCTGCGCAAAATGGACGCCGACAAGGCCGGCCTGCAGCACGACCTGGAGGAACTGCACACCCGCTACGCGCGCGCCAAGGAGCTGCAACGCAAACTGCGCAACGGCGGGTTCAGCGGCAGCGATATCTACTTTGACCTGTCCACCGACTTTGAGCGTTTGCTCGCCAGCTACATGGACGGCGACACCACACTCGGTCTGGTGATCGATGCACTGAATCAGGCACGCACGATTGTGCGGCGCAGCCAGTCGGCAGCCAGGCAAACGTTTGTGAGTGCCAGCACAACGTCATTCAGTTTCACCACCACGTCGGTGAACAACAGCAGCCAGACGACCGCGAGCTTTTCCTCTACGCGCTCAACAGATAATTTCTAAGTCTGGCGGGCAAAAAAAGAGGCAAACCCTGCCGTAGGGTTTGCCTCCATCGCCGATCTGTCAGCGCGGGCCGCCACCGCCGCCAGGACCACCGCCCTGACCGTGGCCACCACCATGCCCACCGCCACCGCCGCCGCCCGGTGGCATAAACATCCAGCAGCCGGACAAGGTCGACAACAGCGCGACAACCACAGCTACCTTGGTTAGGTAATTCAACTTCATGACTACACTCTCTTACTTGACGAGATTAACTTCTCGTCAGTTATGACAGCGCAAAATGAAGGGCGTCACGGCTATCGTGTAACCTGTTGGTAGGGTTTGTAAGGTTAACGGTACAACCTCAGCGGATCTCGGGAAACGCGCAGTTGTTCAAGGATATTGGGGTGAATGCATTGATCCATGATTTGGATGGGCCCAGAACCGCTCAGCAGGAGCTGTTTTATGATCTGGAAGATGCGGCGGCGATGATTGGGTGGTCGGTAGTTGAGCTGACGGCCATGGCCGCGAGCGGGAAGACGCCTGATGAAGTGGCGACGCTGGTGAAGGTGTGTGCGCTGCTGACGGCTCAGCAACAGAAGCTTGAGGCGTACTCCGACGAAGTAAAGCAGCAACGCATCATCCGGCATGAAGCGGTGTAGACATCGCTGCGAAGAGTCTTAAAAACGAAAACAGTCGGGAAACCGACAGTTCAGAGCGCTGAGACAAATAGCAGAGGCATGTTTAGCCACACGGACGTAGCTCAGCCCTGCAGTTCATAAACAGCAGACAATAAAAAACCCCGTAGACGTTAATCTACGGGGCTTTAAGAGTGGAGGCCGAGGTCGGAATCGAACCGGCGTAGGCGGATTTGCAATCCGCTGCATAACCATTTTGCTACTCGGCCTCAAACGATCAATGTCTAAACTGCTGACACTCACCGCATAAAAACTTGAGTGGGCTATAGAACCCTGCCTCTACTCTAACTCATTGAATACATTGAATACATTGAAGTTTTTAATGCTTCGTTGCGTTCGATGGGCGCCATTATGTACTCATTTGCTTTTACCTGCAACCCCTTGATTTCAAAAATATTTCGCATTGGCATCAAGGGGTTGCGTGCGTGCCCTACTCCTTGATGCGCTGTTGCTGGTAGTGCGGGTCAGCCTTGATCTGGGCTTCGGTAAACGGCAGTGGGCGCAGTTTTTTCTCGGAGAAGGCTTGGGTTTGGTCCTTGGCGTATGGGGAGGTGGGGTTGCTGGACTCGGAGAACGCGAGCACGCCCAGGGCCAGGGGGCCCTTGTCGTCGAAGCTGACGATTTGCAGGTAGCTGGTGCCGCTGACCACTTCGCGCTTGCCGTCGGCGCGGGGCACGGTTTGCATGGCGTTGTAGATCCCCAGTGCCTGCGGGCCGCCGTGGATCGGGGTTTGGCCGGAGACTTGAACGGCGCCCCATTGGCTGTCCGGGTTCAGACCCAGCTTGGAGACGTCAGCCGTGGAGGCCAGCATGGCTTCGCGCAAGGCTTTGGCCACGGGTGCGCGGTCGATGGCCAGGCCGCGTGGCGTGGTCAGCGGCTGGGTCGGGTCGAAGGCGACGCGCCAGGCGTCGGGGATTTGCTGCAGGTGTTCGACCAGGTTGATGAAGTGCACCAGGCCCACACCGCTGTTCAGGTTGGCGTGCCGGTCCCAGTTTTTCAGGCTGGTGCACAGCGGCTGCAGGGCGCTGGCGTCGGTGCCGAGGTGGTTGGCGCAGAAGTCCAGCAGGTCGGGCATGACCAGGCCGGCGAGGTACACCTCGTTGTCCATCACCATGTTTTGCAGGTCGGCGACGCTGATCGGTTGTTTTTCCAGGGATTGCAGGCGCTGCACGGCGAAGCGCGCGCGGGGGCCGAGGCCGATGTGGTCCTGGCTGATCACTGGCGAGAAGCCCACCAGCGGCGCCTTGGGGTTGGCCAGCCAGGCCGAGTCGTTGGAGTGCTGCACGTAGTCGCTGCGCTGCAGTTGCGGCAACTGGTCGGCCGCGAAGATGCCGGGCTGGGCCGCACGCGGGTCGATGTCCCAGGCGCAGGCGCTGTGGGCGCCGTCGAGCATGATCATTTGCAGGCCGGCGCGCGGGTCACTGCATTGCGCCAGTTTGGCCGCGCTCACGTTGGGCACCACCGACAGGTTCATGTACAGGCTCTGGCCCTGGTCGCCGGCGGCCAGGGTGTTGACCCACGGGATGCCTTGCAGGGTGTGCACCGAGGTTTGCAGCTCCTTGAGGCTGCCGGCGCGGTTCATTGCATACCATTGTTGCAACACGCGGTCGTTGCCGAGGTTGGCGTCGCGCAGGCTGAAGGCGTAGTGGCTGTCCCAATCCAGCTTGCCGGGCCATTGCACCACGGGGCCGAATTGCGAGCTGTACACCGGATGGGTCACGGGCTGGGTGCTGCCGTCAGCTTGCTTGACCTGCACGGTCACCGAGGTTTTATCCATGGCAATGGACTTGCCGTCGAGCATGTAGCGCGTGGAATCCTTGGGGTCCAGCGTCAGGCGGTACAGGGTGAAGTGCTTGGACGTGTCGACCGTATGGGTCCAGGCCACATGCTGGTTGAAGCCGATATTGACCACCGGCAGGCCCGGTAACGCGGCGCCCATCACGTCCAGCTGGCCGGGGATGGTCAGGTGCATCTCATAAAAACGCATGCCGCCCACCCACGGGAAATGCGGGTTGGCCAACAGCATGCCACGCCCGTTGAACGAGCGATCACGCCCCACCGCCACCGCGTTGCTGCCGCGATCCAGGCTGAAGCGCTGTTGGTTGGCGGCGGCCAGGGCAAAGGCCCTGGCGTTGGGCTGCACACTCGCGGTGGCCTGTGGCGGCGTTGCACCCACCAGGGCTTCGGCGAACTGGCCGACACCGCCTTCCACCAACAGCCTGCGGGTGAGTTTGACCAGGTCTTCTTTCACCAGCGGCCTTACCCATGTGGCCTGGCACTGGGCCGGAGCGCCCTGCTCTTTCAGGTAGCGGTTGTAGCCGGCCACATAGCCTTCGATGCGCTGCTGGATCTCGGGGCTTTGGGTTTTCCAGAATGCGGCCACGGCGTCGGGGGTATTCAGCCAGGTGAAGAAAATGTCACTGGCCAGGTTGTTGCGTTCTTCCAGGGTCGACTGGTCGGGGCCAAAAAATCTGGCGCGCTCGCCATTCACCGTCACCACTTCATTGGCCAGCAGGCACAGGTTGTCCTGGGCGTACGCGTAACCGATGCCCAAACCCAGGCCGCGCTCATCATTGGCGCGAATATGCGGCACGCCAAAACTGGTCCGACGGATATCCGCCGACGCCTGCGTCACCTGCTCCCGCGCCGAAGCGGCCAGGCTCAACCCCAGCAACAATCCCGCCACGCATACCCTGGACAACCCGTTGGAAATAATCACGCAGACTCCACAGTCAAATTGAACACCCTCACCTGGGGCAGCTACCCCACCGTAAAGACGCAAAAAACCGGGAAAAATTTAGCCTGGGTAAATGTTTATTCAGGGCAGCACAGATGTGACAAAACCGATACTGACGAAATTTCTACATCGAAAACTTCATGATTTTGCTCGCTCGTTCGTCTTATTAACTAAGAGCGCTCATTTTCCTGATCAGGCTCTGATAAGGAGTTTTTTGCATGTACAACCCGCAAGTGCCCACGGATGGACATTCACCGGCCGCCGATGCCAGTTTCGGCAGCGGCGCACAAACGTTCGGCAAGGCGCCGGAACAGCAAGGCAACCAGCGTATTCGGCATTTGCTCAAGTGTTTTGGCTTGCGCACCAGCCTGATTCGGCTGAAGGTCATCGACGCCCTGCTCACGGCCGCCGACAACCAGCGCACCCTCGGGGTTCGCGGCGTGCACAGCCATTTGCTCGAGCTGGGCATACCGCTGTCGTTCCTGAGTGTGCGCGAGGTGCTCAAGCGCCTGTGCAGCGAGGGCGTCATCACCCTCAACGCGGATAAAAGCTACAGCCTCCATGAAGAGGCTGCGAAGGTACTCGAAGGCAAGGCCTGAGCTTAGAGCTTGACCTTGCGACGCATGATGCCGTTGATCACCACCACAACCACTGCGACGGCAATGGCGATGGTCTGGAACGTCTTCTCACTGATAGCCCCGATGTTCTGCAGGTAGGACAGGCCAAACATCGTCGCCAGAACGGCCAGGGCGATCAGAATCGAGTATTTCAAACGTTGCTTTTGGGTCATGACGGGTTCCTGAAGCTGAAAAATGTAGCCACTGCGTGGTCGACAGGCGCACATATTACAGGCGCCGGCCCACTTTGGCAGGTCAATCAGCCGGCATGCACCCAGCGCTGATGCAACCAGCGCGCAAACGCATCCAGGGCAAAGCCCAGCAAGCCGATCAGCACCACCATCGCCATCAGCTCCGAATAGGCCAGCCGGTCACGGGTGTCGAGGATGTAATACCCAAGCCCGGCACTGACCCCGAGCATCTCGCACGGCACCAGCACGATCCACAAAATGCCGATGGCCAGGCGCACGCCGGTCAACACGTGGCCGACCACCCCGGGGATGATCACCCGCCGCAACGTCTCCCAGCGCGTAGCACTCAGGCTCTGACTCAACTGCAGCCAGCGCGGGTCGAGCTGACGCACGCCGGCTGCGGTGTTGAGCATGATCGGCCACACCGCCGCAAACGCCAGCAGGAAGTAGATCGGCTGGTCCCCTACCCCCATCAGCATCACCACGATGGGCATCCAGGACAGCGGCGAGATCATCCGCAAAAACTGGAACGCCGGCGTGGTCGCCGCCTCCAGGTTGCGCGAACTGCCCACCAGCAGCCCCAGCGGCACACCCACCAACAACGCCAGGAACAGCCCGACGAAGATGCGCTTGAGGCTCACGGCGATATGCACATACAGCTCACCGCGCCCAAGCAATTCCCACAGGCTGGCGAAGGTAGCCTCAAGCGAAAACCGCGCCGACAAACCGCCCGCCACGCCAAACACTTTCACCCCCAGCCACCAGAGCAACAGCAAGCCGGCCAAGCCACTCAACCCAAGCAACCAGCCCGGGAGTCTGCGGTTATTCAAACGCCAATCTCCTCGGTCCGCTCAAAGCCGTCGGGCAAGCCGAAGGTTTTCATCCCGCCCACGGCCTCGATGGCGTTGCGCACAAAGCGGTCGTCCACCAGGTCCTTGGCCACGAAGGCTGGGTCGAGGTCGGCGAGGAATTTCTTGTCGCCCTCGATCAGCGTGTCTTTGAGGCGGCGCACCAGTTCCTCGGTGTAGCTGGGGAATGGGTACGGCTGGAAGTCGATGCGGTGCTCGTCCCAATTGGCATGCTGGATCGCGCCATCGGCCAGGTAGGCGGCGCGGTCGCCCGCGGCAGGCGCAAGGACTTTGCTCAACACCGGTTCGGCATGCGGGGTGTAGCGGTTGGGGCCGTCCTTGGACAGCAGCTTCACCGCCTCTTCGCGGTTGTCGCGGGTCCAGACCTGGGCCTTGACGATGGCGTTCACTACCTTCTGCGACCACTCCGGGCGGTTGGTGAGGTCGTGTTCGTGCATGAACACCACGCAGCACGCATGGTTGCGCCACACGTCGCCGGTAAAGCGCTGCACACGGCCGACCTTGAGGTTCTCCGCCAGGGCATTGAACGGCTCGGCGACGATATAGCCGTCGATGCGCTGGCTGGCCAGGGCCGGCGGCATGTCCGAGGGCGGCAACACGATCAGGTTGACCTCATTGGCCGCAATCGCACTGCCCGCCGCACGCGCCACCGGCGTCAGGCCGTTGTCGCGGAACAGCTGCTGCACCACCACGTTATGGATCGAATACCAGAACGGAATCGCCACCGACTTGCCGCCCAGTTGCTTCACATCGGTAATCCCCGGGGCCACGGTCAGGCCAGAGCCGCCGACGTGGTTCCACGCCACCACCTTGGCCGGCACCTGGCTGCCATAACGCGCCCACACCGTCATCGGCGACAGCAGGTGAATCACGTTGACCTGACCCGAGATAAACGCCTCGATCACCTGAGCCCAGCTGCGCAGCAGCACCGGGCGTTCGGCCTTGATGCCTTCGGCTTCGAACAGGCCATTGTTATGCGCCACCAGCAACGGCGTGGCGTCGGTGATCGGCAAGTAGCCGATGCGTACCGGCGCGTCCGGTTCGCTGGCGGCCCGCGCCTGCAGGCTGCTCAGCAGCGGCAACGCGCCGGCGGCGCTGAGTACGGCGGACAGTTTGAGAAAATCACGGCGCGAGTGGGTCAGGTCATCCATGCACATGGCTGGGCTCCGGCAGGTCTAAAGGGTTGGGTTGAGGGCGGCTCGCCTGCCGTAAGGTTTTAAGAATCTCGATGCGCAGCGCGCCGATGGCTTCCACCTGTTCTTCGCGCGGTTGCGGCAGGTCGATGTGCCATTCGCCCAAGGTCCGCGCCGGGCGGTTGCCCAACAGCAGGATGCGATCGGACAGCAGCAGCGCTTCGTCGATGTCATGGGTGATCAACACCGCCGCCGAGCCCTGCTCGCGGTTGACCTTGAGCAACAGGTGCTGCATGTCGGCGCGGGTCACTTCGTCCAGCGCACCAAAGGGTTCATCCAGCAACAACACCTGAGGCTGGCGCGCCAGGCAGCGGGCCAACGCGGTGCGCTGGGCCATGCCGCCAGACAACTGCGCCGGAAACTGCACACGCGCATGTTCCAGGCCGACCGCAGCAATGGCGTGGTCGACGCGCTGGCGGCGCTCATCGCCACTCAAGTTCGGCTGACGGGCGAAATCCAGGCCGAAGGCGACGTTTTTTTCCAGGCTCAGCCAGGGCAACAGGCTCGGGTCTTGAAACGCCACGGCCACCCGTGGGTGCGGGCCATTCAACGGTTCGCCCAATACCTGCACACTGCCGCCCTGAGGTGCCTGCAACCCGGCGAGCACACGCAACAGGCTGGACTTGCCGACGCCACTGGGGCCGAGGATCGACACCACTTCACCGGGCTGCAACTGCAGGTCAAAACCCTGTAACACCGGGCCACTCGCATACCCCAGGCAAATCCCCTGGGCGCTTAATACGGCCTGAGTCATAGGTTGGCCTGGCGCTGTAACTCGGTGCGCAGTTGCACCAGGCTGGGGGTCACGATCGGCACAAACGCCGACTCCCGCCAGCGCCGCGCAAACCCGCTGCCGTGGGCGGTGAGATAAGCCTTGCCGCCACTGGCCTGCAACTCCAGCTGCACGGCGCTGGCGGCGGTTTCGGCGAGGGCGATGCGCAGTTTGAACAACGGCACCGGCTCGGCAGCGAAACGACCGGCCAGCAGGCCGTTCTTCAGTTCGGTGACCAGATGATCGAGGGTCACGCGCAACGCTTCCAATTCGTCGCGCAACACGGTGCGGCTGGCGCCCAAATGGTGGGCGACTTCCGCCAGCGAGCGACGGGCCAAACCAATCGACATACCGCACTGCAACCCCAGGAACGCCGGGCGTACCGCCGGCAGAAACTTGCGCGCATCCTCATGCAGCAACCAGTCGCGGCTCAACTCCACGCCTTCCAGGCCCAACGCGGCGGTGTTGCTCGATTGCAGCCCCAGCAACTCCAGGTCCCGCGAACGTTGCAGGCCGGCCACCGAATCCGGAATCGCCAGGATAAACGGCGCGCCACCACCCGCATGCTCGATGGCGGCGGCGGCGACAAAGCCGTTCTTGCGCAGGTTGGTGACCCAATGCAGCTTGCCGTTGAGGGTCCAGCCGTGGTCGTTGGGCTCGGCGCTGATCTGCAGCGTCTCGATGCCCGACAAAAACTTCATCGCATTCGACAACCCGGTCGCCCCGGCCAGCTTGCCGCTGAGCAGGTCCGGCAACAGTTGCTCGCGCAGCCGCTCATTCGGGCTTTGCAGCAAATACTCGATAAACGAACGCTGGCCCCAGCACACAAACGCTGCTGCCAGAGAATGGCTGGCGACGTTGGCGATGGCTTCCACCGCACCGCCGACATCACCGCCCAGACCACCCAAGTGTTTGGGTACACCGATACGCAATACATTGGCTTCTGCCAGCCGTGGCAGCACTTCCTGTGGATCGCAACTGCCCACGTCCAGGGCCTGCGCTTGAACATCGAGCCAACGGCTCAAGAGTGGGTCAAGCATTCATGTTTCTCCTTGTTACAGCAGAGGGACCAACGCCGATTCAGCTTGCCGGTTTTTCCCAACGGTATTGCGCCAGTTCCGGGTTCAGCGGAGTACGGGCAAACACGTTAGCGAAGTTACACAGGGTGGCCAGGCTGACGCCCAATATAACTTCCAACGCGTGGCCTTCGGAGTAACCGGCGGCGCGGAACGCGTCGTAGCCTGCGCCGCTGACATCACCGCGAGTGGCGATCACTTCACGGGTGAACGCGGCGAGTGTCTCATAGCGGGCGTTGGGCAATTCGCCACGCTGGCGCAGTGCGTCGATGACGTCTTCGGGCAACTTGGCCTTGTTACGCGCCACGGCGGTGTGGCCAGCGACACAGAAATCGCAACCGTGGGTGGTGGCGGCAATCAGCTGTACCACTTCGCGGTCGGCCAGGCTCAGCTCGGCCTTGGCATTCAGGCCGGACACGGTGATGTAGGTTTCCAGCGCGGCAGGCGCATTGGCCAGCACGGCGAGTAGGTTAGGGATGAAACCCGAGGCTTTCAGCGCGTTTTCCAGCAAGGGTTTGGCGGCATCCGGCGCGGTTTCGGGGGTGAGCAGCGGTACACGGGACATGTCAGGATTTCCTCATGAGTTCGTGTACTCAGTCTGTTGGTTATAAAAAAACCCCTCAATAGTCTAAAGTAGCGATTACTTGCTCTTGAGTCTTTCCATTAGATGAATTCGTCCAGTGCACTTGTCGATTGGTTATTAGACAGCCTCGAACTCAACACCAGCCTGTTTCATGTCGGCCGCTACTGCGGTGACTGGCACGCAAGCACCCACGGCCTGGCCCGCGCAAGTTTCCACCTGATTGTGCAAGGCCAGTGCTGGCTGCATATCGACGGCGAACCGACGCCCGTGCAGCTGAATGAAGGCGACGCGGTGTTCCTGTTGCGTGACCTTGAATATCGCCTGTCCGGCGCAGCCACGGCAGCCGGCGCGCAGGAATGCCCGCGTCGCCCAATGCTGCCCCTCGACAGCAGCGCCAATGACGGCGTGGGGCTGGTCTGCGGGTTCTTTCACTTCCAGTCCGGCCTGTCGGCGATGATTGTCGATACCCTGCCCGCGTGGATCATCCTGCGCGCAGGCGACCCGTCGCTGATCGCCGCGCGCAATCTGTTCGAGCTGATCCTGCAGGAATGCGAGCGCACGCCGGCGCCCTCTTCGGCCCTGCTGGAACGACTGTGCCACCTGCTGTTTCTGTATGTATTGCGCCAGCAGGTGCTGGATAACACCGAGCTCGGCGGCCTGGCCGCGCTGGGTCGGCAACCGGCGTTTGCCAATCTGCTGGAACAATTGATCGCCCACCCGGCCGAGGCCTGGACCTTGGAAAGCATGGCGGCCTGCACCGGGCTGTCGCGCTCGGCGTTTTTCAAGCGCTTCAATGAACTGTGCGGGCAGTCGCCAGGGCAAGTGTTGTTGATGATGCGTATGCGCCACGCCTGCCAGTTGTTCAAGGAAGACCAAACCGTGGCGGACGTGGCGCTGGCGGTGGGCTATCAATCGGTGGCGGCGTTTACCCGCGCGTTTCACAAGGTGACCGGGCAGCAACCGGGGGCGTATCGCAAGGCGCAGGGCTAGCGTTGCAGCCCGGTGCCGGGTTGGGCGCACAGCTCGACCAGCCAATCCACAAACACCCGCACCCTTTGCGACAACTGGCGATGCGGCGGATACAGCGCGGTCAGGGCCATTTTCGGTACGGCCATTTGGGGCAGCACTTCCACCAGCGTGCCCTGAGCCAATCTGGCCATCGCGTGATAGTACGGCGCCTGGATCAGCCCGTAGCCGGCCTCGCAGGCACAGAAGTAGCCGTCGGCACTGTTGACCGCTACCACTTTGGGCAGGTTGATCGTGCGCAGCTCGTTGCTCAGTTCAAATTCCAGGCCGAAGCGTTTACCGCTGGTGCTCGACACATACTCGACCATCTGGTGGCTGGCCAAGTCCTCCAGCGTTTGGGGTACGCCCATGCGTTCGAGGTAGCCCGGGCTGGCCAGGGTGATTTGGTCCATCATCACCAGCGGCCGCGCCACCAGTGATTCGTCGAGCGCCAGGCCGCCGCGCAGCACGCAATCCACACCTTCGCGAATGAGGTCGACCGGGCGGTCGTTGAGGCCGATTTCCAGCTGGATGTGCGGGTAACGCGCGGTGAACGCCGGCAAGGATGGAATCACCAGGTAACGCCCGATGCCCGCCGGCATATCAATACTCAACGTGCCGCGCGGGTTCTGGCGCTGGGTCGAAAATACTGCCTCGGTTTCCTCCAGGTCCGTGAGCAACTGCACGCAGCGCTGGTAGTACGCGGCGCCATCCAGGGTAGGACTGACCTGGCGCGTGGTGCGCTGCAACAACTGCACACCCAGGTGTGCTTCCAGTTGTTTGATCACTACAGTCACCGACGCGCGTGGCAGTTGCAGGCTGTCGGCCGCCTTGGAAAACCCGCCCAACTCGACGATCCGGGTAAACACACGCATGGCGTTGAAACGGTCCAAGGGCCGGCTCCTCATGGATTATTTAGATATTACGAATAGTGAAAGCACTTTTAGCCGGTTTATCGCGCTTTTGTCGAGGGTAAAAATGGCGCCTTCATCCAACAGGAGCTGACCCCATGCACACTCGTCAATTGGGCAAAAACGGCCCGCAGGTTTCCGCCATCGGCCTCGGCTGCATGGGCATGACCGATTTCTACACCCCGGGCACCGACACCACCGAGGCCGTGGCTACCCTGCACCGCGCCCTGGAGCTGGGCGTGAACTTTCTCGACACTGCCGACATGTACGGCCCCCACACCAATGAGCAACTGATCGGCAAGGCCATCGCCGGCAAGCGTGACCAGGTGTTCCTGGCGAGTAAATTCGGCATCGTGCGCGACCCGGCCAACCCGGCCCTGCGCGGCGTGAACGGGCGCCCGGAGTACATTCGCAACGCCATCGACGGCACCCTCCAGCGCCTTGGAATCGACACCCTGGATTTGTACTACCAGCACCGCATTGACCCGAACGTGGCCATCGAAGAAACCGTCGGCGCCATGGCCGAGCTGGTCAAGCAAGGCAAGGTGCGTTACCTGGGCCTCAGCGAAGCCTCCGCCGCCACCCTGGAACGGGCGCACAAGGTGCATCCCATCAGCGCCCTGCAAAGCGAATATTCGCTGTGGAGCCGCGACCAGGAAAGCAACGGCTGCCTCGCCACCTGCCAACGGCTGGGCATCGCGTTTGTGCCCTACAGCCCGTTGGGGCGCGGCTTCCTCACCGGTGCGCTGCAAAGTCCTGAGGATTTCGGCGCCGATGACTACCGCCGTTTCAGCCCACGCTTCCAGGGCGAAAACTTCGCGAAAAACCTGCAACTGGTGGAGCAAGTGCAGCGCCTCGCTGCCGACAAGGGCGTGACCGCCGGCCAACTGGCGCTGGCGTGGGTGTTGGCCCAGGGCGACTACATCATCCCGATCCCCGGGACCAAGCAGCGCAAGTACCTGGAAGAGAACGTCGCGGCGCTGTCGGTCAGCCTCAGCGCGAGCGAGCGGGCGGCACTGGAAGCAATCTTTCCCGCCGAGGCCACCGCCGGGTTGCGTTACCCCAAGGAAGTGATGGCGATGCTGGATATCTGACAAGGGGGGGCGCCGTTCAGCGGCGCCGCCATTTTCTTGCACCATGGTACCTAAAGCTCCTACAGACCAAGCCGATAGCCCGACGAAGCTCTAACAAAGCCGCGTGAATAATAAACGCTTCGTAAGGACGACCCCATGCCCCCACTGCGCTCCATCCAAGCCCGCTATACCCTGTTTCTGGTGCTGTTCGTCCTGGTGCTGATGGTGTTGACCGTCGTTGGTATCGGCCAAATGGTCGCGCCCACGTTGCGCCATACCGAAGAACAGGTAGTGCTCAACCGCGTCGCCGAAGTGGCCGAAAGGATCCAGGGCGAATTGAACAAGGTTCAGGCCCAGCAACGCAGCATTACCCAAACCATTCCCCTGCTCGACAGCGATGCCATCGACAAGGTCCTGCCCGGCCTGGTGGATCAGTATGGCGAGCTGAAAGTCTTTGGCGGCGGCATCTGGCCCCTGCCGAACCAGCGCACGCCGGGGCGCAATAAGCACAGCACCTTCTGGCACCGCGATGCTTCGGGCAAGCTGGCGGTGAACACCTTCTGGAACAGCGACCCCGCGCCCAACTACTACGACCAGAGCTGGTACAAGGGCGGCCTTGCCTCGCCGCGCGGGCAATGCGCCTGGGCCGCGGCCTACAAGGACGATGCCAGCCAGGAACCGCGCACCAACTGCGCCATGGCGATCCAGCGCGACGGCGCCGCCTACGGCGTGGCCACTATCGACGTGACCCTGGGCTTCTTCAACGAGCTGGTGGCCAGCAAGGAAAAAG
This sequence comes from Pseudomonas sp. AC463, assembly GCF_979253585.1. NCBI lineage: Bacteria > Pseudomonadati > Pseudomonadota > Gammaproteobacteria > Pseudomonadales > Pseudomonadaceae > Pseudomonas > Pseudomonas sp. AC463. Next base: position 56,678 of record NZ_CEEDDZ010000001.1, on the reverse strand, counting down.
ACATCGGCGGGCAAATGCTGATCGTCGAAGGCGACGGCAAGATCATCAGCAACAGCACACGTTTGAGCAGCCCGGTGGTGTTGAAGAACATCAGCGAACTGGCCGGCACCTCGGCGTTTGCCACCCAGGTCAGCAAAGCCCTCGCCCACCGCGACCAGGGCCTGCAGCGCAGCGAGTTCGACAACCAGGGCGTGGCCAGCACCTTCTACATGCGCCCGATCGAAGGCACGCCGTGGTTCCTGGCGACCGCCCTGCCCACCTCGTTGATCACCGCCCAGCGTGACGACGTGCTCGGCAGCCTGGCCTTGCTGCAAATCCCCATGGTGTTGCTGCTGGTACTGCTGGCGGTGTACGCGATTCGCCAACTGGTGCAGCGCATGAAGTCGCTGAAAACCAATATCGACGCACTCTCGGCCGGCGACGCCGACCTGACGCGACGCATCACCATCCGCGCCGAAGACGAATTGGGCGCGATCGGCCATTCGGTCAACCGCTTTATCGTCTACCTGCAAAACATGATCGGCGAAGTCACCCTGGCCACTGGCGCCATGTCCACGGGACTTGAGCAGTTGCAGAAAACCTCGGCGCACACCAACCAGATCCTGGTACGCCACGCCTCGGAAACCGACCAGACCGTAACGGCCATCACCGAGATGAGCTCTACCGCCGACACGGTTGCGCAGAATGCGGCGGAAACCGCCTCGTTCACCCAGAGCGCCAACGAGCACGCTGACCGTTCCCGCGTGGTGGTGGGCGAAGCATCGAGCAGCGTCAGCGCGTTGATCGGCGAAGTCGCCAGCGCCACCCACACCGTGGAAAACATGCGCCAGGACGCCGCGCGCATCACCGAAACCCTCGGTGTTATCGGCGCGATCGCCGGCCAGACCAACCTGCTGGCCCTCAACGCCGCCATTGAAGCGGCGCGGGCCGGCGAGCAAGGTCGCGGGTTTGCGGTGGTTGCCGATGAAGTCCGCGCCCTCGCCGCGCGCACCCAGGCCAGCACCTCGCAGATCAATGAGATGCTCGCGCGCCTGACCACTGGCGTGAGTTCGTCGGTGGCAGCCATGGAAAACACCCAGGCCAGCTGCCAATCGGCGGCGGATGCCACGGCACGGGTCAACACCGGCCTGGACGAAATGGCCGGCTCGGTCAGCCATATCAACAACCTCAGCACCCAGATCGCCACGGCCGCCGAACAGCAAAGCGCGGTGACCGAAGAGATCAACCGCAGCATGGTGCAGATCCGACATATGGTCGACGAGCTGGTGCAAAGCGGCCACGCCACCGAAACCAATACGCAAAGCCTGCTGGATGCCAACGGCCGGGTGATTGCGTTGATGAGTCGATTCAAGGTGCGCTGATAAATGATTGAGACACTCCCGTGCAATGCGCGGGAGTGGGACTATTCTGACAGTTCCAAGTGTTAAGCCCCGCCACACAGGAGGTGTGCCATGCGCGCTGTCGAGCAGTCGATCCGCTTGGAGCGGATCAGTCAGGAACGCTTTATCCAGGCCCCCATCGATGCCGTTTACGACTATGTGACCCAGCCGGATCGCTGGCACGAATGGCACCCCACATCCCTCAGTGCCGACACCGGCACCACCGGCTCGCTCCCCGCCGGTACGCGCTTTACCGAAATGATCGACCTGCTGGGTGTACGCGTGCCCATGAGCTACCGCGTGCAGATCGCCCGGCGCCCCGGCGAGTTCAAGACCGTGTTCACCTCCCTTGCCGTCGATGGCTCGATTCATTACTACCTGCAACCGTTTCGTGGCGGCACGCTGTTCAAGCGGGTGTTGACCTATGAAACCGAATTGCAACTGGCCACCTTGCACGAGCGCATGATCGAGCTGTCGGCCACCGCCCTCGACCAGCTCAAGCACCGGCTGGAAAACCCGCCCTTCGTATAATTTGGAAACATTACCGTCGCGCCGCGTTGAAAAAAGCAGGGAGAATGCCCGCCTTATCGCCCCGCATTCACTGAGACCGCCAATGAAAAACCCATTGCGACTGGCCCTGCTTTCAACCCTGTTCGCCGCCACCTTCGCCCAGGCGGCCGACTTGATCCCCATCGACGTGCACCGCGACGCCAATTGCGGTTGCTGCAAGAAGTGGATCAGCCATCTGCAAAGCAACGGCTTCAAGGTCAACGACCACGTTGAAACCGACATGAGCACCGTCAAGCAACGCCTCGGCGTGGCCCCGCGCCTGGGTTCGTGCCACACCGCCGTGATCGACGGCAAGTTTGTCGAAGGCCATGTGCCGGCCGAGCAAGTACTGGCGTTGCGCAAGCGTGACGACCTGCTGGGCATTGCCGCGCCCGGTATGCCCATGGGCTCGCCGGGTATGGAGATGGACGGCATGAGCGATGCCTACCAGGTCATCGGCCTGACCCGTGACGGCAAAGACGTGGTGGTGGCCGAATACCCGGCGCGCTGACCGGTGCTGGCGGGTTACCTGGGGCTGTTTCTCGCCGCATTCGGCGCGGCGACCTTGCTGCCTTTGCAATCGGAAGCCGTGCTGGTCGGCCTGTTACTCAGCGGGCATTACAGCCTGTGGCTGCTGCTGGGGATCGCGACCCTGGGCAATGTGCTGGGTTCGGTGGTGAACTGGCTGCTCGGCCGTGGCGTGGAGCGTTTCAAGCAGCGGCGCTGGTTTCCGGTCAGCGACAAGCAATTGGACACAGCCCGTTACCATTACCAGCGCTGGGGCCATTGGACGCTATTGCTCAGCTGGGTGCCGATCATTGGTGACCCGCTGACCCTGGTGGCCGGGGTGATGCGTGAACCCTTGTGGCGGTTTCTGCTGCTGGTGACCCTGGCCAAGGGCCTGCGTTATGCCGTGGTGGCGGCGCTGACCCTGCAATGGGTGTTAATCCCTGCTTAATCCCCTCGCAACAGCATCCGGGCACCCTTCTCGGAGACCTGACAATGCCCTCGCTTCGTACGTTCTGCATCGCCGGCCTGCTGGCCGCCAGCGCCGCCCCGGCCTTCGCCGCCACCTATGGCCCTGAGCTGCAAGGCTTCCAGTACCCCTACCCGCTCCAACACTTCAACTTCCAGTCCCAGGGCAAAGCTCTGCAGATGGGCTACATGGATGTCGCGGCCACAGGCAAGCCCAACGGCCGCAGCGTGGTGCTGATGCATGGCAAGAATTTCTGCGGCGCCACTTGGGAAGGCTCGATCAAGGCCCTGAGCGACGCCGGTTACCGTGTGATCGCGCCGGATCAGATCGGCTTCTGCACCTCCAGCAAGCCCGATCACTACCAGTACAGCTTCCAGCAACTGGCCCTCAACACCCATCAATTGCTCGACAAGCTCGGCATTCAAAAGGCCACAATCCTTGGCCATTCCACCGGCGGCATGCTCGCCACGCGTTACGCGCTGATGTACCCCAAGCAGACCGAGCAACTGGCGATGGTCAACCCCATCGGCCTGGAAGACTGGAAAGCCCTGGGCGTGCCGTCTATCAGCGTCGACCAGTGGTATGAACGTGAACTCAAAGTCAGCGCCGAAGGCATTCGCAAGTATCAGCTCAACACCTATTACGTCGGGCGCTGGAAGCCGGAGTACGAGCGCTGGGTCGACATGTATGCCGGCCTGAGCAACGGCCCCGGACATACGCTGGTCGCATGGAATTCGGCGTTGATTTACGACATGATCTTCACCCAGCCGGTGTACTACGAGTTCAAGAACCTGCAGATGCCCACCCTGCTGCTGATCGGTACCGCCGATAACACCGCGATTGGCAAAGACCTGGCGCCGCCGGAGGTCAAGGCCAAGCTCGGTAACTACGAGGTATTGGGCGAGCAGGCAGCCAAGCTGATCCCCCATGCCACCCTGGTGGAGTTCCCGGGTCTTGGGCATGCACCGCAGATGGAAGAACCGGCGCAGTTTCATAAAGCGCTGTTGCAGGGTTTGAACGCCCTTTAATCCAACCTTTTTCGAGGCACGCGTGAATGTCGGTACAGATCGCAGTCATTGATGATTGGCAGAATGTGGCCAGTGGTGTGGTGGATTGGTCGGTGCTGGAATCGGTCGGCCAGGTGCATTTCCTGCACGACTACCCGGCGGATACCGCCACCATGGTTGAGCGTTTGCAGGGCTTCGAAGTGATTTGCGTGATGCGCGAACGCTCCACCTTCGACAAGGCCCTTTTGCAAGGGCTACCCAACCTCAAGCTGCTGGTGACCGGCGGCATGCGCAATGCTGCCATCGACATTCCCGCCGCCATGGCCCTGGGCATCCAGGTGTGCGGCACCGACAGCTATAAGCAGGCGGCGCCGGAACTGACCTGGGCGTTGATCATGGCCAGCACCCGCAACCTGCTGGCCGAAGCCAACTCCCTGCGCGCCGGTGGCTGGCAGATTGGCTTGGGCGGCGACCTGTACGGCAAGACCCTGGGCATTCTCGGGCTGGGCAGCATTGGCCAGAAAGTCGCGCAATTCGCCCAGGTGTTTGGCATGCGCGTGATTGCCTGGAGTGAAAACCTCACCCCCGAACGCGCGGCCGAGGCCGGGGTGACCTGGGTCAGCAAACAATCGCTGTTCGAACAGGCCGACATCCTCACCGTCCACCTGGTACTCAGCGAGCGCAGCCGTGGCCTGGTGGACGCCGAGGCGCTCGGCTGGATGAAACCCACCGCGCGCCTGGTGAACACTGCGCGCGGGCCGATTGTGGATGAGCAGGCGTTGGTGCAGGCCCTGGAAAGCGGTGGCCTGGCCGGGGCTGCTCTGGATGTGTATGGCGAGGAGCCATTGCCGCTCGAGCATCCGTTCCGCCGCCTGTCGAATGTGCTGGCCACGCCCCATGTGGGCTATGTGAGCGAGCAGAATTACCGGCAGTTCTACCAACAGATGATCGAGGACATTCAAGCCTGGGCCAACGCCGCGCCCGTTCGCGTGCTCGGCTGACGCACCATTCAAGTGCAACCGCACCCTTGTGGCGAGGGAGCTTGCTCCCGCTGGGCTACGCAGAAGCCCTAAAACAGGGCCGCTTCGCGCCCCAACGGGAGCAAGCTCCCTCGCCACAATGACCCCGCCGATCCTGCAGGATCGCCCCACGTTTTAATCCGTGTATATCGTTAAAAGTTTTTTGTCCTACAAAAAACGCCTGGAAAGCCTACAGGCTCTAGGATCTGTCCTAGACTGATGACCGATGGGTCCGTTCCAAAACAAAAACCCCGCAAAAAATCGAAACTTTCCGACGCTGCCATTGGTCCAGTTTTAAGGTAAGGCGAGCATTCGCGCTTCACAGCAAATGCCGTCCATCCAATCTTTTGATGCTTGCCGTGCAACTGGCATACGCCTTGCCAGTTTGTACAGTGCTTGTGCGCCTGGCCGCAGGATGCGGCCAATCGGAGCTAGTGGCAGCGGGCCATTAGCCGACCAACAAAATGGGAGTGCATTATGATCAGTGCCGCAGTAGATACTCAGGGAGAGCGCTTCAGTCAGCCGGCAGGGGGACCGACCTCGTTGGCCGACCTGCCCAACACTGTGCGGCCGATCGTGAGTCAGAACCCGAATCGAAAGAAAGTCCTGTTTGTAACCTCCGAGTTTGCCGACTTGGTGAAGACCGGCGGTCTGGGCGACGTGTCCGCCGCCCTGCCCCGCGCCATGGCGCATCTGCATGATGTGCGCGTGCTGATCCCCGGTTACCCGCAGGTGATGGAAAGCGACAACCCGATCCACATCATCGGTGAGCTGGGCGGCCACGCCGCATTGCCGCCGTGCAAGATCGGGCGCATGGACCTCAAGGACGGCCTGGTCATCTATGTGCTGATCTGCCCGGAGCTCTACGAGCGCGAAGGCACGCCCTACGGCGCCAACAACGGCCGCGACTGGCCGGACAACCATATCCGCTTTGCCCGCCTGGGCCTGGCCGCCGCCGACATGGCCGCCAACCTCGCACAGATCCACTGGTGCCCGGACCTGGTGCACGCCCACGACTGGCCAGCTGGCCTGGCCCCGGCCTACATGCACTGGCGTGGGTCACGCACGCCGACCCTGTTCACCATTCATAACCTGGCCTACCAAGGCGTGGTCAGCCTGGCCTCGACGCCGGAGCTGGGTATCCCGCCCCATGCCCTGCAACAGGAAGGCATGGAGTTTTACGGCAAGATGTCGTTCCTCAAGGCCGGCATGGCGTATTCCAGCCATATCACTACGGTGAGCGCCACTTACGCCCAGGAAATCACCACCCCGGAATTCGGCTGCGGCCTCGACGGCTTCCTCGCCGCCAAGACCCAGCAAGGCCTGCTCAGTGGTATCCCCAACGGCATCGATGAAAGCTGGGAAACCTCCACTGACACGCACCTGACCCACAATTTCAATATCGGCGACTGGGACGGCAAGGCCACCAACGCCGCCCATGTACGCGAACTGTTCGGCCTGCATGACTCCACCGGCCCGCTGTTTGCCGTGGTGTCGCGCCTGGTCTACCAGAAAGGCCTGGACCTGACTGAAGCGGTCGCCAGCTATATCGTCGAAAACGGCGGCCAGATTGCGATTATCGGCCGCGGCGAGCCGGAAGAAGAGCAAGCCATGCGTGAACTGGCACTGCGCTTCCCTGGCCAGGTCGGCGTGCGCATCGGCTTCAACGAAACCGATGCGCGGCGCATGTTTGCCGGCAGTGACTTTTTGCTCATGCCTTCGCGCTACGAGCCGTGCGGCCTGAGCCAGATGTACGCGCAACGCTTCGGCTCACTGCCGGTGGCGCGCAATACCGGCGGCCTGGCGGACACCATCGAAAATGGCGTCACCGGTTTCCTCTTTAATGAATCCACCGTGGAAAGCTACGAAGAAGCCCTGAGCCGCGCGCTGCGGGTATTCGCCAACAAAGGCCTGCTCAACGCCATGCGTTGCCGGGCCATGACCCAACCCTTCAACTGGTGCCAGGCGGTAGAACCCTACGCAGAACTGTATGAACAGCTGGTGGCCAAGGCCTTGGGGAAATCGAGTAAATAATCAAGGGAGGTCTTCATAGATGCCGTTACGGACTCTGGAAACCTGGCCCCACGGCGCAATCATGCTGGACGCGCAACACACGCGTTTTGCCTTGTGGGCGCCAGACGCGTTTTATGTCAGCGTTGAATTGGAAGACGGCAAATCCATCGCCATGCTGCCTCAGGCGCAGGGATGGTTCGAAACCGAAGTAAAGTGCCCCGCCGGTACGCGCTACCGCTTCAATATCGATGGAGAAATGGATGTACCCGACCCCGCGTCCAGGGCCCAGGCCCTGGACGTGCATGGTTGGAGCCTGGTAGTCGACCCGCTCGCCTACCCTTGGCGTCACAGCAACTGGCAAGGCCGCCCGTGGCATGAAGCGGTGATCTACGAGCTGCATGTGGGCGTGCTGGGGGGCTACGTCGAGGTCGAAAAACACCTGCCGCGCCTGGCCGAGCTGGGCGTCACCGCGATTGAATTGATGCCCTTGGCGCAATTCCCTGGCGAGCGCAACTGGGGCTATGACGGCGTACTGCCTTACGCGCCGCAGTCCACCTACGGTACTCCCGAACAGCTCAAGCACTTGATCGACAGCGCCCATGAGCATGGCCTGGCGGTGATCCTTGACGTCGTCTACAACCACTTCGGCCCCGATGGTAACTACCTGGGCCAATACGCGGCGGGCTTCTTCCAGGAAGACGTGCACACCCCGTGGGGCGCCGGGATTGATTTCGAACGCCGTGAGGTGCGGGACTTCTTCCTCGATAACGCGCTGATGTGGCTGCTCGAATACCGCTTCGACGGCCTGCGTTTGGATGCGGTGCACGCCATCGACAACCCGGGGTTTCTGCAGGAACTGGCGCACCGCGTGCGTGAACAGGTGGATACCGGCCGGCACGTGTGGCTGATGCTGGAAAACGAGCTGAACCAGGCCAGCCTGTTGAAGCACGATTTCGACGCGCAGTGGAATGACGACTTTCATAACGTGCTGCACGTGCTGCTCACCGGCGAAACCGATGCCTACTACAGCGACTTCGCCCAAGAGCCTACGGCCAAACTCGCCCGCTGCCTGGGCGAAGGTTTTGTCTACCAGGGCCACACCACCCGCCACGGCCACGCGCGCGGCGAGCCGAGCGGGGATCTGCCGCCCACCGCCTTCGTCGCGTTCCTGCAGAACCACGACCAGGTCGGCAACCGCGCCCTGGGCGAGCGCCTGCACCAGCTCTGCCCGCCCCAGGCGCTGGAAGCCGCTACTGCCTTGCTGCTGTTGTCGCCGATGATCCCGCTGATGTTCATGGGCGATGAAAACAACGCCGAGGAACCCTTCCTGTTCTTTACCGACCACCATGGCGAACTCGCCGAGGCGGTGCGTGAAGGCCGGCGCAACGAGTTTGCCGACTTTGCCGCCTTCAAGGACCCCGAGCGCCGTGAGCGCATCCCCGACCCCAACGCAGAGGCGACCTTCAAGCAATCGGCACCGGCCTTTGCCGACAACGAACAGGCCCGGCTCTATCACCAGTTGCTGAGCCTGCGTCACCGCCATATCGTGCCGCACCTGTCCGGCAGCCAGGCACTCGGTGCCCAGGTGCTGGCCGACGGCGCCGTCAGTGCGCGCTGGCGCCTGGGCAACGGCAGCCTGTTGCAGATCGACCTCAACCTCGGCACCGAAGCACTCGCGTATCCGGCCTGCGCACACGTCCTGTTCCAAACGCCTGCCGAGCACGGCGCCTGCCTGCCGCCGCACAGCGCGCGCGTTACCCTATCCCCTGTTGGAGAGCACCCTTGAGCGAAGCGAACCTGGAAATACTCGCCAGCCGCGCGGGCCTGGCCGTCGATTGGATCGACGCAAACGGCCGCCCGCAACGAGTGACACCCGACGCCCTGCGCGCGGTCCTCAAAGGCCTCGGCCACCCGGCCGATACCGACGCCGAGATCGACGCCAGCCTGCTGGAACTGGAGCAGGTACAAAAAGATAAACATCTGCCGCCCTTGATGACCGTCGACACCGGCCACGGCCTCGACCTCGCACGCTACTTCGAACCCGACACCCTGTGCCGGGTCAACCTCGAAAGCGGCGAAACCCTGGAGCTGCGCCTCGATGGCGACGCGGTACTGCCCGGCGTGATCGCCCTCGGTTACCACCAGGTGCATATCAACGACCAGACCTTCACCCTCGCCGTCGCGCCCAGCCACTGCTACAGCGTGGCGGAAGCAGTCGACGTCCAGCCCGCGCGCGCCTGGGGCCTCAGCGCCCAGCTGTATTCGCTGCGGCGCCTGGGCGATGGCGGTTTCGGCGACACCCTGGCGCTGGAACATCTGGCGCGTTCCGCTGCCGAGCGCGGCGCCGATGCCCTGGCGATCAGCCCGATGCATGCGATGTTCAGCGCCGACACCGGGCGCTTCAGCCCGTATTCGCCCTCGAGCCGGTTGTTCCTCAACAGCTTGTATGCCTCCCCGGGCTGCATCCTCGGCGAACGCGAAGTGCGCAACGCCATCGAGGCCCTTGGCCTGGAGGAGGAGTTGCACAGCCTGGAGCAACACACCCTGATCGACTGGCCCGCCGCCGCCAACGCCAAGCAGCGCCTGTTGCGCGCGCTGTATGAAGACTTCCGTCACGGCCACCACCCGCAGCACGCCGATTTCCTCAGCTTTCGCCAGGCCGGCGGCGAAGCCCTGGAAAACCACTGCCGCTTCGAAGCCGTGCAGGCACACCGCGCCGCTGCCGGTGAAGACCTCGACTGGCGCCACTGGCCGCAAGAGTGGCGCAGCCCGCAAAGCCCGGCGCTGGTGCAGTTCGCCGAGGATAACCGCGATGAAATCGGCTACTTCGCCTTCACCCAATGGCTGATCGCCCGTTGCCTGGAGCGCGCACAGCAAGCCGCCAAAGGCAGCGGCATGGGCGTTGGCCTGATCGCCGATCTGGCCGTGGGCGCCGACGGCGGTGGCAGCCAGGCCTGGAGCCGCCAGGATGAGCTGCTCGCCGACCTCACCGTGGGCGCACCGCCCGACATTCTCAACCGCGCCGGCCAGGGCTGGGGCATTTCCGCGTTCTCGCCCGAAGGCCTCAAGCGCAATGGCTTTCGTGCCTTTATCGAAATGCTGCGGGCCAACTTCGCGCATGCCGGCGGCCTGCGCATCGACCATGTGATGGGCCTGCAACGCCTGTGGGTGATCCCCATGGACGCCTCGCCGCGAGAAGGCGCCTACCTGTACTACCCGGTGGATGACCTGCTGCGCCTGTTGGCGCTGGAGTCCCATCGTCACCAGGCCATTGTGCTCGGCGAAGACCTCGGCACCGTGCCCGACGGCCTGCGTGAAAAACTCAGCGCCCGCTCGATTCTGGGCATGCGCGTGCTGCTGTTCGAACAGGGCCACGACGGCCAGTTCACGCCGATTCTCGACTGGCCGGACAACGCCCTGGCCACCACCAGCACCCACGATTTGCCGACCCTCAACGGTTGGTGGCACAGCCGCGACATCGACTGGAATATCCAGCTCGGCCTGATCGATGCGCCCACCGTGGAGCAATGGAGCGAACACCGCCTGCGCGAGCGCCAGGCCCTGCGCCAGGCCTTGAGCCAGGACCCGCAGAACTTCGTCGAAGAGATCCGCAATGAAACCGACCATATGATCGACGCCAGCGTGCGTTACCTCGGCCACACCCGTGCGCCACTGGTGTTGTTGCCGTTGGAAGACGCGCTGGGCGCCGAGGAACAAGCCAACCTGCCCGGCACTACCGACACCCACCCCAATTGGCGTCGGCGCTTTCCGGGCGAGGCTGCCAGCCTGCTCGACAACGCCGGTGCCGCGCGCCGCCTCGAACTCCTCGCCGTTGCGCGCAACCAGGCCCATGAGCGTGACCGATGAAAGCCCTGCCGCTACGCGCCACTCAACGCCTGCAATTCCATAAGGGCTTCACCCTCGACGATGCGGTGCCGCTGGTGCCGTACTTCGCCCAACTGGGCATCAGCCATCTCTATGCCTCACCGTTGCTCAGCGCCCGCGCCGGGTCGATGCACGGCTACGATGTGGTCGACCCCACCCGCGTCAACCCCGAGCTGGGCGGTGAAGCCGCCTTGCGCCGCCTGGTCGCCGCGTTGCGCGAGCACGAGATGGGGCTGATCCTCGATATAGTCTCCAACCATATGGCCGTGGGCGGTGCCGATAACCCCTGGTGGCTGGACCTGCTGGAATGGGGGCGCCTGAGCCCCTACAGCGAATTCTTCGATATCCAGTGGCACTCGCCCGACCCGTTGCTCAAGGGCCAGTTGCTGATGCCGTTCCTCGGCAGCGACTACGGCGAAGCCCTGCAAAGCGGCGCCCTGACCCTGCATTTTGATGCCGATCATGGCGCGTTCTACGTCGAGCACTACGAGCATCGCTTCCCGATCTGCCCACGGGATTACGCAGCGATCCTCGGCACTGACGAACAGCTCAAACCCCTCGCCGAGCGTTTCAGCGCCCTCGCCTATCAGGACGATGCCTACGCGGAGGCCGCCTGGCTCAAGCAGGCGCTGGCCGAACGCGCCACCGAAGTGCTGCCGGCCATTGAACAACGCCTGACGCAGTTTGACGGGCGCCAGCCCGAGGGTTTCCAGCGCCTGCATCAATTGCTCGAGCAGCAGGCTTACCGCCTGGCCAGCTGGCGCACGGCGGCGGACGATATCAACTGGCGGCGTTTCTTCGACGTCAACGAACTCGGCGGCCTGCGCGTGGAACGCAGCGCCGTGTTCGAAGCCACCCACGGCAAGATCTTCGAGCTGATCAGCGAAGGCCTGGTGGACGGCCTGCGCATCGACCACATCGACGGCCTTGCCGACCCACGCGGTTATTGCCGCAAGCTGCGCCGCCGCGTCGACGCGCTGGCGCCCGGGCGGCATTTGCCGATCTTCGTGGAGAAGATCCTCGGCGAAGGCGAAACCCTGCGCGAAGACTGGCAAGTGGACGGCACCACCGGCTATGAATTCATGGACCAGCTGTCGCTGCTGCAACACCACCCGGACGGTTTTGCACCCCTGGCCGCGCTGTGGACCCAGCACAGCGAACGGCCCTCGGCGTTTATCGAAGAGGCGCGGTTGGCACGCCAGCAGATCCTCAATGGCTCATTGGGCGGCGACTTTGAAAGCGTGGCACGCGCCCTGCTGCAAGTGGCCCGTGACGACGTGATGACCCGCGACCTGACCCTGGGCGCGATCCGCCGTGCCTTGCAGGAACTGATCGTGCACTTCCCGGTGTACCGCACCTATATCAGCGCGCGCGGCCGTAGCGCCGCCGACGACAAACTGTTCCAGCAGGCCATGGAGGGCGCGCGCACCACCTTGAACGAAGGCGACTGGCCGGTGCTCGAGCACCTCGCCAACTGGCTTGGCGGCCAGCCCTGGCGCGAGCGCCCGGTGGGCCGTGAGCGCAAGATTCTCAAGCATGCGTGCGTACGCTTCCAGCAACTGACCTCACCCGCTGCTGCCAAGGCCGTGGAAGACACCGCGTTCTACCGATCGGCGGTGTTGCTGTCGCGCAATGACGTGGGCTTCAGCACCGAGCAGTTCAGCGCGCCAGTGGCCGAGTTTCATCGGCTCAACCAACAGCGTTTGCAGGCCTTCCCGGACAACCTGCTGGCCACCGCCACCCACGACCACAAGCGTGGCGAAGACACCCGCGCGCGCCTGGCGGTGCTCAGCGAGTGCGCGCCCTGGTATGTCGAACAGGTGGAGCAATGGCGCCGCCTCGCCGCGCCGCTGCGCAGCGACCCGAATGCGCCCTCGGCCGGTGATGAACTGATCCTCTACCAGGTGCTGTTGGGCAGCTGGCCGTTGGACCAGGGCGACGATTTTGCCGACTATCAACAACGCCTTTGGCAGTGGCAACAAAAGGCCCTGCGCGAAGCCAAGTTGCAGAGCAGCTGGAGCGCGCCCAATGAGGCTTATGAGCAAGGTGTGGAAGCGTTCCTCTCGCGCCTTTTGCTCAGTGATGAAGGGCACCCATTGCGTACCGCCATCGGCAACGCCGCCCAGGCCATCGCCCCCGCCGGCGCCCTCAATGGGCTGGCGCAATCCTTGCTTCGCATCACCGTGCCGGGTGTGCCCGACCTGTACCAGGGCGTCGAGTTCTGGGACTTCAGCCTGGTCGACCCGGACAACCGCCGCCCGGTGGATTTCAACGCACGGCAACAGGCGTTAGACACCCCACCGGACCTTGGCGAGTTGTTGTTCAACTGGCGTGACGGGCGCATCAAACAGGCTTTGATTGCCCAGGTGCTGGCCTTGCGCAAGGCCCATCCCGAGGTGTTCCGCAGCGGCAGCTACACGCCGCTGGAAGTGGTCGGCCAACACGCCGAGCGAGTGCTCGCGTTCAGTCGCGAACACCAGGGCAAACGCGTGCTGGTGGTGGTGCCACGCTGGCCCCACAGCCTGCTTGAAAACGGTGTGTACCCCCAGATCAATGCGCAGGTTTGGGGCGATACCCGGGTGAAATTACCGTTCGCCGCGACAACCCAAAACTGGAAGGGACTTTTTCATACAGGCGCAGTCACACCAAACAAGGAGCTGTTGATCAGCGCTGCCCTGGGGGATTTCCCGGTCAATGTCTTTATCAATCCTGATGATCAAGAAAGCTGAAAATTTTCTGTGAGGAGCATTGCGATGAGTACTGAAGACAAACGCGTACGCGAGTTAGCGCATCAGATCTGGGAGTCTGAGGGCAAGCCCCATGGCGAGGACGCGCGACACTGGGAGATGGCGCGCAAGCTGGCCGAAGCCGAAGCGCTGACGCCAAGCAAACCCAAGGCTGGCGCCAAGCCCAAGACTGCGCCCAAGCCACCGGCCAAAGCCAAGCCGCCAGTTCCGGCAGCCAGCAAGCCGACGCCGCCGGCCGCGAAAAAACCACCGGCGCCGAAAAAGCCCAAGCCTTGACCTTCAAGCCTCCTGTCGGCACTGCCGGCAGGAGGCCTTTTCATCGCCCCTATTTCCAAGCTGAGCCTTCGTCAGCACGGCCGCGTTCGGCCCAAAAAAAGACCCTTGCAGGAGCAACACCATGAGCAAACCCCATAAAACCCCTTCGACGCCGGGTAACGAGCCGTCGCGGATTCGTGAAGGTTTGCCCTTCCCCCTCGGCGCCACCTGGGACGGCCTGGGCGTCAACTTTGCGCTGTTCTCGGCCAACGCCACCAAGGTCGAACTGTGCCTGTTCGATGATTCTGGCGAAGTGGAGCTGGAACGCATCGAGCTGCCCGAATACACCGATGAAACCTTCCACGGCTACCTGCCCGACGCCCACCCCGGGCTGATCTACGGCTATCGCGTGTACGGTGCCTATGACCCGGCCAACGGTCATCGCTTCAACCACAACAAATTGCTGATCGACCCCTACGCCAAACAGCTGGTGGGCGAACTCAAATGGTCCGAGGCGCTGTTCGGCTACACCATCGGCCACCCGGATGACGACCTCAGTTTTGACGAACGCGACAGCGCGCCCTTCGTGCCCAAGTGCAAGGTCATCGACCCGGCGCACACCTGGGGCAATGACCAGCCGGTGCGGGTGCCGTGGGACCGCACGATCATCTATGAAACCCACCTGCGCGGCATCAGCATGCGCCACCCTTCGGTGGGCGAGTCGGTGCGCGGCACCTGTGCCGGGCTGATGGAAGATGACGTGCTCAAACACATCCGCCAGCTGGGGATTTCCTCCGTGGAACTGCTGCCGGTGCACGCCTTTGTCAACGACCAGCACCTGCTGGAAAAAGGCATGACCAACTACTGGGGCTACAACAGCATCGCGTTCTTCGCCCCCGACCCACGCTACCTGGCCAGCGGCAAGATCGCCGAGTTCAAGGAGATGGTCGCGCACCTGCACGAACAGAAACTCGAAGTGATCCTCGACGTGGTCTACAACCACACCGCCGAAGGCAACGAGCGCGGACCGACCCTGTCCATGCGCGGCATCGACAACGCCTCGTACTACCGGCTGATGCCCGACGACAAGCGCTTCTACATCAACGATTCCGGCACCGGCAACACCCTGGATCTGAGCCACCCTTGCGTGCTGCAAATGGTCACCGACTCCCTGCGCTATTGGGCCAACGAGATGCACGTCGACGGCTTCCGCTTCGACCTGGCAACCATCCTCGGCCGTTACCGTGATGGCTTCGATGAGCGCCACAGCTTCCTGGTGGCCTGCCGCCAGGACCCGGTGCTGCGCCAGCTCAAATTGATCGCCGAACCCTGGGACTGCGGCCCCGGCGGTTACCAGGTCGGCAACTTCCCGCCGGGCTGGGTGGAATGGAACGACCGCTTCCGCGACACCGTGCGTGCGTTCTGGAAAGGCGATGACGGCCAGCTCGCCGACTTCGCCGGGCGCATGACCGCCTCGGGCGAGATGTTCAACCATCGCGGCCGTCGCCCTTACAGCTCGGTGAATTTCATCACCGCCCACGACGGTTTCACCCTGCACGACCTGGTGTCGTACAACGACAAGCACAACGAAGACAACGACGAGAACAACCAGGACGGCAGCAACAACAACCTGTCCTGGAACCACGGCGTCGAAGGCCCCACCGACGACCCGGAAATCAACGCGCTGCGCCTGCGTCAGATGCGCAATTTCTTCGCCACCCTGCTGCTGGCCCAAGGCACGCCGATGATCGTCGCCGGTGACGAGTTCGCCCGTACCCAGCATGGCAACAACAATGCCTACTGCCAGGACAGCGAGATCGGCTGGGTCAACTGGGAGCTGGACGACGACGGCAGGTCGCTGCTCAAGTTCGTCAAACGCTTGATCAAGCTGCGACTGGCCTATCCGATCCTGCGTCGCGGGCGCTTCCTGGTCGGCGACTACAACGAAGACATCGGCGTAAAAGACGTAACCTGGCTGGCGCCCGACGGCAACGAGATGACCACCGAACAGTGGGAAGACAGCCACGGCCGTTGCCTGGGCATGCTGATGGATGGCCGCGCCCAGGAAACCGGGATTCGTCGTGCCGGTGCCGACGCGACCTTGCTGCTGGTGGTCAATGCCCATCACGACATGGTCAATTTCCGCCTGCCGCCGGTGCCCGAGGGTGAGTTCTGGACCTGCATGCTCGACACCAATGACACCGCGGTACGGGCCCAGGAGCGCTTTGAGTTCGAGCACGAATACGCCGTGACCGGGCGCTCCCTGCTGTTGTTTGAACTGCAGCGCGAAGACGAGGTGTGAGATGGCTTTGCATGGATTCCTTCAGAGCTACCGGGGCTATGCGGACACGCACGCTCTCGGCGAGGCCCTGAAGGCGCTTCAGGAAGAAGGCCTGGACCAGTTGCCGTTGCCCGGTGGCGGCCAGACATTGGCGCGGTTCAGTCGCTTGGCGCAGGTTGCCGGTCATGACCTGCGCCTGTGCAAGCTGTTCGAAGGCCACACCGATGCCCTGGCGATTATTGCCGAGTTGCACAGCCCATTGCCGCCCTTGGGCAGCACCTGGGGCATGTGGGCGGCCGAACCACCGACGGCCAAGGTGCGCGTGCATCGCGAAGGTGAACGGTTAGTGCTCGAGGGGCGTAAAGCCTGGTGTTCCGGCGCGGCGGTGGTCAGCCATGGGCTGCTGACCGCCTGGGACGATCAGGACCGCCAGCAACTGGTGGCGGTGCAGATGGATCAACCGGGCATTACGGTGACGGACGAGGGGTGGAATGCCGTAGGCATGGCCGCGACCGGCAGCGTGGAAGTGCTGTTTGACGGCGCCCACGGTATTGCCGTGGGCGGGCCGGGTGACTACCTCGCCCGCCCCGGCTTCTGGCAAGGCGGCGTGGGCATCGCTGCGTGCTGGTACGGCGCGGCTCAGCGCCTGGCGGAAGTGTTGCGCGAGCACTGCGCCAAGCGCGCGGAACCCCATGCCCTCGTCCATCTGGGCGCCGTGGACAGCGTATTGAACAGCGCCGCCTGCGTGCTGCGCGCCAGTGCGCAGCAGATCGACCGCGAACCCCAGGCCGATGCCCGCCGGCTCGCCCAACAGACCCGCGCCTGTATCGAGGACACCATTGAGCAGGTGATACGTCATGTCGGCCGCGCCATGGGTGCCGGGCCTTACTGCAAGGATCCGCACTTTGCGCAGTTGATGGCCGACCTGCCGGTGTATGTGCGCCAGAGCCACGCCGAGCGCGACCTTGCCGGCCTGGGCGAGCTGGTCGCCGGTGACCCCACAGGGAGGTGGCAGTTATGAAACCCAACCCGATTGTTGGCCAAGGCACGCCGCTGCAGCACTGGCAGGCCTCGTCGCTGATCGCGGAATTGCCGCAGGTCAGCGTTGCCGAGCTGGTGCCTGACGGCCATCGCGCCGTGATCATCGCGCCGCATCCGGATGACGAAGTGCTCGGCTGTGGCGGTTTGCTGCAAGGCCTGGCCGCGTTGGGCCGGCCCATTCAGCTGATTTCGGTGACCGACGGTAGCGCCAGCCACCCGGGCTCGCGGCGCTGGCCGGTGGAGCGTTTGGGCGTGGTGCGCCCGCAGGAGTCGGCCCAGGCCCTGCATCGGCTGGGCTTGCCCTTGCACAACTTGAAGTGGCTGCGCGCGGGATTTGCCGACAGCCAGGTAGCAGCCCGGGAAGACGAGCTGGCCGCGTTTATCCAACGCTACCTCAAACCCACCGATGTGCTCTTTACCACCTGGCGCGAAGACGGCCATTGCGACCATGAAGCCGTGGGCCGTGCCAGCGCCAAGGCGGCGCTGGCGGTGGGTGCCACCCTGTACGAACTGCCGGTGTGGACCTGGCATTGGGCCAGCCCCGAAGACAGCCAGGTACCGTGGCACCGCGCGCGCAAGATTCCATTGAGCTGCGAGGCCGTCGCCCGCAAGCGCCACGCCATTCACGCATTTGCCAGCCAGTTGGAGGGCGACCCGCAGGTCGGCCTGGCGCCGGTGCTGGCACCCTATGTGGTGGAACGTTTGCTGCAACCTTTTGAGGTGGTATTCGTATGAGTGTGGCCACCGATTATTTCGATCAACTGTTTGCCGATAACGACGACCCCTGGGCGTTCCGCCAACGCTGGTACGAGCGCCGCAAGCGCGCGTTGACCCTGGCGCTGCTGACCCGCCCACGCTACGCGGCGATCTTCGAGCCCGGCTGCGCCAATGGCGAACTGAGCATTGAGCTGGCACCCCGTTGCGACCGGCTGTTGAGTTGCGACACGGCTGCCGCCGCCGTCGACCTGGCGCGCACGCGCCTGCTGGGCTTTGCCCATGCGCAGGTGGAGCAGAGCCGCCTGCCTGCCCAGTGGCCGGCGGGCCAATTCGAGCTGATCGTACTCAGTGAGCTGTGCTACTACCTCGATGCCAACGACCTGAGCCGCTTGATCGACCGCGCGCTGAGCAGCCTGACGGCAGACGGCCAAGTGCTGGCCTGCCATTGGCGCCCCGTGATCGACGGCTGCCCGCAAACCGCCGAGCAGGTTCACCACTTGCTCAATGAACGCCTGGGCATGCCCCGGGTGGCCAGCCATCACGAAGATGATTTCCTACTCGACCTGTGGAGCCGTGACGGCACTTCGGTCGCCACCCTTGAGGGCCTGCGATGATCGGCATTCTGATCCCGGTACATAACGAAGAGGCGTTGTTGGGCGACTGCCTCAAAGCAGCGTTGTTCGCGGCCAGCCACCCCGGACTGCAAGGCGAGCCGGTACAGATCCTCGTGATACTCGACAGTTGCAGCGACGCCAGTGCCACGATTGCCGAAGGGTTCGCGGTGCAACGCCTGGAACTCCAGGCGCGCAATGTGGGGCATGTACGCGGGGTGGGCGCGCGGCACCTGCTTAACCAGGGCGCACGCTGGATCGCCTGCACCGACGCCGACAGCCGCGTGGCCCCTGACTGGCTGGTGGCGCAGTTGGCCTTGGGCGCCGATGCCGTGTGCGGCACGGTGACCGTGGATGCCTGGAGCGAAGGCTTCGACCCCGCGGCGCAAATCCGCTATCACCAGGCGTACCAGGCCTGCGACGGGCATCGGCATATTCACGGCGCCAACCTGGGCATCAGTGCCGGCGCCTATGTGCGAGCCGGCGGTTTCGAGCCGCTGGCCTGCCATGAAGACGTGCAACTGGTACGCGACCTGGAGCGCTGCGGCGCGTCCATCGCCTGGAGCCACACCCCGCAAGTCATCACCAGTGCGCGCCTGGAAGCCCGTGCGCAAGGCGGCTTCGGCGATTACCTGAAGGGTTTGATGCTGGCGTCCTGAAAAAAACGACATCATTCAATGTAAAAACGACTGATCCTTGACTATGCTGATTACGCCTTACCGGCAATCCAGGGTTGGATTGCCGCGCAACCTCCACGGCGGAGCCTGTGGTGGATAGAAGAGAGTCGTCCCGTCAACGGGGCACGACCCAGCATCAATCGACAAGGACGTGACACCCATGAAGCTTGCCTCCTTAAGCGACGGCCGCCGCGGCCCCGCGCAAGTCTGGAACAGCGCCCCGCAGCTGGCGCAGATCCTGCCCATCACCCCGGCCGCACTGGTCCCCCACGGCGCACGCGTGGTGATTATCGCGCCCCATCCCGGTGACGAAGTACTGGCCTGCGGCGGGTTACTGCAATTGCTCACCACGCTGGAACACCCGCTGCAACTGATCTCCATCACCGACGGCAGCGCCAGCCACCCCGGCTCCCATGTATGGCCCGCCAGCCGCCTGAGTGTGGTGCGCCCCCAGGAAAGCGCCGAAGCCCTGCGCCGCCTGGGCATGCCCCTGCACAGCCTGAAGTGGATTCGCGGCGGCTTTTGCGATAACGCCCTCGCCGCCCGCGAGCCACAGCTGAGCCAATTTATCGCGCGTTACCTGCAACCTGGCGACGTGGTGTTTTCCACCTGGCGCAACGATGGCAATGACGACCACGACGCGGTCGGCCGCGCCAGTGCCAAGGCCTGCAGCCTGGTGGGCGCGAAGTTGTATGAGCTGCCGATCTGGGCCTGGCACTGGCCTGCCCGCGAAGGCGCGGTGATCCCCTGGCAACGGGCGCGCAAGGTGCGCCTCGACACCTGGAGCGTGGCGCGCAAACTCCACGCCGCCCATGCCTTTGCCAGCCAGCTAGTGGGTGACCCGCAGATCGGCCTGGCGCCGATGCTGGCCCAGGTGCTGTTGGAGCGCATGCGCGAGCCTTACGAGATCGTGCTTTCCTGAGCCAGCTTTGTATCGCAGTGGGTACGGGCTTGGCACAGATACACGGTCTTTAGCTCAACCGGTTTTCTTAAACAGGCCTGGGCGCCCTCAAGCACATCAAGGCCGGCCAGCGATGTGATCGACTTTATGGACGCGCTGAAAATCATGCAGGCCGTTCTCGGTGGCTACGACTGGGGCGCGAGCTTGGCAAACATCGTTTCGGCGCTGTGGCCAGAGCGAGTCAAGGCGCTGGTGTCGGTGAGCGTCTACCTGATTGAGGCGCCAGTTGGGCATTGCGTCGATCCAGTCGGGCAAGGTGTTACGCGAGGTGAAGGGACGAGCCGGGTAGCGATTCCTGGAAGCTCGGACACGTGTTGAAAAGATGGTTTCTCTATTCCGGAAAATGAAATTACAGCCTTTTCCAGCCACCGCGGAAAACAACGTAGACGCAAATGATGTCATTTTGATATCTTGCCAAGAAAACATGTCACCTCCGATTAACTATGGCTACCCCAACGAATGGAACTCTCGGCATGCCCGCTCAAATATTTCATCAAAACAAACTGTCTCTCTATAACAACCTGGTTAATGCTGATCCAGAAAGGTTATACCACGAACAGCACAAATACATCCTCGCGCACCCGGCAGACATACTTAACGATGCGCTTAAGCTGTTAGTTGACACCCATGAAAAGGCCTTCGTTTCAAGAGACGACGACACTCCGCAATTCGTTAGCGAGCCAGTCCACCTCAAGCAGCTTATCTATTCCATTGACGAGTTTCACGACGCCTTGGCACTTATAATTAAATGTTTTACCCCGCCCAGCGAAACTGACAACCAAAATGCAATACTTTGGCTAAAAGAACAAAAGTCGAACATTCATTCATCACTGCTTGGCGCTACTAACTTACTACATGAAGACTTCAAAAAAATGGCCAATCGGCTTAAACACGACCATGCAAAAATTGCGCTGACAAAACTCACCAACCACAACAATGTTGAGGTTTCTGGATTCTACATTCAGGTAGCTGTCGGTGCAGAAAACCAGCTTGGCCCAGCACCTGATATTCACAAAAAGTATAAAAGTACGGTGAGCACCGCATTTTCCCTAAACCACTTACTGCTTAGATCAATTGGCTTCGTACTCAGCTGTTTAACCGAGCTGAATAAGTCGCTTTTCCCAAAACACCTCACATCCAACAACACAACACAGCATAATTCCAGCCATTTCTTCTCACTCCTGAAAATTGGGAGCAAAATAAGTCCAGACTTTTTCCCTGACGAATACTTGCGCTCCTATGCAAAAATAAAAACTGACAACTCGACTATAACTATAGACTTTCCATTTCGCTACAAGAAACGTGCCGGCGAAAATTTTGACAAAATCATTAGTTACTGTTCTCCTATCGCAATAAACATTAGAACCAGTTCCAGCAACGCTGTGATCCCGTACCTGCCGCTGATGTATCCAGATGTCAAAAACACAGCGAACAACGTTTAAAAGAAACTTTTATTTAATCGCACGCAAGGAGCAACTGTGACACACGTTCTAACCCCCTCGGACACTACCCGCGACACAACCCCCTCGCCCTCCGACTTCCGCTTCTTCAGACGCCTCGGGATGTTTGTACTGGCGGCCCTGATCTTCACCCTGGCACCGGTTCCGGGCCTGTTGCTGACCCCGCCAGAGATGCAGCACTACGTGATGTTTATCACCAACCTCGGCGTGATTGCAGTGCTGCTGGCAGGCCTGTTCGTTGTGCAGCACCGGCGCAACCTCGCCGCGAGGTTTTACGGCAACCGCATCCGCCAACCCATGCGCCTGGGCGCGATCAGCGTCATCGCCCTCTATGCGTTGTGCGGGCTCGCCGTGATCGTGATGAACCAGCCGCGTGAAGCGTTCATGGCAGAACTGTTCAGCGGCCTGACTCAGGGGCAAACCCTGATCAAGCTCGCCTCGTTGATCATCCTTGTGCCCATCGCCGAAGAACTGATGATGCGGCACTACCTGCTTCGCCTGTTTCCGTATGAGCGCAGTGTGGTGTGGAAGTGGGTTGCGATTATCGTGACGTCAGCCTTGTTCACCGCCCTGCATACCCAATACGGCAGCTCGATCACGCTGGCCTTGATCTTCGTGGTCGGTTGCCTGTTCGCCTGGGCGCGGATTGCCAGCGGTGGCCTGCTGGTGCCGATCCTGTTGCACATGCTGGCGGAAGTGCTGGGGTCGAGCCTGGATTGGACCTGGGCGTGGGCCGGGTTTTACGGCTGATCCAACCTCCTCGGTGAAGGGGCGCCACACCCGATAGTGGCGCCCTTTCGCGTTATAGCTGGCAAATCGCCTGCACCTAAGATGTGAAAAATTCGTTAACTGATTCATCCCAAAGGCTTTTTTTATCCGCCACAGTACGGCACACTAATACGAATAATTATCAACATCTTTATTATTCGCCATGGACGGTACTTTGGGGAGAGTCCGTTCGATGTCTGTGCAACAACACGCCGCTAAAGGTTTTACACCCAGTCTGATCGCGTTGGCGGTCTGCCTTGCCACTTCCCACGCGGCCTTCGCCGCCGACACCGAAACCCCGGCCACCACGATTGAACTGGGCGCCACCCAAGTCTCCGGCGCGCCGCAACTCAGCGAGACCACCGAAGGCACACAGTCCTACACCACCGGTTCGATGAAGACCGCGACCAAGCTGCCGCTCACCCTGCGTGAAACCCCGCAGGCCGTCAGCGTGATTACGCGCCAGCGTATGGACGACCAGGCGATGACCAGCATCAATGACGTGGTCAACGCCACGCCGGGGTTGTTCCTCAACTACTCCAACGGCCCTGGCCGGGAGTCCTACACCTCGCGCGGGTTCGACATCGACAACCTGATGTATGACGGCATCCCGAGCGGCTACAACGGCGTGTCGGTGGGCGCCCAGCCGAACCTGGCGATGTTCGATCGCGTCGAAATCGTCCGTGGCGCCACCGGCCTGGTGACCGGCGCGGGCAACCCGTCGGCGGCCATCAACCTGGTGCGCAAACGCCCACTGGACGAGCAGAAAGTCACCCTCACCGGCTCCGCCGGCACCTGGGACGACTACCGTGGTGAAATCGACGCCTCCAGCCCGCTCAATGACAGCGGCACCTTGCGTGGCCGGGTGGTCGCCTCCTACGGCGATGCCAACAGCTTTATCGATGACGTCGAGTCGTATCACGGCCTGTTCTACGCCGTCACCGAGGCCGACCTGAGCGAAGACACCAGCCTGACCCTCGGTTTCTCCAACCAGAAGGACAAGACCAACTATTTCTGGGGCTCCTCGATGATCGGCCAGGATGGCCATCACCTGAACCTGCCGCGCTCCTACAACCCCGGCACCGACTGGGAGAACAAGGACCAGGAAATCAACACGGTATTCGCCGAGTTGCGCCAGCAACTGGCCAATGACTGGAAACTTCAGGTCAATGCCAACTACGCGCAGCAGAACGCGTTGTTCTCCGGTTCCTACCAGTCGCGCTGGGTCGCCAACACACTGGCGCGCACGGTGTACCAGGCCTCTTACGATGAAGACCAGGCCGGCATTGACGCCTTTGCCAGCGGCCCGTTCCAGGCGTTCGGGCGCACCCATGAACTGGTAGTGGGCGCCAGCCGCCGCATCTACGACATGACCACCCACAACTACAGCCCCTACAACCTGAACTGGCCGCTCACTGCCGGCAAGCCGGACTTCGTGCACACCGGCAACGACCGCGAAGTCACCACCCAGGACGGCGTCTACGTGACCACCCGCCTGAGCCTGGCCGACCCGTTGAAGCTGATCCTCGGCGCGCGCCTGGACTGGTACGACTACGACGCCCATGGCAGTAACGACAGCGACTACCATGTGACCCGCAACCTCACCCGCTACGCCGGGTTGATCTACGAGCTGGACGACCACCATTCGGTCTACGTCAGCTATAGCGATATCTTCACGCCGCAGACGGCCAAGGACACCTCCGCCACCCCGCTCAAGCCGATCGTCGGCAAGAACTATGAGGTCGGCATCAAGGGTGAATACCTGGGCGGTGCGTTGAATGCCAGCGTGGCATTGTTCAACGTCGACCAGGAAAACCGCGCCGTGTCGGTGATCGTCGCAAACTGCCCGCAGGCCTCCTGCTCGGAAGCCTCCGGCAAGGTGCGCAGCCAGGGTATCGACTTCGAACTGCAAGGCGCCTTGACCGAAAACTGGCAGGTCGGCGGTGGCTACACCTACGCACGTACCCACACCATCAAGGATGAGGCCAACCCGCAGTTGGTCAACAAGCAGCTCGACACGGATACGCCGGAGCAACTGTTCAAACTGACCACCAGCTACCGCTTCCAGGGCGCACTGGAACGGCTGCGAGTCGGCGGCAACCTGTCCTGGCAGAGCCGGATGTACAACGATGTGAAGCTGACCGATGGCAACACCTACCGCCTCAAACAGGGTTCCTACGCCGTCACCGACCTGATGGCCGGCTACAAGGTTAACGACCACCTGGACCTGCAGGTCAACGCCAACAACATCTTTGACCGCCGTTATTACAACGCCATCGCCAGCGACGTGAGCTATGGCGGCGACAGCTACGGCAACCCGCGCAACATGATGCTGACAGCCAAGTACAGCTTCTAAAACACAGGGAGGGCCGATAAGGCCCTCCAACTCCCCCCCGCCTAAAGTCGCTACCCGACCCGCCGATAGCCTATTGGCGTCCTTGAACCTGCAAAACGCCCTGCTTTGCTCTGTACCGGCATGCCGTAGTGGCACGCCGCATGCTTTGTTCCTGGCTCGTCCACATGGAGTAAGCGTCAATGCCCGCACGCATGCGTTTTAGGGAGTACTACCGCAAGGCCGACCGCATCATGCTGGCTTTGATCTGGCTGATGTTTGTATTTTCTGTAGGCCTGGCGTTCTGGCACGACACCCTGGTGCAGGCGCTCATCGTCGGCGGCGGCACGAGCCTGCTGCTCACCGCGCTGTACCGTGCCATCGGCGGCACCCGCGTGATGCGCTGTGCACTCGGCGCAGGCCTGATGGTCATGGCCGCATTGCACATCAACCAGGCCGAGGGCGTGATCGAATCGCACTTCGGCATTTTCGCCCTGCTGGCGGTGCTGACGTTTTACCGCGATTGGCTGCCGATCCTGGTGGCAGCACTGACCATCGCCGTGCACCACGTGGTGTTCCACGCGTTGCAGCATCAGGGTGTGCCGGTGTTTGTAATGGCGCACCATGGCGGCTGGGGCATGATTTTCGTGCACGCCTTCTACGTGGTGATGGAAACCGTCGCCCTGCTCTACCTGGCCCTGCACAGCCACAAAGACGCGGTCGAAAGCCAGGAGATGCTGGAAAAGATGCTCGCCGTCACCTCGCAATTCAGCGTCGAAACCGCCCAGGGCGAAGGCAAAGTGCATGTGTCCCTCACCAAGCGTTTCGACCACTTCCTGCAGCAGATAACCGGCCTTATCGACGGCGTCGCGCGCGACTCCCACGGCCTCGGCCAACTCGGCCAGGAACTGGCCCACGCCAGCGGCACCCTGGAAACCGGCGCCCGCCACCAACTGGCACAAATCGCGCAAATGACCGGCTCCATGCAGCGCATGGAAGACGCCATGGGCAACATTACAGTGCACGTTGAGCAAGCGGTTGAACACGCCGGCGTCGCGAGTAAACAAATCCTGCGCGGCCAGGACAGCGTCGGCCGCGCCCAGCACGAAATCACCCAACTGGCCTCACGCCTGGAAGGCACCCACCAGACCGTGCAGGGCCTGGCAGTGCAGGCCGAACAGATCGGCTCGGTGCTTGAAGTGATCAGCAGCATCGCCAACCAGACCAACCTGCTGGCCCTCAACGCCGCTATCGAAGCCGCCCGCGCTGGCGAGCAAGGCCGTGGGTTTGCCGTGGTCGCCGACGAAGTGCGCAGCCTGGCGCAGCGCACCGCCGTGTCTACCCAGGAAATCAAAACCATCATCGACGGTTTGCAACAAGGCAGCCGCCAGGCCGTCGAAGCCATGCACGACAGCCGCCAGGGCGTGGAACGCTGCGTGGAAGACAGCCAAGTCGCCGTCGAAATGCTCCGCGCGGTAGGCAACGACATCAGCCAGATCGATCAACTCAACGGGCACATCGTGAGCACCACCCGCGAACAGACGGCGGCCAACCTCGAGATTGTCGGGCGCTTGCAGTCGGTGCAGAGCATTGCACAGAGCACCGCCGACGACGTGGAAATGCTGGCCCGCAGCAGCAAGCAATTGCCCCCGATTGCCGTGCGGCTGGATGCGCTGGGGAGGAAGTTTCATCCGTGAGGCCTGAAGGGCAAATACGCTACACTCGCCCGCGTAAACAGCAGCCAAGGAGGCAACCATGGGCGTTCGCGGAAAAGACCGACAGATCGACAACATCGAACTCAACGTGGGCGACATTGCCCGCAGCAAAGCCTTCTACGGCCGCGCGTTCGGCTGGACATTCGTCGACTACGGCCCCACCTACAGCGAATTCAGCGATGGCCGCCTGACCGGTGGTTTCACCACCGGCGAGCCGGTTCGCCCGGGCGGCCCTTTAATCATCCTGTACTCGGATAACCTCGCGGACACCCAGCAGCGGCTAAAAGCCCTGGGCGCGGTGATTACCCGCGAGACGTTTGCGTTTCCGGGCGGCAGCCGGTTTCACTTCAGCGATCCGGATGGGTATGAGTTGGCGGTGTGGAGCGATCAGGGGTAGGCCTGAACGCGTTATTGCACCTTGCACAGTCCTTTTCCAAATACATCCGTGGCCTTTGTATTAGGCCAGCCTGGAAATTGCAGGTCTTGGGACAGGTTGGTTATCGCCACGTGGGCCAGGAATGGGTGAGCCTTTTTGATATCGATGACGGCTTTTGCAAAGTCGTCACGATTGGAAAGACACATCGTCAGCGCGTTTGCGTGGAAGCTGCCGATATAGACGGCGTCCCCAGGCTTGACGCTGAAGACCAGCGGTTTTTTCTGATCGGCACTGAACCCGTCATAAAAACGGTAGTACCAATGGGTGATTTCGTAGGTGCCCGCAGGTACTTCGTAAACGAAGGTGTTGCCCATTATATGCGTGTTGCCACGAACTTCGTTGTTTTGGTCCAGCGTAGTCAGCGCGATGCGCGTCGCTTTCGCTTGCGGGTTCGGATCGTGGTATTTGAGCAGCACATTCAGTCCGTGGGGTTGAGTAAGAAAACCCTCGGAAACAAAACCGACGACGATGGCTTTTTGGGAATCGATGAGCTTATGTTCATCAGCTCGATCAATCATGTTGGAACCGGTGACGCAGCCGCCCAGCGATAACATCGCAGCCAGCCCCAATATCCTCTTGAACATCCTTTATTTCCTTATGGTGAATGGCTCAATCGTTGGTAAGAAACACAGTGGTCCGCTGGCCTGCTTCGACGACGATTCGTCTTGTCAGCGAATTCATGTCAACCACGCTCCAGATGAAGTAGGCGCCCGGCGGTATTGCGTCAAACTGGAATTCGCCTGAGCTGTTGCTATGTGTGCGGCGTACTCGATACAGTTCCATTTCGGCCCGTTTTGCTCTGTGAGTCAGGGGCTTATTACTGGCATCCACGACGGCAATCCAGATCTCAATCCGCCGACAACAAGATTTTTCAGCGGTTATGCAATGCACCTCTCTTCTTGTGGTCTCTACCGTGACTGCGCAAAAGGACAGGCTACATGTCGATACGCACTGCGCTCTGCTTGCTGACCCTGCCGTTATTCGCAGGTTGCCAGTATTTCCCCCACACCGATTACTTCACCGCACCTGCAAACGAGCCCAACCCCGCCTGGATACGCATCGTCAACTTCACCCAACATGCCGACCTGTACCAATACGAAAACGGTATACGTTCGGGTGGCGTAATTCGCAGTGGGCCGCTGCCGTTCATCCATACGCAGGATCAGGGGATGCCGAAAGCAGGGCAAAACCTCACGTCGGACTATTACGAAACTCGGATCCGACCCGGCATTGAAACGCACGTGGGTATGTTCTGGAAGGGGACGCGCACGAAATCCTGCTACGTTACGACGAAGTTCACGCCCCAGGCTGGGCGTTTTTACCAGTTCAGGCTGACATCAGGTTCATCAGGCACCTGCACGTTGTACCCTTCACTGATCGAGCGCGACAAGAACGGAGACGGGTGGCATCTCACGCCAAATTCGCAGGTGACCTACAAGGGCGACGGGCCGACGGCCAAAACCCATTACAACAATAGCCGCTTCGAGGAACCCGATTACCATCCACCGGCGGACCTCTATCCAGGCATAGACCCGTTATAAAAAGGCTAACGAGTGCAGACTCATGGCTGGCAATACAACGACAAGGAATCGTTCAGTGAGTGGCAAACAGTACTGGCTAACGCTCGGCGAACGAGCATCGGAGGATCTGTTTGCATGGTCGGCTTTTGTCGCGCAAACAGAATTCCTGTGGCAAGACACGGCTTCGGTCCAGGACGCCGTCGCTTGGCAGCGCCTGTGGTTCGAACTGGAGATAGTCAATGGGCTCGCGTTGGCGCAATGGGAAGACCAGGGCAGGCCCGATGACTGGTCATGCAACTGGAACAAAGCCTATCGACAAGACGCGGCCGCCCTGGCGACTGAACTGGTAGCAATGCTCTGCGATACAGATTCACCCGCCTCCTGAATATACGAGGTCACTATGGGTTATCACGTCAGCCACAGTCTAAGCCTGCGTGCCCATCACGACGCCGTTGAATTGGCAGGCAACAGGGGCTCGCTTCAGCCCGAACTTAAGCTCTGGTGACCCGCCGCTATCGGCCACAATACTGGCCAGTCGATGACCTGCAGAGTCGACAACAGGAGGAGTCACCAAGACTTGCGGTGACTACGCCCGATCTATTCGCCCGGAGTAGCAACCCTGCTTGGCGTTGTGAACGTGAATGTAACTAACCTCTGGATTGGCAAACATCCGAGTAACGACAGGTTCTATTGCTGTTCCATCAGCGACGTCGGCGTCTAGCATCATCCCGTCATCAGTGAAAGCGCGAAGGGACAGTAGGCGGATTCGCATAGACTCGGGAACCTGGTCGACCGCGTCATAAGCTTGCGTGGCCCACTCCCGTATGAAGATCGCGTGTGAGGCATGGTATGGCGTCTTGGCTGGCTGAGAGACATGGTTGAGTAAAAGCACGCTCTGACCCAGCTCCGCATCCTTCATTTCTATTCGGTCAGGAAAACCTGGGTTGCTGTCGACGATGTAACGCTTTACCCCCAGAGACGCGAGCTCTTGGTCGGGCAGTCCAAACAGTGACTGGAATGGCTCGGGGCAAAGGCCAGTTATACGAAACACCATGGTCGAACTCCTATTGGTTTGGAGTGCTATCAGACTGGAATTCGTACAGTACCTACTATCCGATTCTTGCTGCGTTATTCAAGCCAGGCGCGCCGGAGCGCAGCATTTGAGCGACCAATCTTTAAGCCGAAAATCGTGTGAGCTTGAACGTCAGCTAAGGGGCGAATGCGGGCCGTCCTGGCATTGAGGCATCCAAGCTGGGGTCAAGCAAGCCCGATGATGATCAAGATGATTTTTTAAGGACTGCTTCGCCCCATAGCTGACATCCTGACCTTGCGGCGGCAGGCAGCATAAGTGAAGTCGGGCTTGCACTCCGGTAACAGAAAGGTTGACGGCGCTGGAGCGATGTCAAAATGACACTATCGATTGGCGGGTGTTATGCTCGGTTCCCTAACCAGCCATGCTCATGGGTAGCTTATGTTTTTACGTCATCCTCTCTCGTCGGTTCTTTTTTTTGCCTTGTTGGTTACAGGTTGCGCAAGCCAACCTGTTTCCCTGAAACCAACGGCGCCGATCCACGTGGAGCCCCTGGGCCAGAGTCTGCCTCAGACCAGTTTACGTACTGTGTTGATGAACCAGATTATCAGCAATGACCCCGTTATCATCTCGTCGCTCAAGCCGGTACTCAGTGCCAATACCGACAACGATGGGCGTATTGCCGCGCTACGAAAGAAAGACGCTGGCGTGCTGCCTGACGGTTACTGGGCCCTCTACAAGCAAAACTTGGAAGCGCTCCAGTACGAGCTGAATCACCAGCACGACGCCGCACGAACCCAGTACATAGAGACCTACCGCGACGAGTTGAGCCGAGTAGACGACGGTACACTTCAAGCCATGACCACGTCACCAAAAGCCTTGGATGAAAAAATTCGGCGCCAATGGAGTGCACGCATGAGCGATAGAGCCGCGCGCTACATGGTCACCAGTGAGCAATCACTGAACGCCGCCACTGATGCCCATCTCAACCGCATGGCGTTGATGGATCGGCAATACAACGTATGCTCGCTTAAACCCGAATGCTGGGATACACCGGTTAAAAAGTGATTTGATTCGATCGGGCTTTTTCGTAGAAAGCTACCGATCATCACGGGCCGCTTTTGGCCGAAAGTTTCCATCCATGAGCCGCGGTTTGCGGCCAACAGCGGACATTCATGAGTGACCACTCCCGCCCAGTAGCCACCGTTTACGCGGCTCAATGATCGCTATGCTTGCAGCCAGTCGGAATGAAGCTGCGGAAAACGCTTTTGCAACCACTCAATACAGTACGACTCCGAGATGGGCGGACGAAGTGCTGAACCTGACCGGAGGCAAAAGCGTGGACTTGCTACTCGATGTGGCAGGCGGCACTGGCATCAATCAATCGGTGTCAGCAACCAAGGCCCCGGGGCGTAACGATAAGGCGCGAATTTGGCGCCTTTTTTCTTGCCTGTTGCAGCAGATTCGCATCAACAACATCGCAAGAATCAGTTTCATTTCACACGCCCTCGGGCTAGCCAGGAAACAGCCTGGCGCTGGGTGATCCTGTTTCAATCAACACGCGAAAAGCTATCGAATTGACATCTTCTAAGTGCACGAAACCTTTCAATCATTTCTTACCTGTTTAAGCCAGTTCCAGAACGGGTCACTGGACTCACGCGCGTCCATGCTTGTTGTGCTTGGGATGAGATCCGATGCGCGTGCGGGGATGCTGAGGCCAAGCGTGCGTTCCACGTAGTCGCGCAATGCCTTGGGCGGTGCTGGGTAGTCATCATCGCTGTAGTGCTGTTCGCGCAGTTCGGACGGTGTGCTCGAAAACTGCTCTGGCCAGCAGTGCTCGTTGTAACCGATGGCCAGTAAGCGGATCAGGTCTTCCACACCATGGGTCAAGATGCACAGCATGTCTGATCCTGAGCCCGAGCCAAGGTGGACGATGCGCTGCTGATCGTGGTCGTCCAGCCACAACCCGGCCCACGATCCATCGCCCCCCGTCCTGAGGAATATTGAGAGCCGCTCGTTTACGCGGGGATCTTCGCTGGCAGTCCACCGGGCTGTATCGGCGGGGTCCGGGATGTGAAAGGCGGTGATGGCGCAGTCGGTGTATTCAGGTTCGGGATGCAAGGTCATGTAGCGACCGCCACTGCGGTAGTGACGGACGCAGCCTAGTGCTTGCAGAAACTCCATGGTCTGTCGCAATACCGCAGGGACCGGATTCCTTGCCGGGAAGGCGGCTACCAATTCGTCGATGAAGTTCATGTCGGTCCAAATAATGTCCTTTAGCGAGTATCGTAAATGACGCAGGACTGCTGTCCTAGCGACAAATCGCGATGCGCAGCACCTCCTCATCCCCCGCTTACAACCCCAAGGTTGCCCACCCAACCCAATGCCGCTTATAGTCCGCCCCGTCGCCCGCACGGCGATCAGGTTTGGCGACCTGTCTATCGGATGCAAAAGCCCCTCGCTTTTTTGTAGAGGCTGTTGCACGCCTGCAAAGCTGTCTCTATGGCGGCTGTGCGCGGGAGACCTTCGGGTCTGCCGGGTCCTCCGATACCGGTTCGCCAACCTGCGTACAGCTGCCACCCTTTCGTTTGGCGACGAATAAGTGGCGGTCAATAGCTGCACTTATCGGAGTTTCAATGATGGAAAGATACATCCCTCTCACCGGAATCGATCTGGTTCCTGCATCGCTGGTTATCGACTCGCAAGCGCCGCTCGATGTGCTGCAAGCCATGGCCGACTATCGCATTCGCACCGTGACTCAGGTGCTGGAAAACATTGCCTTTCGCAGCGAGATGGAAACCGACTCGGTCGTGCTTTCTGACTTCGCGCAGTTGCTGGCGATTCCTTTGCGCGATGGCTGTGACCTGATGGACATTATCGGTCGACGCTTGCGTGCGCAGGTTCCAGGCACCGAGGAAGTGGCTGCACCTTAAGTAATTCAGTAGAACGCGCGCTGGTGTCATTACGATCCAGCGCGCCAGCATGAGAGCGTCCCACACCTAACCCCCACCAACCCAGGTATCATCCCCTCTCACCCAGCCCCACTGGACCCACGCCCATGCCCGCACCCCATACCCGCCCTGCCCCCGCGCCGCTGCTGCAGCCCGGTGAAACCGTGGTGTTGTTCGACGGTGTGTGCAAGTTGTGCAATGGCTGGGCACGGTTTCTGATTCGCCATGATCATTCGAAGCGGGTGCGGTTGGCGGCCGTGCAGTCGCCAGAGGGGCAGGCGCTGTTGGCGTGGGCGGGGTTGCCGCTGGATCAGTTCGACACGCTGGCGGTGATTCGTGACCGGCAGTATTGGCTGCGTTCGGAGGCGGTGTTGGAGATCATCGGGCAACTGCCGGCCGCTTGGCGCCCATTGGGGTTGTTGCGTGTCATCCCGCGGGTGCTGCGGGATTGGGCTTATGACCGCGTCGCGCGCAAACGTTATCGGCTGTTCGGCAAATACGACACCTGCCTGTTGCCGACGGCGGACCATGAACAGCGCTTTTTGAAGGCGCCACTGTGAACACCCTGGCGCGCATCAACTGGATCGCGCGCGGCGGCCTGGCGTTCATGTTTGCCTACCATGGGCTGATACCGAAGTTGCTGTGGCTGAGCGCCGGCGAGCGGATGATGATCCAGGCCCATGGCATCGAGCAGGTGCAGTTGTTCGCCACCCTGGCGGGGGTTGGGGAGATTGCGCTGGCGTTATGGATACTGCTTGCGCCGCGCAATCCCTGGCCGATTGCGGTGGCGGCGGCGGCGCTGGTTGGGCTGCTGGTGGATGTGGCGGTGTTCAGCCCGGGGCTGCTCAAGGAGGCGTTCAATCCGGTGTCGCTGAATGTCGCAGGGCTGGCCTTATGTGCAGTGGCCTGGAGCGCCAGGCGCTAAGGGTTCAGGTGCCTGCCAACAACGCGAGCAACTGCCACGGGGTCATTTTCGTGACCATGATCAACACGATCACAAACATCCCCGCGAAGCCCAAAACCCCCATCCAGAACCATTTGCGATACACGTCACGGTAGCCCTCCTCCAGCGCTGTGCCGGTCTGTGCCGCCGTCGACGCCATCTGCTGCAGGCGCTTCTGCAGCACCAGCACCGGCAGCCACAGCGAACCCACGCACAGGAAGATCACCAGCGAGGTCAGCACCCAGTGCGTGGTCACGCCGAGCCCGGTGAGGTGGACCAGCAGCAGGCCGGTGATGATCTGGATGAAGCCCGCCGGTGTGGTGATCCACGTATCGAATTGCACCACCATGCGCGCCACATGGGCGATCACCTGGGGGTTGGCCGTACGGCTCGCGGCGATCAGGTAGAGGTAGGAGCCGATGCCGAAGCCGAACAGGAAAATCGCCGCGATGATGTGCAGGTATTTCACGCACAGGTAGAGCATCGGTCAGCCCTGCACGTCAGAGAAATGCACGGCCAGGCTCAGGTTTGCCGGGTCGTTGATGGCGGCCATGTATTCGTCGACGCTGATTTCGCCCACGCACGGGCGGGCACCGGGTTCAGGCACGTAGCCCTGGGCCATTTTTATGGCCAGGGCTACGGCCGCGCAGCTGGGGATTTCCGGGCCCTTGTCGTTCAGGGCCGTCAGCTGCACGGCCAGGGACAGAGGCTGCCCATGCGTGCCGAGGCCGTGCACGTCGATGTACATCGCACTTTTGCCATCGCCAAAACGTTCAAACCAGGTGCCCAGGCGATGCAGACGTGCGGCCCAGGCGACGTGGTTGCGTACGAGGCCCACCCGCAACGCCTGGGCCAGCAGGCCATTGGCGACGCCGCCGAGTTTCAGCCCGGCACCGGCCTTGAAACTCAGGGTATGGGCGCCGTAACGGCGGGCGAATATGTCCATGTCGGGCACGTCGACGTTGGCCAGCACCCGCGTGCCAAGTTGCGGCATCTTGCGCAGCGTCAGGTCCAGCCAGCCCAGCACCGGGTGCATCTGGCCATTTTTTAATTGCTGGATCGGTTTGCCCGCGTAGGCAAGTACGCCCTCGATGGTCGACAGCCCCGGCATTTTCGCCGAGGAAGAAATGCCATGTTCGATCGTGTCGATGCGCATGAAACGATCGCGGTATTGATCGATGAGCGCCGACGACAGCGTCGGCACCGAGCTGCACCCACTGAGAATCGCCACGCCAGCCTGCCGGGCGCTGGCATCCAGCACGCCCACGCCGTTGACGAAGGTTCGGCAGTCGGACAGGTCGCAATAGTTCACCGCCGCGTCGATGCAGGCCTGGGCGACGGCATAGGATTGCCCCTGGAACGGGCCACCGGTGTGGATCACCAACTGGATGTTCATCGCCTGCAAAACACTCGCGAACCCGGTGCCCATGGCATCGCCGCACCAGCCTTCGCAGGCGTTGCCCGACGTGGCGTTCAATTCATCGACCTTGCGTTGCAACTTGTGCGGGTCGCGGCCGGAGATCACTAGTGCAACGCCGGGCGCGCCCACCAAGTGCCGGCAAACGATGCTGCCGAAGTTGCCGTAGCCACCGACCACCATCACCTTGAGTGCCATTTCGTTCTTCCCTAAACCATCGATCATGCGCCGAGCCTGGAGCGGGCTGGCGGCTGAGGCGGCTAAAGATACCCGATTTCTTTAACCGCCTGAGCCGTGATCAACCAACACTTCGGCGCAGCGCCGGAAACGCTGAGGCTCAGCGTTTCACACACACAAACAACGCATTCCCCGTCACGCCACCCCACGGCGTGATTCGCTGGTAGTCATGCTCGAAAATATGCACCTCAAAGTGTTGCTGCAACAGCGCCTGAAGCTCGATGAAACTGACGGCGACCATGCGGTGTTCGTCCTGCCAGGCCTGGGTGACGCCCGCCGTGGTTTTCTCGATTGTCAGGCGCAACGACTGCTGCTCGCCCTCGCCCCGGTAGTGCCAGCCGGAACCAAAGGTAAAGTGGCTGCCTTCGCGCTCCACGCTATGGCGGACCAATAAGCCGTTGTCGATCTGGCCTTTGTCCACTGCGTTGAAACAGAACACGCCGTTTTCGGCGAGCGCGGCGTGCACACTCGCCAGGCACGCACGTAGCTGGGACAGCCCGGCGTTGTAATGGGTGGAGTAGAGAAAACAGGTGATCAGGTCCTGGGGTTCGTCCACGTCGAAACCGGCCATGTCCTGGCGACTGAACCGGGCCTCGGGGCAGCGCAAGCGGGCGATCTCCAGCATCGCCTGACTGATGTCCAGGCCGGCACTGTGGTAGCCAAAATCGAGGAAATGCCGCACATGCGGCCCGGTCCCGCAGGCCAGGTCCAGGTGCCGGCGCCCGCCGTTGCCAAACAATTGATGCAGCCGGCGCACGCTGTGGCTCTGCGCCGGGTAGTCGATGTCGGCGCACATCAGGTCGTAGTAGATGGACAGGTCGGTGTACAGCGCGTTGGAGAGCATAGGTGGCCAGAGCGTTCGGCGGGAAATTTCGCCGGCGCATGGTAACTCAGCCCTGCGCTAATTGAGCCGCTAGGTTTACGCCTTGGTGGCCTCCGGCAACTTGGCAATCACCTTGATTTCAAACTGGTAACCGTACAACCAAGTCACGCCCACGCCGGTCAGCGTCGGGTGTGGTGCGTCTCCCCAGAACTCCGGGACCACCTTCCAGATGGTTTCGAACCTGGATTCGGGATCAACGATAAACACCGTCACATCAATCACATCATCAAACGTGCAACCGGCGGCCTGCAGGATCGCATTCAGGTTGTTGAAGGCCAACCGCACCTGGTCTTCCAGGTCCGGCTCAGGCGAGCCGTCCTCGCGACTGCCGACCTGGCCCGACACGAACAGAAAACCATTGGACTTGATCGCCGGCGAATAACGATTGCGTTCGTAAAGCGCCTGGCGCCCGGCTGGAAAAACCACATCACGCTGTGTCATAGCGGTCTCTATCAGGGAAGTTAACGAGAGAGCAACTCTAGGGGCTTGTGCCCGCCGGATAAACGCGCAACCTTAGCT
Source organism: Pseudomonas sp. AC463 (assembly GCF_979253585.1). NCBI lineage: Bacteria > Pseudomonadati > Pseudomonadota > Gammaproteobacteria > Pseudomonadales > Pseudomonadaceae > Pseudomonas > Pseudomonas sp. AC463. Next base: position 20,349 of record NZ_CEEDDZ010000001.1, on the reverse strand, counting down.
ATCACTGTTTGTAAAACCCAAACAATCGGAACCCGCCATGGACCGTTTTGATGCAATGCAGGCCTTTGCCCGCGTGGTGGAAGCCGGCAGCTTTACCAAGGCCGCCGAAACCCTGCACATGAGCAAGACCACCGTGACCCAACTGGTGCAGCAGTTGGAGGCACGGTTGCGGGTTAAATTGCTCAACCGCACCACGCGCAAAGTCAACGTCACGGCGGACGGCGCGGTGTACTACGAGCGCGTGGTGCGGCTACTGGCCGATATGGACGACGCCGAAACCAGCCTGTCCGGCGCCTCCACACAACCCCGTGGCCGCCTGCGTGTGGACGTGCCAAGCCCGCTGGCCAGCCTGATCCTGGTGCCCGCCCTGCCCGACTTTTACGCGCGCTACCCCGACATCCAGATCGACATGGGCGTGAGCGACCGCATCGTCGACATCATTGATGAGAACGTCGACTGCGTGGTGCGCGGCGGCGAGCTGACGGACCAGTCGCTGATGGCCCGCCGCCTGGGCGACTTGCAACTGGGCGTGTTTGCGGCGCCGAGCTACCTGGCGCGTGTCGGCACGCCCACGCACCCACGGGAGCTGGAAGACTCCTCCCATCGTATCGTCGGCTTCCTGTGGGCTCGCACCGGCAAGGCACTGCCCTATGCCATGCGCAACCAGGCGCAAAGCCTGCAGATCAAGGGCCGCTATGCGCTGGCGGTCGACGATGGAAACGCCTACCTCGCCGCCGGCCTGGCAGGCCTGGGCGTGCTGTGGCTGCCGGCTTACATGTCCCAAGCGTACGAGGCTCGTGGCGAATTGGTGCCGCTGTTCGAAGGCTGGCGCATGGACCCGATGCCGATGTATGTGGCATTCCCGCCGAACCGGCATATCAGCACCAAGCTGCGGGTGTTTATCGATTGGGTGGTGGAGTTGTTGGGGCGCCACGCGCCGCTGGAGGAGCTGCAAGGTGTGCAGGGCTAATGGATCGCTGGCTCGAAGTTCGCAGCGCAAACCCTGTCATGCCCGCAGAGGTTGCAATATGGATGTAGTCGGGCCAAACAAAAATTTCCTCTTTTCACTTTACAGCGCACATCAGCAATACCTCTTGGCCTTCGATCGTCCGACCATGGATGAAACATTCGGTACTGATGTTCTATCGCGCTGAACCCTGGATCGTTTTTAATGAATCGCTTCACACACTGCCAAATCGCCTGAACGCCTTATCGCCACCACAAACCAGGAGCCGCCATGGACCTCGCCACCCTCGCCCTTTTCCTCCCCGCCTGCTTCGCCCTCAACATGGCGCCAGGCCCGAACAACCTGTTGTCGGTGAGCAATTCCACCCGCTACGGCTACCGCACCTCATGCCTCGCCGGTATCGGCCGCCTGCTGGCATTCGCCGGCATGATCGCACTCGCCTCCGCAGGTTTGGCGGTGGTGTTGCAAACCTCGGAGTTGCTGTTCTACGCGATCAAGATTGTGGGCGCGGCGTATCTGTTTTACCTGGCGGTTCAGCTGTGGCGGGCCAACCCGGAGGCAGAGGCGCAATCGGTTTCGGCCACGGTGGGGTTGTGGGCGTTGGCGCGTCAGGAGTTTTTGGTGGCGGCGGGCAACCCCAAGGCCATCCTGATCTTCACCGCCTTCCTCCCGCAATTCGTGGTGCCCGGCCAACCGATCATCCCACAATTCGCGGTGCTTGGAGCGCTGTTTCTGATGCTGGAATGGATCGCCATCAGCCTCTACGCCTATATGGGCGTGCACATGCGCCGCTGGTTTGCCGAGCCCAGGGGCAAGCGGATCTTCAATCGCTGCTGCGCGGGGCTGCTGTCGGCGGCGGCGTCGGTATTGCTGATGGCTCGCAGAGCCTGAGGACAAACGCATAACCCGCCTGCCCTCTGTTGGGCGGGTGTGGTCGATGATTGATACGGCCGAGGCTCGTCTAGACTCCACGCACCCGTTCACACGTGGAGCCCCATCATGACCAATAAAAATACCCTGTGCCTCTGGTACAACGGCACCGCCGAAGAGGCCGCGCGTTTCTACGCCAAGACCTTTCCCGACAGCTGCGTAAACGCCGTGCACCGTGCCCCCGGTGATTACCCGGCGGGTAAACGGGGCGACGTGTTGACCGTCGATTTCACCGTGCTGGGCATCGCCTGCATCGGCCTCAATGGCGGCCCGGCGTTTAGCCATAGCGAAGCCTTTTCGTTCCAGGTGGCCACCGATGACCAGGCCGAAACCGACCGTTACTGGAACGCCATCATCGACAATGGCGGCCAGGCCAGCGCGTGCGGCTGGTGCAAGTACAAGTGGGGATTGTCGTGGCAGATCTCCCCGCGAGTGTTGACGGACGCCGTGACCCACTCCGACCCGGCCATCGCCAAGCGCGCGTTCGACGCGATGATGACCATGGGCAAGATCGACATCGCCGCGATAGAAGCGGCCATCAAAGGCGAGTCGGGTGCTTGACACATTTGCTGACATCCCCCGATGATGGAGGCCTTCTTCAGGGTGTGTCAGCAAATGTCCGCAACCTTACGCGTTAACCGCTCCGTCATTGGCTTGATTGCCAAGGCGCAAGGTTGCGTTGCGCACGCCCTCAAATCGAAGAAACAGTCGCTCATGTGATCGGGGCGCGCTGTCCCGTCAGATGAGCTGACAGGACATTGAGCGCGGACTCCCTCCCCCCTTGCACAATTCCCCATGCCCTTCTGACGGTGACTTGATCGGTCAACCATCAGGAGAAAGTGCATGTCATCGTTTCAAGGTATCTGGGTTCCCGTGGTCACGCCGTTCCATGACGGTGCCATCGATTTTATCGGCCTGCGCCGGCTGGTCAGCCACCTGCTGGAAAAGCACGTGGCCGGGATCATGGTGTGCACCACCACCGGTGAAGCCGCGGCGCTGAGCCGTCAGGAGCAACTGGCGGTGCTGGATGCGGTGTTGCAGTTGCTGCCGGCGCACCGGGTGGTGATGGGCCTGGCGGGCAATAACCAGATTGAATTGCTGCAGTTCCAGGGCGAAATCCTCAAGCGCGCGGTCGCCGGCTTGCTGGTGCCGGCGCCGAGTTATATCCGCCCTTCCCAGGCCGGCCTTGAAGCTTTTTTTCGCACGGTGGCGGACGCCTCCAGCGTGCCGGTCATTGTGTATGACATCCCCTACCGCACCGGCGCGACCTTCGAGCAGGCGACCTTGCTGACGATCGTCGCGCACCCACGCATCGTGGCGATCAAGGACTGCGGCGGCAACCTGGGCAATACCCTGGCGCTGCTGGGCAGTGGCGAGGTGGACGTGCTGTGTGGCGAGGATCTGCAGATGTTCAACGCGCTATGCCTGGGCGCCAGCGGCGCGATTGCGGCGTCTGCGCATGTGCACACCGAGCAGTTTGTGGCGATGTGGCAGCAGGTGCGCGACAACCAACTGGCCGAAGCGCGGACGACGTTCCAGGGCCTGGTGCCGCTGATCAACGCGATGTTCATGGAGCCGAACCCGGCCCCGGTAAAAGCCGCGCTAGCCATGCAAGGTTTGATCGCCGGCGAGTTGCGTGCACCGATGCAGCAGGCCGGGGAGGCAACGGTGGCGCGCTTGCATACACTCCTCAAATGACCTGTGGCGAGCGGGCGCTCGCCACATCATTACGGCCGGGCCGTATGCAGCCGGTGCAAAGTGATCGCGCGCACCGCCTGCTTGCTCAGCTCGATATGCCGCTTGAGCAACTGCTGCGCCTGCTCACTGCGCCGTTGCAGGATCGCCGTCAGGATTTGCCCATGCTCCTCGTAGGTCGCGGCAATGCGCGGCGCCTGGGTAAAGTCGAGGCGGCGGATGATGCGGATTTTTTCCGTGATCTCGAAGTGCATGCGCGCCATTTCGCGGTTGCCGGTGGCCTCCACCAGGGCGCAGTGGAAACGCTCATCCAGCGCCGACACTGCGTGGGGGTCCTGCAAGCGTTCCCCCTCCTCCACCCGCCACGTGGCCTGCAACGTTTGCAGCACCGCGTTCGGCTGATCCATCGCACATAAACGTTCGACCGCCGCCAGTTCCAGCACGATGCGCACGTCGTACAGCTCTTCGAAGTAGGCAAAATCGAACGGCTTGACCTGCCAGCCGCTGCGGAAATACACCGACAGGTACCCTTCCTTCTCCAGGCGATACAGCGCCTGACGCACCGGCGTACGGCTGGCATTCATGCGCGTGGCCACGTCGCCTTCGCTGAAACGGTCGCCCGGCAGCAGGCGAAAATCAAAGATATCCGCCTTGAGCTGCGCGTAGATTTGCCCCGCCAGGCTCTCCGGCCGCGCCTTGGCCAACGGCATGCTCACCCCCGGCTCGCGATAAAGGCGCGCCAGCCGCCGAACTCGGTGATATCCAGCGCGTCCGCCAGTGCCCAAGGCTCGCAGATAAAGCCTTTGACGCTGCGCCCATCTGCCAGCAACAGATTGCCGATACCCAGCGGCGCCGGGATTTCGGCGACGAACTCGCCAAAGCGCGCGATGGGCATGTCCCACAACTCGACGATGATCGGCTGCCCGCTGTCCGCCTTCGCCAGCCCCGGCTTGGGCGGCACGGTACCCGGCAGCGCGTAGAGACGGTAGGTGTCGGCGGTGAGGGTTTGCTCGACCAGCACCGCGTTGCGGCCGGTGAGTTGGAAGTTCAGCGGCATGCCGGTGAGGTGCGCGCCCACCACCGCCACACGCACGCAGCCGGGGGTTTGTCGCGCCGGGGCCGGTGTGGGCAAAAAGCGCCCGGTGGCGCCTAACGGCAGGTCGAGCCCGGCCTGCCAGCGTTTGCCCAGGTGCGCCAGAGCGCTGTCATGCCAGGCCGGGGCAAGCAAGGTAATGCCGCTGGGCAAGCCATCGGCGCGCAGGCCGGCGGGCAGCGCCAGGGCCGAGAGGTCGGCGAGGTTGGTGAAGTTGGTGTAGTAGCCGAATTGCGAGTTGTAGCGCACCGGTTCCTCGGCCATCTGCGCCTGCGTGCGAATCGTCGGGGATGTGGGCACCAGCAAGGCATCGAAACCGGCCAGGCTGTCGTTGATGCGCCGGCTCAGTTCGGCGCGCAGGTATTCGGCCTTGTAGGCGTCGCAGGCGCTGTAGCTGTAACCGCTTTCGACAATGCCGCGCACCACCGGGTTGATCGCATCGGGCTGCTTTTGCAGCATGCCTTCCAGGGCCACGGTACGCTCGGCGACCCACGGCCCGAAATACAGCTGATCCGCCAACTCCTTGAACGGGGTGAAATCCACCGGCGTGATCACCGCCCCCATGGCCTTGAATCGCTCCAGCGCCTGTTCGAACACCGCCTGGTTCTGGTTATCGCCAAAAAACTCCAGGGCTGCCGGGATCGCCAGTTTGATTGCGGCCGCCACCGCGACCGGCGCCGTATTCGGGTTGGCGCGCGAATACGCATCGCTGGCGTCGTAACCCGCCGCCACCTGAGCCACTGCCTCGGCGTCGGCCACGGTCAGCGCAAACACCGAGATGCAATCCACCGTGCGGCACGCGGGCACCACGCCAGTATTGGAGAAACGCCCCTTGGTCGGTTTCAAGCCCACGATATTGTTGAACCCCGCCGGCACCCGCCCCGACCCTGCGGTGTCGGTCCCCAGGGCAAACGCCACCAGGCCACGGGCCACCACCGACGCCGAGCCGGAGCTGGAGCCACCGCTGACGTAATCCGGGTCGAAGCTGTTGCCTACCGCGCCATAGGGCGAGCGCGTGCCCACCAGGCCAGTGGCGAACTGGTCGAGGTTGGTCTTGCCCATCAAAATCGCACCGGCCGCGCGCAGCTTCTGGACCACAGATGCATCCTGCGCCGCCGAGTAGGCAAATTCGGGGCAGGCTGCCGTGGTGTCCCAACCGGCCGCGTCGATATTGTCCTTGATCGCAAAGGGCACGCCATACAGCGCCAGCCTGGCCCTGTCGCCGCCCACAGCCGCCAGGCGCTCGCTCAGTTGCGTCAACTGCTCGGCCAGTTGCGCGGGAGTGACCCGGGCGATCCAGGCGCTGTCGTCGAGAGGGTATTGGGTGGCCAGGGTCAGCAAATAATCCGGGGTAATCGCCCCGCTGCGGTAAGCATCCAACCATTCACCGAGGGTCCAGCCGAAAGCGTTTTGCATGGGAGACTCCATCTTGTATCCAAGTTTGGATTCTCTATAGCAAAGCCCAGGCCAGGTCACTTCGCCCAATGATCACAAGGAAATCGACGTAAACGGTGCTCGCAGATGGCGCACCAGGGCAGCGGCGATGCGCCAAAAAAAGACATTCAGCCGACCGCTCGGTTGCGACCCGCCGGATACGCGCCTACTGTTCAAAGCCATGCTCCACCCTTTGCTGTCCCCCCACCCCAAGCCCTCAGGTGACGACATGCCCACGCTTCCCCGCCCCGCCGTACTCGAACTGATCGGCAACACGCCACTGGTACGGGTCAGCCGCTTCGATACCGGCCCCTGCACGCTGTTCCTCAAGCTTGAATCGCAAAACCCCGGCGGCTCGATCAAGGACCGCATCGGCCTGGCGATGATCGACGCCGCCGAGCGCGATGGCCGCCTGCGCCCCGGCGGCACCATTATCGAAGCCACCGCCGGCAATACCGGCCTGGGCCTCGCGCTGGTAGGCCGGGCCAAGGGCTACCGGGTGGTGCTGGTGGTGCCCGACAAGATGTCCACGGAGAAGGTGCTGCACCTCAAGGCCATGGGCGCCGAGGTGCACATCACCCGCTCGGATGTCGGCAAGGGCCACCCCGAGTACTACCAGGATGTGGCCGCACGCCTGGCCAAGGATATTCCCGGTTCATTCTTCGCCGACCAGTTCAACAACCCGGCCAACCCCCTGGCCCACGAAACCAGCACCGCCCCGGAGATCTGGGCGCAAACCCAGCATGATGTCGACGCGATTGTGGTGGGCGTCGGCTCGGCGGGCACCCTCACCGGCCTGACGCGTTTCTTCCAGCGCGTACAGCCTGAGCTGGAAATGGTGCTGGCCGACCCGGTGGGCTCGGTGATGGCCGAATACAGCCGCAGCGGCCAGCTGGAAACCCCAGGATCATGGGCGGTGGAAGGCATCGGCGAAGACTTCATCCCCTCGATCGCCGACCTCTCCAGCGTGCGCCACGCCTATTCCATCAGCGATGAAGACAGCTTCGACCACGCCCGCCAGCTGCTCAAGGCCGAGGGCATTCTGGGCGGCTCGTCCACCGGCACCCTGCTCGCCGCAGCCCTGCGCTACTGCCGCGAACAGACCGTGCCCAAGCGCGTGGTGACCTTTGTGTGCGACACCGGCACGCGCTACCTGTCCAAGGTCTACAACGACCAATGGATGAACGACGCCGGGCTGCTCCAGTACAAGCACTACGGCGACCTGCGCGACCTCATCGCCCGGCGCTTCGAAGACGGCCGCGTGATCAGCGTGAGCCCCGACGACAGCTTGCTCACCGCGTTCCAGCGCATGCGCCTGGCCGATGTGTCGCAACTGCCGGTATTGGTGGAGGGCCGCGAGCTGGTGGGGGTGATCGATGAATCCGACATCCTGCTGGGCCTGCACCACGACGCCGCGCACTTCAGCATGACCGTCGCCAGCGCCATGACCAACACCCTGCAAACCCTGGCCCCCAGCGCCAGCCTGGCCGAGTTGCAGGCCGAACTGGATCGCGGCCTGGTCGCCATCATTGCCGACGCGTCGGGCTTTCATGGCCTGATCACCCGCGTCGATCTGCTCAACCACCTACGGAGATCCCTTGCATGAGCCAGCCCGATAAAAGCGCGTTTGCCACCCGTGTGATCCACGCAGGGCAATCCCCCGACCCGACCACGGGCGCGCTGATGCCGCCGATCTACGCCAACTCCACCTACCTGCAAGACAGCCCCGGCGTGCACAAGGGTTTTGACTACGGGCGCTCCCACAACCCCACGCGTTTTGCCCTGGAGCGTTGCGTTGCGGATTTGGAAGGCGGCAGCCAGGCGTTTGCCTTCGCCTCCGGGCTGGCGGCGATCTCCACCGTACTGGAGCTGCTGGATGCCGGCGCGCATATCGTCTCCGGCAACGACCTGTACGGCGGCACCTTCCGCCTGTTCGACAAGGTGCGCCAACGCAGCGCCGGGCATCGTTTCAGCTTTGTGGACTTAAGCGACCTGTCGGCGTTCGAAGCCTCGTTGCAGGACGACACGCGCATGGTCTGGGTCGAAACCCCGAGCAACCCGCTGCTGAGCCTGACTGACCTCGGCGCGATTGCCCGTATCTGCCGGGCGCGCGGGATTATCTGCGTGGCCGACAACACCTTTGCCAGCCCCTGGATCCAGCGCCCGCTGGAGTTCGGGTTTGATGTGGTGGTGCACTCGACCACCAAGTACCTCAACGGCCACTCGGATGTGATCGGCGGTATCGCCATCGTTGGCGACAACCCCGACCTGGCCGAACGCCTGGGCTTCCTGCAAAACTCGGTGGGCGCCATCGCCGGGCCCTTCGACGCCTTCCTGACCCTGCGCGGCGTAAAAACCCTCGCCCTGCGCATGGAGCGCCATTGCCGCAACGCCCTCGACCTCGCGACCTGGCTGGAACAGCAACCGCAAGTGGCGCGGGTGTACTACCCAGGCTTGGCGTCCCATCCACAACACGCCTTGGCCCGTCAGCAGATGCGCGGGTTTGGCGGGATGATTTCAGTGGACTTGAACAGCGACCTGGCCGGTGCCACGCGCTTCCTGGAAAACGTCAAGATCTTCGCCCTGGCCGAAAGCCTGGGCGGCGTAGAGAGTTTGATCGAACACCCGGCGATCATGACCCATGCCAGCATCCCGGCGGCCACGCGGGCGCAGTTGGGGATTGGTGATGGATTGGTGCGGTTGTCGGTGGGGGTTGAAGATGTGGAAGACCTGCGGGCGGATCTGGCGCAGGCCTTGGCGAAGATCCAGACCCTGGGCACCTGAAACCCGGTGTACTCTGGAGCACAGGCCGCGCGGGGCGCATCGTTCAAGGCACAATAAGCGATGTTTGGTAGCGGCTCGCCCTGCTCGTCCAGTAATTGGAATTCGACCCAATGCTGTTTCTGTATACCGACAATAAAGTCTTTACGGGGGTTGAGCGTATCGGTGCGGTGGTAGGGATTGTTCATGTCAGTCCTCAGACGTGATAGTTGCTGAGCAGTTGCGTGCCAACTCGGTCTAGCCGACGCCCCACTTGAGAAACTCTTCGAGTTCATCATCAAGAGACTCGGTCACTAACGAAGCCCCCCACCCCGACGCAATCCCGGCGCCCAACATCAAGCCAATGGCACAAAACGGTGCACCGGGGCCGCACACGGCCGACACGGCTGCACCTGCCAACGCTGTTCCAACCAATCCACTGCCCACAATGACGCCCTGCTTGATCGCCGCTTTCGGTTTGTTCTCAGCTGTGGCAATGTCATAGGTTGCATACGCAATGGTAACGACCACCAAAACCTTGCCTGAAACCCTCAACACTTTATTCATCGTATTGAATGTCACATTGGGCCTGGCCGAAGACTCTACGATTTCGTAATACATCAGGTTTTTCTGTTTTACATCAAGTTCAACAAACGTCCCGCCAAACTTCTTAATGGCTTTTTCATCCAAAATCTGTGCAAGACCAAGAGGAATTTTTTTCCTCGCTTCGGCAATCGCCAAACCCTGCGGTGACGTTCTTGCACGGACTTCAGCCATGATATTATTGCGCGCCTCGTAACAAAACTGCGCCGCCTCTTTAACCGTGACCTTTCCACTCTTAACTTGCTCCAGCACCGCCTCCTTGACCCGCCTGACGTTGCGATTGTAATTCTCACGCTGCGCCGCATCACTGATAGCGTCTGCAGAAAACTTGAGCGCCGCCCCCTCAAGTGATACGAGTGCTTGCTTTAGCGTTTCGTCATCAATCGGGTGATCTTTTTGCGCCAGATAGTCCCGATAAAAAACGTCCACATTGTTCACCTCGAAAGATCAATTAAAATGTAAAAACTTAGAGTTTTTAATAAAAATCAACAATACAGCCGTCAAAACAAAGCACCCAACTGCACTCAGCAATAAGTAAAAAGACAGGGCCATGCGGTATTTTATCTCTACAGGACAACGCGCCATCTCTTCAGGGTCCAGCGTGCCATTCCGCATATGCTTATTAGGGAACATGACACTGCCTATTACGACACATACCAATGTATAGCGTGCGTAAAATGCCCCCCTGCGCCACACGCTCCCATACGAACTAATAATGGTGCTTTTCTTGAAGCACTCTAAAAACTTGTCGAGATCGAACAACACGATATAAAAATTCACCCCCACAGACGCCACAAATAAAACAAAAGGAAGACCAAGCAAAAAGAACATCTTTAAAATAATCACACTCACTCCGCCAACTGCTTCAAAAGCGCCTGCGCACCGCAGTGCACAATCTCCTGCCGATCCAAGTCTTCCACTTCAAATTTGACGCAGGCATCCCCCGCAAAAGAATAAAACGTCGCTTTATTCTCATGATCAAACTCGCCTTTCAGAACCGTCCCATCGTCCATGGACGCGGTGCACTGAATGCCTGCGTAGTTCATTCCGGCGGGAGCGGAAAAGCTGATCCACTGCTCAGACTGCGGCAGCTCTATTTTCAACCCTCGCGGCACCAAGGTATGGACACTCATGGTCAAGCCATCCTTGTCCGTGGTGCCGTTGAAAATTTCACCTTGCTCAGTGGTTATTTGATAACGGGTGAATGGCATTGGTACCTGAGCTGCATCTTTCAGGCTGTACCCACCCGCATAACCTGCCGGCAACGGTGATGCCGGAGTCTCGAGCCGGGTACTGCCGAACTTGTGCACATCCGTAGCTTTAAGGTAGATGTTGCCAGGCGCCCCCAGCTCTATATCGCCGTCCTTCAAGCGGATATAGGCACCTCCACAGTTAAGTACCAGCTCTTGCGGGGCACTGATCTGGATACGGCCATCGACGCTCTCGATGTTGATGTCGGCCTTGGCTTGAACGTGGACGTCGCTGGCCTGAGCGTGCAGTTCGACCTTGCCGTGCGCCGCCTTGAGTTGCAGGTCGGCACTTTGCGCCAAGACGCTAACACCTGCCTGGGCGGTTGCGGTGATGTCGCGCCCGGCGCCGATGTCTGCGTTATGGGCGGCCATGATGCCGACGCTTTCTGTGCCGGAAGACAGGCATATGGCTTTGGGACTGAGTACGCCAATGCCCGCCGGGGCATGCAACAGTGCCCCCGGTTGCGCCAACCCCGTGAGGGCCTCAAGTAGACCCAGCTGGCTATTGAGATCACCAGGTGTCACTTCAGCCTTACGCGCTGCCTGAGCCAGGGAGCGCGCCAGTGATAGTGCGCCTTGCAACTGCTGAATGGCGGCGTCCATATCGAGCTGCTCACCGCCGGCCTTAACCTGCTCATCGGCACTGATAAAAAGCCCTTTACCACCTCGGATCGCCCCCCAACCGTCAGTGCGCAGCTCAAAACCCTCCCCACGTTTATTGCGCTCGGCATCGACCAAATGCCCCAGGTTGAGCTGGCTCTTGCCGCCATGTTCGGTACTGAGCTTGATGTGCTCCTGCCCACGTTGGTCATCCATGCGCAGCTTGTTGTTCGCCGGGGTGCGCAGCACGTTGCGTTTGTCGTTGCGCATGGTCACGTGGTCCACATGCCGGCTGTCGTGCAGGGCGTGGGCGATGTAGGGGCGGTCCGGGTCGCCTTGTTCGAAGGCGATGGCGACTTCGGTGCCGGCTATCAGCGGCAGGTGCAGGCCGTGGGTGTCGCCGGCGTACGGGCGGGCCAGGCGGAGCCAGACGCTTTCCTGGCCGGTTTTCCAGCTGTCGCGGTCGAACAGGAAGTTGACGCGGTAGCGGCCTTCCAGGTCGATATGCGCATACGGGTCGTTGACCCGCGAACTGGTGACGCGGGCCGGGACGGTGCCGGCGATTTGCGGTTTGGCCTTGAGCGGCGGGCGAAAGCACACGCTTTCCGAATAGGGCATCGCCTTGAAAGTGGCGATGAAACTGCTGTCGCGCGCGGCCGTGGTGGTCAGCCCGGTGATTACTGCGCCGAGCGTGAAGGCCTCAGGCGCACCGCCGGACACTTTGAGCACCTGCCCCGGTACCAGAATCGCACTGCTGCTGATGCCGCTGAGTCGGGTTTGCTCGTTGAGATAGCGCTCGTGACGCAAGCGGGCATAGAAGTAGCCGCTTTCGCTTAGCAGGCGTTCGTCTTGATCGAGGCGATCACCCAAGGCGCTATAGGGTTCGGCGTAGTGGTAAGCCTCGCCGTAGGTGGTGGTGGCGCCGCGTGTCTGGTCGATTTCGCCGCTCAGGTCGGCGCGGGCGTCGCGGTGCTGGTAGGCGCGGATATGCACCTGCTTCTCGACCACCGCGTGGCTCGATTGCAGTTGCCACACACCGTCCTGCCCACTGCTGCCGAGCCCGGACTGCGGGCGCAATGGCAGCTCAAGGCCGAACTGATAGAGGCGTTGATCGTCGCAGAATTCGACCACATCGATACCCAGGCGGTCGTCGGTGGAGAAGCGGTACCAGATGCCGACTTCGGCCAGCAGGCGGGCGATAAAGTCCAGGTCGCTTTCGCCGTATTGCATCACCTGTTCGCGCCGGGGGTAGTCGCGTTTCAGGCTGAACAGGAAGTCCTGGCCAAGGAAGCCGTGGCGGTTACGCAGGATGCTTTCGACGATTTCCGGCACGGATTGGTGCTGGTAGATGCGGTACTGCAGACCGCGCGCCAGCAGGGCCAGGCGCGGCTGCAAGGTGACGGCATAACTGGCCTGGTCGTTGGAGCCGGAGTTGCGTTTGAAGCCGGTGATCACGCCATACAGGGTGCGCAGCGGTTTGATTTCCTCTGCACTAAGGTCCAGAAACGAGCGTTTTTTTTGCGGCGCGGCGTGCAGGCTGAAACGGGCGTCCTGGCCGAGCAAGGTGTCTGCCGCCAGGTCACGCTCGGTGCTGGTGAATTCCACGGTGTAGGTGTAGGGCTGGCTCAGGTGTTCGTGGCCCGTGAAGGCCAAGACATCGAGCCGGGCCTCGACCTCGCGCACATTCAGAGTGTGCCGGCTGTGATCGAAAAAGACGCTCGGTAGTACGCTGGAAGTCATTCCCTTTACTCCTGGACGCGAAAGCCCAAAGAGTAAAGTTTTGCTATCGGTGAACGATGTCGGAAAAGTCGCCTTTACGAGACAGGCGCTTCCTGATCAAAACTTGGCACAAATCAAATGTGGGAGGGGGCTTGCCCCCGATAGCGGTGGACCAGTCACCTGATGCAGTGACTGACAGACTGCCATCGGGGGCAAGCCCCCTCCCACATTTCCCCCTGCGTCAGGCTGAAGTGATCTTCGCCCGCGCGCTGTGCAGCTTCTTGTAGCTATCAATCAAACGCAAATGCCGGTCGAGCCCTTCCAGCTTCATGCTGGTCGGTGTCAGCCCGTAGAAACGCACGCTGCCGTCCACCGAGCCAATCACCGCGTCCATGCGCTCCTTGCCGAACATGCGGCGGAAGTTGGCTTCGTAATCCGCCAGTTCCAGGTCGTCGTCCAGTTCCATTTCCAGCACTGCATTCATCGCCTGGTAGAACAGGCCGCGCTCGGCGGTGTTGTCGTTGTACTGCAGGAACATCTCCACGCATTCCTTGGCCTCTTCGTACTGCTTCAAGGCCAGGAAGATCAGCAGCTTCAACTCCAGGATGGTCAGTTGGCCCCAGGCGGTGTTGTCGTCGAATTCGATGCCGATCAAGGTGGTGATGTCGGTGTAGTCGTCCAGCTCGCTTTCGATCAGGCGTTCGACCAGTGCGGTCAGTTCGGCCTCGTCGAGGCGATGCAGGTTGAGGATGTCTTCGCGGAAAAACAGCGCCTTGTTGGTGTTGTCCCAGATCAGGTCGTCCACCGGGTAGATTTCCGAGTAGTCCGGCACCAGGATGCGGCACGCGGTGGCGCCGAGGTGCTCGTACACCGCCATGTAGGACTCTTTGCCCATGCCGTCAAGGATGCCGAACAGGGTCGCGGCTTCCTGGACGTTGGAGTCTTCGCCTTCGCCCGAGAAGTCCCACTCGACAAACTCATAGTCCGACTGCGCGCTGAAGAAGCGCCACGACACCACGCCGCTGGAGTCGATGAAGTGCTCGACGAAGTTGTTCGGCTCGGTCACCGCCTGCGCTTCAAACGTAGGCTGAGGCAGGTCGTTCAAGCCTTCGAAGCTGCGGCCTTGCAGCAGTTCGGTGAGGCTGCGTTCCAGCGCCACTTCCAGGCTTGGGTGCGCGCCGAACGAGGCGAACACGCCGCCGGTGCGCGGGTTCATCAGGGTCACGCACATCACCGGGAACTCACCGCCCAGGGACGCGTCCTTGACCAGCACCGGGAAGCCTTGGGCTTCGAGGCCCTGGATGCCCGCCAGGATGCCTGGATATTTGGCCAGCACCTCGGCGGGTACATCTGGCAAGGCGAATTCGCCTTCGATGATTTCGCGCTTCACCGCCCGCTCGAAAATCTCCGACAGGCATTGCACCTGGGCTTCAGCCAGGGTGTTGCCGGCGCTCATGCCATTGCTGAGGTAGAGGTTTTCGATCAGGTTGGACGGGAAATACACCACCTCGCCATCCGACTGGCGCACGAACGGCAGCGAGACAATGCCGCGTTCTTCATTGCCGGAGTTGGTGTCGAACAGGTGCGAACCGCGCAGCTCGCCCTCGCGGTTGTAGACCTTGAGGCAGTAGGCATCGAGGATTTCGTCGGGCACCGCATCGTCAGGCCCCGGCTGGAACCAGCGCTCGTCCGGATAATGCACGAACGCTGCGTTGGCGAGGTCTTCGCCCCAGAACTGGTCGTTATAGAAGAAGTTGCAGTTGAGCCGCTCGATAAACTCGCCCAACGCCGACGCCAGTGCGCCTTCCTTGGTCGCGCCCTTGCCGTTGGTGAAGCACATCGGCGAGTGCGCATCGCGGATATGCAGCGACCACACGTTGGGCACGATATTGCGCCACGAGGCGATTTCGATCTTCATGCCCAGCCCGGCCAGGATCCCGGACATGTTGGCGATGGTCTGCTCCAGCGGCAGGTCTTTGCCGGCGATGTAGGTACCCGCCTGCGACGTGCTGCTCGGCATCAACAAGGCCTGGGCATCGGCGTCGAGGTTTTCGACCTCCTCGATCACAAACTCGGGACCGGCCTGCACCACTTTCTTTACGGTGCAACGATCGATGGAACGCAGGATGCCCTGGCGATCCTTGTCGGAGATATCCGCCGGCAACTCCACCTGGATCTTGAAGATCTGGTTATAGCGGTTTTCCGGGTCGACGATGTTGTTCTGCGACAGGCGAATATTGTCGGTGGGGATATTGCGCGTCTCGCAATACAACTTCACGAAGTACGCCGCGCACAACGCCGACGACGCCAGGAAGTAATCGAAGGGGCCCGGCGCCGAACCATCGCCTTTATAGCGGATGGGTTGGTCGGCAATCACCGTGAAGTCATCGAACTTGGCTTCAAGCCGGAGGTTGTCGAGAAAGTTGACCTTAATTTCCATACGGGCACACCAGAATAACGGGCTAAACAAAAATGGCCGCCATTATGGGGTTTTTCATCGACAAGTTTCAGGCTTTTGACCAGCGGCTGGCGAAATAGCCAATGTGGATTAATCTTCTGCGAGTTGGCGCCGATGGACTGAGTGCAACCAGGGAGTAGTCGGAATGCGCAACAACCAGCCTGTAACACAACGCGAGATTTCCCTCGCGCCGCAACAAAAACTCATCTCGGCGACGGATGTTCGAGGTGTGATCACTTACTGCAATGACGCCTTTGTCGACATCAGCGGCTTTGAACGCGCCGACCTGATCGGCGCGCCGCAGAACATCGTGCGCCACCCCGATGTGCCCCCCGCCGTATTTGCGCATATGTGGGGCGCACTCAAACAGGGCTTGCCCTGGATGGGGATCGTCAAGAACCGCTCGAAAAACGGCGATCACTATTGGGTCAATGCCTACGTCACGCCGATATTCGAAGGCAGTAACGTGGTGGGCTTCGAGTCGGTGCGGGTCAAGCCGACGGCTGATGAAATCCGCCGCGCCCAAGCGCTGTACCAGCGCATCAGCCAAGGCAAGTCGGCCGTGCCAAGCCAGGACGCCTGGCTGCCGGCCGCGTTGAGTTGCGTGCCTTACGTAGCCACTGCGGTTACCGGCAGCGTCGCCGGGTTGTTCCTCGACGCGCCGATTGCCATCGCCGTCGCCGTGGCCGTTGCACTGCCGGTGGGTGTGCTGTGCTCACGCGTGCGCCATGGCGGCACCTTGCGCCTGCTGGCGGGTGTCGAGCCGTCGACCTCTGACGCCTTGATCGCGCAGATGTACAGCGACGCCCGCGGCCCCCAGGCACGTTTGGAAACCGCGTTCCTCAGCCAGACCGCACGCCTGAAAACCTGCCTCACGCGCCTGCAGGACAGCGCCGAACAACTCAGTGCCCTCGCCGGCCAATCCGACCAGTTGGCCACCGCCAGCGCCAAAGGCCTGGACCGCCAGCGCGTGGAAACCGAACAAGTCTCGGCGGCCGTCAACCAGATGGCCGCCACCACCCAGGAAGTCGCCAGCCACGTGCAGCGCACCGCCGATGCCACCCAGCAAGCCAATGCCCTCACCGGGCGTGGGCGCGAGGTCGCGCGGGACACCCGTGAAGCCATCGAGCGCCTGTCGGCGGTGGTCGGCGAAACCGGCGCCACCGTGGCGCAGTTGGCCCGCGACAGCGATGAAATCGGCAGCGTGGTGGATGTGATCAAAGGCATCGCCGATCAGACCAACCTGCTGGCCCTTAACGCCGCGATTGAAGCCGCGCGTGCTGGCGACATGGGTCGCGGCTTTGCCGTGGTGGCCGACGAGGTGCGTCAACTGGCCCAACGCACCTCGCAATCCACCACCCAGATCCACGCCCTGATCACCCAACTGCAAACCTCGTCCAACAACGCCGTGAGCAGCATGGAGCATGGCCAACGCCAGGCCCAGGAAGGCGTGGCCTGGGTGCTGGAAGCGGACAAGGCACTGGTGGGCATCAGCGAGGCGGTGTCACACATCACCGACATGACCACCCAGATCGCCGCCGCCACCGAGGAGCAAAGCGCGGTCGCCGAGGAGATCAGCCGCAACATCACCACCATCGCCGAGCTGGCCGACCAGACCTCGGTGCAAGCCCATCAATCCACCGACCTGAGCAAGGAACTGACCAACACCGCGTCCACCCAATACGCGCTGGTGGAGCGTTTCAACCGCTGAACAATCCCATTCAGGAATGCCAAGCAGGACCGCCCGTTTGCCGGGCGGTATCCAGTGGATGGACCGCACCACAGGCGTGATCTTTGTTTCGCGCCTGCCTCACCGCGCTCAATCAGCCTTAGCCGAACAGCGCGGCACCACACTCAATAACTGCGACCAGCGCTGCGCCCAGTCACTGTCATGGCGCATCCCTGGCACCAGCCGAATTTGCGTGCAATGCCCAGCCGTTGCACGTGCAAACCGCTGGGCAATGGCCGGTGGCACGACGGCGTCGTCACTGCCGCTGAAGTGCACTTGCGCCATATTGGCCAGGCGCGGAGCGATATCGATAGCATTCAAGGAATCCGGCATCGGCGTGACCCGGTGCAGGCGGTTGACTTCATCCACATCCAGATTGCCCGCCACACTGCGCAGGCTGATGACATCGCCGCGCCGTGCTGCAAGTAATGCAGCAATATTGGCGCCCCCCGAGTAGCCGACCAATTGCAACGGTTGGCCGGGCACGCGGGCGGCGTACTGATCGAGTGCCTGGTTCATCGCCACAATCACCTCTTCGGCGAAGCGCTTGCCGGTCCAGTAGCTCACGTCACAGTGCGGGTTGGCCGCCAGAGGCGTGAATTGGCAAGGCCGAGCGAGATAGACCACGTTCGGCGCCGGGTCAGCTGCGGCCAGCGACAGCCCCAGCGCCTTGATCGGCGTGGGGTTCAGTGACGGCTGGCTGCGCGTGCGCCAGGCAAAGCCATCGCCTTCGATATACACCCTCAACGGTTGGTCCGGGCGAGTGATGCGGTAAAAGCTGGTGAGTACAAAACTGTCGGTTTGAACCTGCGCCTTGTCCAATCCCCCAGCATGGGCAAGCGACTGCGCATGCTGGTTCAGTTCAGCCTGGTTCGGCACAACGGCGCACCCGCCCAGCAACACGCTGAACAGGGCCGCCAACAGGCTGCGCCGAGGCACGGTCAGAATGCCCAGCGAGCTTCAACCGAAGCGGTCTGGTTGAGGTAATCGGTGCGTTTCTCCACGTCATACCGCACGCCCAGTTGCAACTGGCCGTTGACCTGATAGTTCAACCCCGTGCCGCCACGCACCAGCCAGCGCTGCGGCTCACCCGAATCGGTGGTGAAGCCGGCGCCCGGCGCGCCGGCGAACGTGGTGCTGATCGAGTCGCGCTCGGCGAGGAAGTCATAGCCCACGCCCAGGTTGGCGCTCACGTTGAGCTGCTGGGTCAGGTCATGGCTGAGCTTGCCGTCCACGCCGAGGATGAACTGGTCGGTGGTGCGGCTTTTTGCGCTCAGGTTCAGGTCTTCGGCGCCCTTCTCGCGGTAGGCCTCGTCCTTGATCCAGGTGTAGTCGGCACGTACCGACGGCGTGAAACGCGTGGCGGTACTCAGGCTGAAGGTGCGGTCCAGGGACACGCCGGCGTGGGCGGTCCAGGCGTCGTAGTTGGACTTGGCCTGCAACCCGGCGAAGTCGATATCGCGCTTGCCTTCGTTGTGGTTCTGGCCACCATCGATCTGGAAGTTCAGGTCCGTGGTGTCGTCCAGGTGATAGGTACCGTAGCCGACCAATTGATAGACGTTGGTCTTCAATGTCTGGCGCGCGGTGTCACCGCTGTTGCGCGTGTCGACATTGGCATAGATGAATGCCGTGCCGAGCAGCCAGCGGTCGTTGAGGCTGGCATCCAGGCCGAACGCCAGGCCGCCCACCGTGGAATTGACCCCGGCGGCACCGCCACGGCTTTCCAGGTCAGCCCAGCTGCCGAAGGGTTTGATCCACAGGTGCTGGTCGGTAAACGCCACGTCGCCGGACGACAACCCGCGCACCGCCTCGCTGCGGGCCTGGACCACGCCGTTGATGCCGCTCAACGCAGTGCGCGCCGCTTCAGTGGAGGCGCCCGCCAGTAGCGGCAAGGCTTGGGAAACGGCGTTGGACACCTCGCCCTGGGTGCTTAATGGCACAAAATAGCCGGCCAGACGCCCGCCGGGGTTGCCGGCGACCACACCGTCCAGCACCCGCGCTGCGCCGCGCGCGGGCGAGTTGCCGAGGGCCTGGATGCTGCCCGAGACCGTGTTGCCAGCGCCAGTGCTGCCGCCGTTGCCGCCGCCAACAGCCGCGCCGCTCAGATTCAGGCTGACACTGTTGCCGGTGTAGGTCGGGGTGAAATCGAACAGCAAGCTATTGTCGCTCACGCTGTCGAAGGTGCCACTGATGTGGCCGGTGGTGGTCACCACATCGAGTAATTGATTGCCGATGGCGAGGGTGTTGCCGCTTTTCACATCCACATTGAGGGCACCGGCCAGGAACGCGTTGCCGGTGATGGCGAGCTTGCCGTACTGCGATGGGCTGAACGCGCCGATACTCAAGGTGCCGTGGCTGCCTTGGGTGTAATCGCTGCCCAGGGACAATGTGGCGGTGTCGCCGATGCTCAGGTGGCCGGCGTTGATCGCGCCAAGCGCAACAGAGGCTGTGCCGGAACTGACCGTGCCGGCGTTCTGAATGCCCAGCGCCCCCGCCAACTGTGTATTGTTCTCCAGCACCAGCGTGCCGGCCTTTACCAGCCAGGACGCGCGCGTGGTGTCGGTGCCGGTGAGCGTCCAGGTGCTGGTGCCGACCTTTTCAAAGTTGTCGAAGCCCTGGTACTGGTTACCCAGTTGTCCGAGATTGAAGCCATTGCGCAAGGAGTTGACATCACCCCCCAGCGCCAGCGTATCGGTGCTGCCGGGCTGGCTCACCACGTTGCCGAGAATCTCCGAGCCGGCTTCGAGGATCAGGGTGTTGCCGCTGCCGGAAAATTCGATGGCATTGGCACGCACTCCGGCGCTGAAGCCTTGGTTGGAGAAGCCGCCTGCGATGGCGCCGGCATTGCGAATGGTGGAGTTGCCGGTCGAGACGATACCGACACCGCCCGCCCCGGCACTGCCGGCAGAACCGCTGCTGCCGCTGGCGCCAGGCAGATTGGAAGTGCCAATGACGGCAGGGTCCGAGGAACCGACGCCACCGCCTTGGCCAGCCGCGCCTCCATTGCCGGCCGTACCACCATTGCCGCCGACGATCATCCCGATGTCCGTGTTGAACACCTGCATTCCGGACCCGGAAACGCCGGCACCGCCAGCCCCCCCGCTGCCACCG